>NZ_BLLI01000016.1 GCF_011170085.1 Pseudolactococcus hodotermopsidis | reverse complement strand
CTTAGTCGCTGGTTGAGTTAGCTTAACGTTAAGTTCAAAGTGACGATCAACTTGAATAGGGGAAGTATCTGAATATAACCAGTCTTTTTCTTGTAAATGATACTTACTTAGGATATAATTAAACATGTCTTTCCTTTCTTTTGTGTTGCTTAGTAACTCACATTATAGAAGGAAGGATTTTTTTTGCAAAAAAATCGTCTGGGAATTTTTCCCACACGATTTATTATAGAGCCCTATAAAAAAACACATTAAATTGATGTTTTTTTATTTTAAGCTTCAAATCAGTTCCATTTAAGGTTTCTGAAAGTTTAATTTTGTAAAATATGTTTAACAAAGTAGAAATGGAGGCAAAACATGGCAAAAGTAAAAGTCAAAAGTGGTCAAATTTTTGAGCGTAAGGAGAAGAAATATTTGCTCACGCGTGATAAATTTGACTGCTTGGTTGAGCGTTTGCAGCCTTATATGTCTTTTGATGACTATGGCTTACATACGATTCACACGATTTATTATGATACATCTGATTTTGATGTGATCAGGCATTCAGTTTCAAAACCGAAATTCAAGGAGAAATTGCGGCTGCGGAGCTATGGTCAGCCAACTAATGATAGTCAAGTTTTCATTGAACTCAAGAAAAAAGTTGCTGGTATTACCTATAAACGGCGCGAAAAGTTGATTTATGGACAAGCGCAAGCATTTTTAAAAGGGCGACAGATTGACAAAAAAAGTCAGATTTTAAATGAAATCGACTATTATCAAAAACAAGAACCATTGCAACCAAAAGTTTTGATTAGTTATGATAGGCTTGCCATGTTTGGTAAAAATGACCCTGATTTTCGGATAACTTTTGATCAAAATATCCGATATAGTTTGACGGAGTTTGACCTGACACAAGCGGATTCGATTACACAAGAATTGTTGACAGATGCTAACACAATTCTCATGGAAATTAAGATTTCTGAGTGTTTTCCATTAGAAATTTCACGACTTTTATCTGAACTCGACATTTATCAAGGTAAATTTACCAAATACGGCAACATCTATAAAGAAATTATTGCACCGATTTATTATCAAGAAAAGGAAAAAAACTATGCTTTCAAGTATTCTATCTAGTTCAACCAACACGCTTTCTGTCAGTTTGCCTGTTCTTTTGCTCACGATTTTCGCTAGTCTTATTGCGGGTCTGGTTATCGCCAAAGTTCATATGTATCGCAACGTTTATAGTAAACATCTCATTTTTACCGTGGCACTTTTACCAGTGCTTGTTTCAGCCATTATTATGGTTGTCAATGGTAATCTTGGCGCGGGGATTACCGTGGCTGGCGCATTCAGCTTGGTGCGTTTTCGTTCAGCGCCAGGTAACGCGCGTGAAATCACTACTGTTTTCTTTTCAATGGCGACAGGACTTGCCATTGGCATGGGCTATGTCACTTATGCTTTCATTTTTGTGATGATTGTTAGTTTGGCAATGATTGCTTACACGCATGCAAAATTTGGCGAATCAGTAACGGCAGAAAAACAAGTCAAGATTACATTGCCGGAATATACTGATTATAATTCCGAATTTAATCAAATTATGGGAGAATTTACGAATAGTTACAAATTAGAAACAGTCAAGACAACGAATCTTGGTAGCTTATTAGAGGCGACTTTTGTTATTATCGAAAAGGATACCACACAACAAAAGGCTTTTCTTGATAAATTGCGGGAGATAAATGGGAATCTACCGATTGTCATTCAAAGTAGCAAACTTGGTCTTAACGACCTTTAAGAAAGGTGAATTATAAATGAAAAATAAGAAAATACTAAGTATTGGACTTGTTGTTGTTTTATTAGCTCTTGTTTTTGGTACTGTTGCCATTTTCAACAAAGACAAAGAGACGGCGAGCAAAACAGCAACAACATCTGTTGTCAAATCATCAAGTCCAAGCGCTGAAAAAGTCGAGCCAACTTCGCTTGAAAATGCGACAAATGTTGATTTGTCAAAAGATCCCAACCTGACAATTACGCAACCTGGCACTTATGAGATAACAGGTAAGACGGAAAATGGGCAGATTACGGTCAATCTTGCAACAGATACTGATGAGGTAGTAATCGTGCTTAATAATGCTGAAATTGGCAATAGTACAACAGCACCGATTGCCATTCTAAATGGTAAAGAAGTCACGATTGAGACAGCTGAAAAAACGCTAAATACGATTTCAGGAACAGGTAATGATTCTGAAAAGACAGCAACTATCTATTCAAAAGACGATTTGAAATTCACAGGAAGTGGTACATTGGTCGTGACATCTGCTAATAATAACGCCATTCAATCTAAAAATGACTTGAAATTCAAGAGCGGTACTTACGATTTGACAGCGAAAAATGAGGCGATTAAAGGAAAAGACAGTGTGACTTTTGATGGTGGAACATTTACTTTAAATGCTGAAAGTAATGCGATTAAAACGACTAATATTGAAGAAGCTGATCAAGGTGTGATTACAGTCAACGCAGGCACTTTTGACATCAAGGCAACGAGCGATGGTTTTCATTCGGCGACCGATATTGTTATCAATAATGGCGACATCATACTTGAGGTCGAAGATGACGGCATGCACGCAGATGGGACGTTGACGGTCAATGACGGCAAAATCACGATTGAGAATTCTTATGAAGGGCTTGAGGCGAGTGATGTTCAAATCAAGGGCGGCACGATTGCGATTAAGGCACAAGATGATGGTATCAATGGCGCAGGTGGCAATGATACCGCGGCAACAACGCAAGACCGTTTTGGTTCAAGCACTGGTAGTATTGAGATTTCGGACGGTACGATAACGGTTGCTGCGGGACTTTCTGGCAGTGGTGACGGGATTGATTCAAATGGCGATTTGACGATAACAGGTGGTACGATTACGATAAACGATCCCTCTAGCGCCCGTGATTGGTCACCGATTGACTTTGACGGCAATTATAGCCAAAGTGGTGCAACGATTACGCAAGTTTCGGCAAATGGTACAAAAACAGCTATTACGGAAGAAAGTGCTGCTAGCCAAGGTGGCATGAAAGGCGGTGGTCTTGGTGGCGGTATGGGAGGTCGTGGCGGTCGCTAAGTCTTTCATAGGGAAAATCATTTTGTTTGCGATTTAAGCATTAGTAAGACCTCAAAAGTGTATTTTTAGAAGTGGTAGCGTATAATAGAAGTCATGAAGAAATTAAATATTGCTTATATCGGATTTGGCAAATCAACGAATCGTTATCATATTCCTTATGTGAAAAGCCGTGACAATATGAGAATTGGGCGGATTTACGCTCGAACTTTGGGGAAAAATCTTATTGCACAAGCTGAACTTGAGGCAACTGGCACGATTTTCACGACTGACGTTGCAGATATTATTGATGATGAGACGATTGACCTTGTTGTCGTTGTGACACCTGCAAATACGCATTTTGCCTTGGTTAAACAGTTGTTGCTGGCTGGTAAAAATGTGATGGTTGATAAGCCCGCTGTTGAAAAATTGTCTGAGATGGAAGAGTTGATTGATATTGCCAAGATGAAAAATTGCTTTTTCATGCCGTTTCAAAATCGTCGTTTTGATAGCGATTTTCTGACGGTTGAACATATTCTGAAAACGGGCTATTTGGGGCGAATCATTGATCTTGAGGTGCATATGGACCATTTTCGTCCTGATGAAACGATTTATCAGGCAAGTAAAATCAACGGTGCTTTTTATGGACATGGTGTCCATTTAGTTGATCAGATGATTGCTTTATTTGGTAAACCTGAAAAAGTTAGCTATGATATTCGTGCAACTCGAAATCCCCAAAGCCATGTTGATGACCACTTTGAAGTCGGACTTTTCTACGCTGATAACATGAAAGCGACCATTCAAGCGACAGAAATGGCGCTTGTTAGCTATCCAAAATGGCTGATTCAAGGAACGAACGGCAGTTATATCAAGTATAATATGGATCAACAGGAAAATGATCTCAAGAGCGGTATTATGCCAAGTGCGCGTGGTTTTGGCGAAGATGTGCCGCAAGATTTTGGTAAGCTGACTTATTTTAATCAAAGTGGCGATCGTATTGAGAAGTTTATGCCGGCCATAGTGGGCGATTACGGTCGGATTTATGACAATGTTTTTGATGTACTTGTCAATGGTGCTGAAAAAGTAGTTACGGATGCGCAAATGCTTGCTGTTATCGAACTTCTTGAGAATGGTTTTGGTTAATTTGAGGTTGAAAACATTTAAAATGTTAAAAAATGAAACTAAAAGTGTTGTTGATTAACAACTTGACGTTTTTTAGCCAAAAATCTGTTACAATTAAGATATATCAAAAATAGAAAAGAGAACAATATGGTAAGTGTAAAAGATGATTTGTTTGAGGCAATCAATGCTGATTGGCTTGAAAAGACGGAAATTCCGTCAGATCGGCCAAGAATTGCAGCTTTTGATGAGCTTGTCATTCACAATGAGAAAACGTTAATGGCAGATTTTGCCACTGTCACAACATTTGACGATCCTGTCATGGCTGAATTTGGCAAGTTTTATAAAAAAGCTGGCGATTTTATTGAGCGTTTTGAGTTTGGAGTTGCACCTGTCAAACCAGAGCTTGAAAAAGTCGAAAATTTACGTGATTTTGCTGATTTTGAAAGCAAGTTAGCTGATTTCATCTTCAATAGTCAAGCTGTCTTACCTTTTAGTTTATCTGTTGATACAGACATGAAAGATGCCGTGCATTATGCGCTGATTTTTTCTGGTGCGAAACTTATTTTGCCTGACACGACTTTCTATGCCGATGAACATCCGCGAAAGGCTGACTTACTTGCGATTTACAAGAAAAATACGACTGAAATTCTTGAACGTTTTGGTTATACCAATGATTTTTCGACAACAACAGCTGATAATGCAATTAAGTTTGATGCAATTTTGGCGCAATATGTTAATACCTCAGAAGAATGGGCTAAATACGCTGATTTATACAATCCAGTAGCGATTGCTGATTTTATTGCGGCTAGCCAAACTGTTAATTTTAATAAATTGATAACTGATTTGCTTGGAAAATTGCCTGAAAAAGTTGTCGTTTACGAAAAACGTTTTTATGCCAACTTTGATAAAATCGTCAATCATGAGAATTTTGACTTGATTAAATCTTGGTTATTGGTAAATGTTGCGCGCGGTGCGACAAGCTATTTGTCAGATGAGATGCGGATTCTTGGTGGCGAATTTTCTCGTGCGATTTCAGGAACAGCTGCAGCTCGTTCGCAAGAAAAACATGCTTTTGACTTGGCAACTGGTCAATTTTCACAAGCAGTCGGTCTTTATTATGGACATAAATATTTTGGCGAAGCAGCTAAAGCTGACGTTAAACACATGACAAGTCAGATGATTAAAGTTTATCAAGAGCGCCTTGACAGCAATACTTGGCTGAGTCGTGCAACGATTGATAAAGCGATTAAAAAACTTGATACGATGACAGTTTTTATTGGTTTTCCCGACAAATTGCCTGAGCTTTACAAGTCGTTTGTGGTTGGCAATGCTAGTATTTATGAAGATGTTGTGAGGTTTAGTCGTGCGCGTACTAAACGTCATTACGCAAAGTTTGCTGAACCTGTTGATAAGACAGAGTGGCACATGCCTGCGCATATGGTTAATGCTTACTTTAGTCCTGATAGCAATACGATTGTCTTTCCAGCGGCGATTCTTCAAAAGCCATTTTACTCGGCGACTGAGCAAACGCCTAGTCAGAATTACGGTGGCATTGGTGCGGTGATTGCCCATGAAATTTCTCACGCTTTTGACAATAACGGTGCACTTTTCGATGAATTTGGCAATATGAATAATTGGTGGACAGACGAGGACTTTAAAGCCTTTGAAGAAAAGCAAGCGTTGATGATTGCGGAATTTGACGGTTTAGAAGTCGCTGGTGGCAAGGTCAATGGTAAATTGGTTGTATCTGAAAATATTGCCGATGCAGGCGGTTTGACAGCTGCCATGACCGCTGCTCTACGTGAACCAACCGCTGATTTGACAGAGTTCTTTACCCAATGGGGAACGATTTGGCGGATGAAAGCTAGTCAAGATTACCAACAAATGCTACTGAGTGCTGATGTTCATGCACCAGGTAAGCTCCGTGCCAACGTTCATCCGACCAATCTGGACGAATTTTTTGAAACTTTCGAGATTAAAAAAGGCGACGGCATGTGGCGTGATGAAGATAAACGCGTTAAGATTTGGTAGAATAAGTTATAAAAACGAATGATTTTTATTGTTCGTTTTTTGCGATTTTTGTCGCACCTTGAAAAGCAATTAAAAATATGCTATAATAAATTAAACAGTTTGTCGGCAAAAATCGTGGGAAATATTGTCCCCACGGCTTTTGTGAGCAACGAGAATCCGTATTTTCGTTGCTTTTTTTGCTGTCTTGCACGAATGAAATTCATGAAATGTAACGCAAAAAAAATGTTTCTGAAAATTCCAAAAACTGTTTGTTGGTCAAATTGATGACCAACTGGAAGCAGAGAGAAACAGTAACCGACAAACCCAAATTTTCAAAATAAACCCTAGATATGGTTATTTTGAAACCTATCGCAAATTCACTTAATTTTTATGAGGAGAAGATCTTGGCAGGACATGACGTAGCATACGGTAAACACCGTACAAGACGCAGTTTTTCGCGAATCAAAGAAGTACTTGATTTGCCGAATTTGATCGAAATTCAAACCGATTCTTATCAAAATTTCTTGGACAAGGCTTTGGCTGATGTCTTCAAAGAAATGTTGCCAATCGACAACTTTGCGGGAACGAAATTCCTAGAATTTGTCGGTTATGAAATGAAAGACCCTAAATACACGATTGAGGAAGCGCGTGCGCATGATGCCAACTACTCGGCACCCTTAACCGTGACTTTTCGTCTTGTTGATAATGAAACTGGTGAGCTGAAAAATCAAGAAGTTTTCTTTGGTGATTTCCCGCTCATGACTGAAATGGGAACTTTCATCATCAATGGTGCTGAACGAATTATCGTTTCCCAATTGGTACGTTCGCCAGGGACTTATTTCCATCCAAAAGTGGATAAAAATGGTCTCGAATCTTATGGTCATACGACCATTCCTAACCGTGGGGCTTGGTTTGAGCTTGACACGGATGCCAAGGGTATCGGCTATGTTCGGATTGACCGCACACGTAAATTGCCGTTTACGACGATTTTTCGTGCGCTTGGTTTTGGTTCGGATGATGATATTTTTGAAATTCTCGGCGATAGTGACCTTTTGCGTGCAACCATTGAAAAAGATATTCACAAAAATGCTAGCGATACACGTACCGAAGAGGCGCTCAAAGACATCTATGATCGTCTGCGTCCGGGCGAGCCAAAAACTGCTGACAGCTCTCGTAGCCTTTTAACAGCGCGTTTCTTTGACCCACGTCGCTATGATTTTGCGCCAGTTGGGCGTTATAAAGTCAACAAAAAGTTGGCGCTTAAAAATCGTTTGTTAGGTTTAACTTTGGCAGAACCGCTTGTGAGTGGTGAAACGGGTGAGATTTTAGTGGATGCTAACACAGTCTTGTCACGTGAGGTGCTTGATTCGATTGAGACAGAACTTGATAATGGTCTGAACACTGTCACACTTTATCCGTCAGATGACGCTGTTTTAACTGAACCAGTTGATATTCAAGTCGTCAAAGTTATCTCGCCAAAAGATCCAGAAAAAGTTGTCAACGTGATTTCAAATGGTCAAATTCCAGCAGAAGTACGCAATTTGACACCTGCTGATATTATCGCTAATGTCAATTATTGGCTTGGTCTGAATGACAATATTGGACGTGTGGACGATATTGACCACTTGGGAAATCGTCGGATTCGCTCAGTTGGTGAGTTGTTGCAAAACCAAGTTCGTATCGGTCTTAGTCGTATGGAGCGTGTCATTCGTGAGCGGATGAGTTCAGCTGATGACCAAAATATGACACCGCAAAGTTTGATTAATATCCGACCAGTGACGGCTGCTATCAAGGAATTTTTTGGTAGTTCGCAGTTGTCACAGTTCATGGATCAGCATAATCCCTTGTCAGAGTTGTCTCACAAACGTCGTTTGTCGGCCTTAGGACCTGGTGGTTTGACACGTGACCGTGCGGGCTATGAAGTTCGTGACGTGCATTATACGCATTATGGGCGTATGTGTCCGATTGAAACACCCGAAGGACCAAACATTGGTTTGATTAACAACTTGTCATCATTTGGTCGTATCAATGAGTATGGCTTTGTCATGTCGCCATATCGTCGTATTGACCATGCAACTGGTGTTGTGACAGACGAGATTCATTATCTGACAGCTGATGAAGAAGATAACTATATCGTGGCGCAAGCTAATTCGCCATTGGCAAAAGACAATCAATTTGCCGTGGCTACTGTCATGGCGCGGACGCGTGGTAATAATATCGAAGTTGAGGCTGAAAAAGCTGACTTTATGGACGTTTCGCCAAAACAGGTAGTAGCAGTTGCGACGGCTTGTATTCCTTTCCTAGAAAATGATGACTCCAACCGTGCCCTTATGGGTGCGAACATGCAACGGCAAGCTGTCCCATTGATTGATCCGCATGCGCCGTATGTTGGGACTGGTATGGAACATCAGGCTGCACATGATTCGGGAGCTGCGATTCTTTCTAAATATGACGGAACAGTTGAGTACGTTGACGGTGCGGAGATTCGCATTCGTCGCACAACTGGCGAGTTGGACAAATATACAGTGACCAAATATCGTCGTTCAAACTCGGGAACGTCTTACAACCAACGCCCACTTGTCAATGTTGGCGATAAGGTTGATAAAGGCGAAATCATTGGTAATGGCCCTTCTATGGAGGGCGGAGAAATGGCGCTTGGTCAAAATCCACTCGTTGCCTATATGACTTGGGAAGGTTATAACTTCGAGGATGCCGTTATCATGAGTGAACGTCTTGTCAAAGATGACGTTTATACTTCCATTGCAATCGAAGAATATGAATCTGAAACGCGCGAAACAAAGCTTGGGCCAGAAGAAATTACACGTGAAATTCCAAACGTTGGTGAAGATGCCATGCGTCATTTGGATGAATTTGGGATTATTCGCATTGGTGCTGAGGTCAAAGAGGGCGATATTCTTGTTGGTAAAGTGACACCGAAAGGCGAAACTGATCCGACACCTGAAGAACGTTTGCTCCGTGCCATTTTCGGTGAAAAAGCGCGGGAAGTTCGCGATACGTCACTTCGTGTGCCACACGGTGCTGATGGTATCGTCCATGATGTCAAGATTTTCCGTCGTGAAAATGGCGATGAACTCCAAACAGGTGTCAATACCCTTGTGCGTGTTTTCATTGTCCAAAAACGTAAGATTCATGTTGGCGATAAAATGGCGGGTCGTCATGGTAATAAAGGGGTTGTTTCCCGCATTTTACCAGTTGAGGATATGCCCTATCTGCCAGACGGCACGCCTGTTGACATCATGCTTAACCCGCTCGGTGTACCATCACGGATGAATATCGGGCAAGTTATGGAACTCCATCTTGGTATGGCAGCTCGCACGCTTGATTTGCATATCGCAACGCCTGTTTTTGATGGGGCGCGTGATGAGGACATCTGGGCAACGGTCAAAGAGGCGGGCATGGCAGATGATGCTAAGACCGTGCTTTATGACGGACGGACTGGCGAGGCCTTTGATAACCGCGTGTCAGTCGGTGTCATGTACATGATCAAACTTCACCACATGGTTGACGACAAGCTCCATGCGCGTTCTGTCGGTCCTTACTCACTCGTGACCCAACAACCACTCGGCGGTAAAGCGCAGTTTGGTGGGCAACGTTTCGGGGAAATGGAAGTATGGGCGCTTGAGGCGTATGGCGCAGCCAATATTTTGCAAGAAATTCTGACCTATAAATCTGATGATGTCGTTGGTCGAACAAAAGCGTATGAGGCGATTGTCAAGGGAGAAAAAATTCCTGCACCAGGTTTACCAGAATCATTCCGCGTTTTAGTCAAAGAATTGCAGTCACTCGGACTTGATATGAAAGTCTTGGATGTAGATGAAAATGTCTTGGAACTTCGTGAACTTGACGACGATACTGATCCGCGCAATGAAAAAGAAGTTGAAGTAACAGTTGAAATGCTAGAGAAGAAAGAAGCAGAAGTGGCAGCAGCTGTTGCCATAGAAGATGCTGCAATTGAACAATCAGTAGCTGAAAAACTGAATAAATCTGATTGACTGCTGTCTAGTCTATTTCAGAAAAACAGAAACCGAAAACAAAAGATTTTATCTAAAAGTGATATTATCTTCTCAAAACAGGAGAAAAAATGGTCGATGTAAATAAATTTGAGAGTATGCAAATTGGGATTGCGTCTCCTCAAAAAATCCGTTTTTGGTCTTTTGGTGAAGTCAAAAAACCAGAAACAATCAACTATCGTACACAAAAACCAGAACGCGAAGGGCTTTTTGATGAGCGAATTTTCGGTCCCTCAAAAGACTGGGAATGTAGCTGTGGTAAGCTAAAAGGCGTTTTCTATAAAAATCAAGTCTGTGAAATTTGTGGTGTCCAAGTCACACGTGCCAAGGTTCGCCGTGAACGCATGGGGCATATTGAACTTGCTGCACCAACATCACACATTTGGTATTTCAAAGGTATTCCGTCACGTATGGGCTTGGCGCTTGATATGAGTCCACGTTCGCTTGAAGAAATCATCTATTTTGCAAGTTATGTGGTCATTGACCCCAAACAAACAACGCTTGAAAAGAAACAATTGTTGACTGAACGCGAATATCGTGAACAAATGCTTAAAAATGGTTTCGGATCATTCGTTGCTAAAATGGGTGCTGAGGCGATTCAGGACTTGCTGAAAAATGTTGATTTGCCAACAGAAATTTCAGCACTCAAAGAAGAATTGCAAACGGCAAGTGGTCAAAAACGTGTCAAAGCCATTCGACGTTTGGATGTTTTAGATGCGTTCAATAAATCGGGTAATAAATTGGAATGGATGGTTTTAAATGTTTTGCCAGTCATTCCACCAGATTTGCGCCCAATGGTGCAACTGGACGGCGGACGTTTTGCGACTTCTGACTTAAACGACCTCTATCGTCGTGTGATTAACCGTAACAACCGTCTCAAACGTCTAATGGAGTTAAATGCGCCAAATATCATTGTCCAAAATGAAAAACGGATGCTCCAAGAAGCTGTTGATGCTTTGGTAGACAATGGTCGCCGTGGTCGTCCGATTACAGGACCTGGTAATCGACCGCTCAAATCGCTCAGCCACATGCTCAAAGGAAAACAAGGACGTTTTCGTCAAAACTTGCTCGG
Organism: Pseudolactococcus hodotermopsidis; assembly: GCF_011170085.1. Taxonomy (GTDB): domain Bacteria; phylum Bacillota; class Bacilli; order Lactobacillales; family Streptococcaceae; genus Pseudolactococcus; species Pseudolactococcus hodotermopsidis. The sequence goes on along the minus strand of NZ_BLLI01000016.1, from coordinate 22,535 downwards.
TAAACGTGTTGACTATTCTGGTCGTTCGGTTATCGTTGTTGGTCCGACTTTGAAGATGTATCAATGTGGCGTGCCACGTGAAATGGCGATTGAGCTGTTTAAACCGTTTGTGATGCACGAGGTTGTTGCGCGCGATATGGCACCGAATATTCGGGCGGCAAAACGTAAGGTTGAACGTCAAGATCCAGATGTTTGGGACGTTTTGGAAGATGTGATTAAGGAACACCCAGTGCTTCTCAACCGCGCACCTACTCTCCATAGGCTTGGTATCCAAGCCTTTGAGCCAGTTTTGATTGACGGGCGTGCCATTCGACTTCACCCACTTGTGTGTGAGGCTTACAATGCCGATTTTGATGGTGACCAAATGGCGATTCACTTGCCACTTTCTGAGGAGGCACAAGCTGAGGCGCGCATTCTCATGTTGGCTGCGGAGCATATCCTCAACCCGAAAGATGGTAAGCCAGTCGTGACACCATCTCAAGATATGGTCTTGGGGAATTACTACATTACCATGGAAGAGGCTGGTCGTGAGGGTGAAGGCATGGTCTTTGCTAATGCTGATGAGGCTGAAATTGCTTGGCGCAATGGCTATGTTCATCTGCACACACGTGTTGGCATTGCGACGAAATCACTCAACAAACCTTGGACTGACAATCAAAAAGATAAAATCATGGCAACAACTGTTGGGAAGATTCTTTTCAATGCGATTATGCCTGAGGAGTTTCCTTATCTAAATGAACCAACACAAGAAAACTTGACGACACAAACGGCAGATCGTTTCTTCTTGCCATTGGGCGAAGATGTCAAAGCCTTTATTGAAAATCTTGAGCTGATTGATCCATTCAAGAAAAAACATTTGGGAAATATCATTGCCGAAGTCTTTAAACGTTTCCGCACGACTTTGACTTCTGAAATGCTTGACCGTCTGAAAGATTTAGGCTATCATCATTCGACAAAAGCTGGTCTGACAGTGGGTATCGCTGATATTCCTGTTGTTGAAGATAAGCATGTCATCATTGAAGAGGCGCATGATAAGGTTGCTGAAATTACTAAACAATTCCGTCGTGGTTTGATTACAGATGACGAACGTTATACTTCCATTACAAATGTTTGGCGTGGTGCTAAAGAAGAACTTGAACAACGCTTGATTGATGCGCAAGATATGTCAAATCCGATCATCATGATGATGGACTCGGGGGCTCGTGGTAATATTTCCAACTTCTCGCAACTTGCGGGGATGCGTGGTCTGATGGCTGCGCCAAATGGTAAAATCATGGAATTGCCGATTATTTCCAACTTCCGTGAGGGCTTGTCCGTTTTGGAAATGTTCTTCTCAACGCATGGTGCGCGTAAAGGGATGACGGATACGGCGCTGAAAACAGCCGATTCTGGTTATTTGACACGTCGTTTGGTTGATGTGGCGCAAGATGTGATTATCCGTGAGGATGACTGTGGTAGTGACCGTGGTCTTATGATTAGTGATATTGCGACTGGTAAGGAAATGGTTGAGCCACTTTCTGAACGTTTGAATGGGCGTTATACGCGTAAATCAGTGATTCATCCCGAAACTAACGAGGTTATTGTCGGTGAAGATACGCTGATTACTGAAGAAATCGCAGCGCAAATCGTGGCTGCGGGTATCACAGAAGTGACGATTCGCTCTGTCTTTACTTGTAAGACACGTCATGGTGTTTGTAAACATTGTTACGGTGTCAACTTGGCGACTGGTGATGCGGTTGAAGTTGGGGAGGCAGTTGGGACGATTGCTGCGCAATCTATCGGAGAACCTGGTACACAGCTGACCATGCGGACATTCCACACGGGTGGTGTGGCATCATCTGAGGACATCACACAAGGTCTGCCGCGTATCCAAGAAATCTTTGAGGCACGTAATCCGAAAGGAGAGGCTGTTATCACTGAGGTAACAGGCGAAGTCGTTGAGATTACTGAAGAGGCAGCGACACGTAAGAAAGAAGTTACTGTCAAGGGTGAAACAGATACTCGAACCTATGAAGTGCCGTTTACAGCACGGATGCACGTTGAAGTGGGCGATTTTATTCATCGTGGGACACCATTGACGGAAGGGTCTATTCAACCGAAACACTTGCTCCAAGTGCGCGATACACTTTCTGTTGAGACGTATTTACTTGCTGAAGTGCAAAAAGTTTACCGTAGTCAAGGGGTTGAAATCGGCGATAAGCACATTGAGGTTATGGTACGTCAAATGTTGCGCAAAGTGCGTGTCATGGATGCAGGCGATACTGACTTGCTCCCTGGTACACTCATGGATATTGCTGATTTTGAGGATGCGAACCAACAAATTCTCTTTGACGGTGGTACGCCAGCAACTTCTCGTCCTGTTCTTATGGGGATTACCAAAGCCTCGCTTGAAACCAACTCATTCTTGTCAGCGGCATCATTCCAAGAAACAACACGTGTTCTTACGGATGCTGCCATTCGTGGTAAGAAAGATCCATTGCTTGGTCTCAAGGAAAATGTTATCATCGGTAAAATCATTCCAGCTGGTACTGGTATGGCGCGTTACCGTAATCTTGAACCTTTGGCTGATTTGTCAAATGCACCTGCACTTCCTGAAGTGGTGGAGTCTGTGGCTAAAGAAGCGATTGTTGAGGAAAAATAGTTGCATGAAAACTGCTCTTTTGGGCGGTTTTTTGTTATAATGGAAGTATATGCAAAACTTAACTGAGCTTTCATTTTCATTTAAATATATCTTGATACTGATTGTGACGATGATAATTGCGTTGATTTTGACACCGCTTATGATTCTTATCTCGCATAAGATTGGTGCGGTGGATAAGCCGAATGCTCGGCGAATCAATGCTAAACCCATGCCGTCAGCGGGAGGTGTGGCAATTGTTGTTGCCTTTTCTAGTATCACACTTTTTGTTTTACCGCGAATTGTTGGTCTTGCCAATCATCATTTGGTTGAAGCAACTTATTTTCGTTATATTTTACCCTTTGTTTTAGGTGGTGGAATTGTTGCTTTAACGGGGTTCATTGACGATATTGTTGAGCTTGGTGCCAAGACGAAATTACTTGGGCAAGTCGCGGGAGCTTGTGTCATTTGGTTTTTTACCAATAGTCACATAGAAAATTTTAAGATTCCTTTTGGTGGTCCGAACTTGATTTTTCCAGAGTGGCTGTCCTTTTTTGCGACCATTTTTTGGATTCTTGCGATCACGAATGCTGTCAATCTGATTGACGGTCTTGACGGTCTTGCAGGTGGTGTCTCGATTATCAGTTTAACCACTATGGGGCTTGTTGCTTACTTCTTTTTGGAGACGCCTAATGTTTACTTGCCGATTACGATTTTTGTTTTGGTGGCAGCGATTGCGGGCTTTTTCCCTTATAATTTTCCGTCTGCCGTGATTTATATGGGGGATACGGGTGCATTATTCTTAGGCTTTATGATTGCTGTGTTATCATTACAAGGCTTAAAAAATGCGACTGCTGTGGCGGTTTTAACACCGATGTTGATTTTGGGTGTGCCGATAACTGATACCTTGGTTGCCGTGGTTCGTCGAAAACTCAATGGTGGTAGCATTGCTGAAGCGGATCGCATGCACTTACATCACAGACTTTTAAGTCTCGGCTTGACACAACATGCGGCAGTTTTGGTTATTTACGGTATCGCAAGTATTTTTTCTTTCATTGCGCTAATACTAAATGTTTCTTCGCGTTGGGGGGGAATTTTCTTACTTGTATTTAGTCTCATTGGGCTTGATATTTTGATTGAAATGGTCGGTGTTTGGGGTGAAAATCGAACACCCTTACTTAATCTAATCGAATATGTTGGCAATTCAGCCTATCGACAGGAAGTTCGGCAAAATCGCAAGGTACGCAGAAAGCAAAAGTTACGGGATAAACGACGAAAATAAGAAATTTTCAGACAGAATAATTTTTTTCTATCTGATTTTTTGTTAAAATAAAGATAATATCTGATAATAGTGATGATAAACGCTGTTATTAGCGAAAATTGTCAAATTCAGATAATATAATATGGAGGAAACTATGTCAACATTAGAAATCAAAGATTTACACGTTCGTGTCGAAGAAAAAGAAATCCTCAAAGGTGTTAATCTGACGATAAATACCAATGAAATTCATGCGATTATGGGACCAAATGGAACTGGTAAATCAACTTTGTCAGCAGCTATTATGGGTAACCCGAATTTTGAAGTGACACAAGGCGAAATCTTGCTTGATGGCGAAAATATTTTGGAATTGGAAGTTGATGAACGTGCGCGTCTCGGACTTTTCCTTGCTATGCAATATCCAAGCGAAATTGCGGGCATTACCAATGCTGAATTTATGCGAGCTGCCATGAATGCGGGGCGCGCAGAAGAGGATAAAATTGGTGTCATGGCTTTTCTCAAAAAATTAGACGACAAAATGGCTTTGCTTGCTATGCACGAAGATATGGCTGAACGTTATCTCAACGAAGGCTTTTCTGGTGGCGAGAAAAAACGCAATGAAATTCTCCAATTGCTCATGCTTGAACCCAAATTTGCGATTCTTGATGAAATTGACTCGGGTCTTGATATTGATGCGCTCAAAGTTGTGTCAAAAGGTGTTAATGCCATGCGTGGCGAAAAATTTGGTGCGCTGATTATCACGCATTATCAACGCCTGCTCAACTATATCACACCTGATGTTGTTCACGTGATGATGGAGGGGCGTGTGGTCATGACGGGTGGCGCTGAACTCGCTAGTCGCCTTGAAACAGAAGGCTACCACGGCATTGCTAAGGAACTTGGTATTGAGTATAAAGAAGAGGCGTGATATGACGAAAGAAAAGATGATTGCTTTTTCGCAAGCCCATGCGGAGCCAGAATGGTTGCAAGCGCGCCGACAAGCGGCATTTGACAAGATAAGTCAACTTGAACTCCCGTCAATTCAACGTGTGAAGTTAGAGCGTTTTAACTTTGGGACAGGTGAAATTGCCGAATCTGCTGATTCTCAAAATGTGCCAGATTTCACGCAACTGGGCGAAAATCCTAAGCTAATTCAAGTCGGTACACGAACAATTTTTGAGCAGATGTCACCCGATATGGCAAATAAAGGGGTGATTTTCACAGATTTTTATACAGCCTTGACAGAAATGCCAGAAATATTGGCACAATATTTTGGGTCAGCTTTGCCATTTGACGAAGATAAATTGACTGCTTATCATACAGCTTATTTTAATTCGGCAGCTGTTTTGTATGTGCCTGATAATGTTGAAATCAACGTGCCAGTTGAGGGTGTTTTCTATCAAGATTCTGATGAAAATGTGCCTTTTAACAAACATATTTTGATTATTGTTGGTAAAAATTCAAAACTTTCTTATTTAGAGCGTTTTGAAAGTCTTGGTCAAAATTCAGTTAAAAATACCGCTAATATTGCGGTTGAAGTTGTGGCACTTGAAGGCGCACAAGTCAAATTTTCAGCCATTGACCGCTTGGGTAAAAGTCTGACGACATTTATCAGTCGTCGTGGTCGTTTAAGCAAAAATGCACAGATTGATTGGAATCTCGGTGTTATGAATGAGGGCGATGTTGTCGCTGATTTTGATAGCGATTTGGTTGGTGAAGGCTCGCACGCTGAGTTGAAAGCTGTTGCGATTTCATCTGGCAAACAGGTTCAAGGCATTGATACGCGCGTGACTAATTTTGCGCCACATTCTGTTGGGCATATTTTACAACATGGTGTGATTCTCGAATCTGGCACGCTGACTTTTAATGGTATCGGTCACATTATCCGTGGCGCTAAAGGCGCTGATGCGCAGCAAGAAAGCCGTGTTCTCATGCTATCTGACAAGGCACGTAGTGATGCCAATCCGATTCTTTTGATTGATGAAAATGATGTAACGGCGGGGCATGCGGCCTCTATCGGACAAGTTGACCCCGAGGATATGTACTATCTGATGAGTCGTGGTCTGGACAAGGATACGGCTGAACGTCTCGTCATTCGCGGTTTCCTTGGCTCGGTTATCTCTGAAATCCCTGTTAAAGCTGTACGCGATGAGATGATTGGTGTGATTGAGATGAAGTTGGATAAGCGGTAAAAGTTAAACGCTAAGTTAGGAGTTGCTATGTCACTAGACACCCAGAAAATTCGCAAAGATTTTCAAATTCTCAACCAAATTGTCAACGATGAACCGCTAGTTTACCTAGACAATGCGGCAACAACGCAGAAACCCAAGCAAGTTTTGGACGCTGTTTGCAACTATTATGAGCATGATAATGCCAATGTTCATCGTGGCGTTCACACATTAGCTGAGCGTGCGACGGCTGATTATGAGGCGAGTCGTGATAAACTTCGTGCTTTCATCAACGCCAAGTCGCGCAAGGAAATTTTGTTCACGCGTGGGACGACGACTGGGCTTAACTGGGTGGCAAAGTTTGCTGAGCAGATTTTACAGCCTGATGAAGAAATCGTGATTTCAATCATGGCCCATCACTCAAATATCATCCCTTGGCAACAGGCGGCTGAGAAAACAGGTGCTGTCCTAAAGTTCGTTTACTTGAAAAATGGTGAGCTAGACATGGCAGATTTGCGTGCTAAAATCACTGATAAAACGAAATTTGTCAGTATTACTCATGTTTCAAATGTTCTAGGGACGATTAATCCTGTCAAGGAAATTGGGCAGATTGCTCATGCTCATGGTGCGATTATGGTTGTCGATGGTGCGCAATCAGCGCCACATATGATGATTGATGTGCAAGAATTGGACTGTGATTTCTTTGCACTCAGCGGTCATAAAATGGCAGCGCCGACTGGTATCGGTGTGCTTTATGGCAAAGAAGAGCTTCTTAATCGCATGAATCCGATTGAATTTGGTGGTGAGATGATTGATTTTGTCTACGAACAATCAGCGACTTGGAAAGAATTACCTTGGAAATTTGAGGCAGGAACACCAAATATTGCGGGTGCTATTGGGCTTGGTGCAGCGGTTGATTATCTGACAGAAATTGGCTTAGACAACATTCGTCAGCATGAAATGGCGCTGATTGACTATGTTATGCCAAAATTATGCGAGATTGACGGCTTGACCATTTACGGACCAAAAAATAACACTAAACGTGGCGGTGTGATTTCTTTTAATTTGGCGAATTTGCACCCGCATGATGTGGCGACGGCGCTTGATATGGAGGGTGTTGCTGTACGTGCGGGGCACCATTGTGCGCAACCGCTGATAAATTATCTTGATGTACCTGCAACGGCGCGTGCCAGTTTCTATATTTATAACACTTTTGAGGAGTGCGATAAAATTATTGAGGCAATTAAAGCGACGAAAGCATTTTTTGGTGTTTAAGCCTGTTTCGCCTTAAAAAATGTGTTTAAATTAAAATCTGACCTTTTTATCAACATTTTTAAGGAAAAATAGTCTAAAGCCAATCAAAACTGAAAGTAGGACAGCAGATGAAAATGAAAATTTTATTTATTTCTTATCTTATCGTTCTAGTTTGGGTCATTTTGTTTAAGATGAGACTTGATATTCTTGATTTTATTTATCAAGGGGTTTATAATAGTACGCGTTCTTTAAATCTGAGTCCGTTTAGCGCTTCTGGCGGTAGAGCGGAGGTGGCGTTTAATTTTGTCATCTTCATTCCTTACGGTTGTTTTCTCATCAGTCTTTTTGAAAAATGGTCGTTTGTTAAGGAATTGATGATAATTTTCTTAACAAGTCTATTACTTGAAATTTTACAATATCTTTTGGCTGTTGGGGCGACTGATGTAACAGATTTGCTAGTCAATACATTTGGTGGCTTGACTGGTATGTTATTATTTTCGTTGTTTTCTAAGCTATTTGGTAAAAAAGAGGCTGATAAATCACTCTTGACTTTATCATTTGGCTCGGCAGTATTAGTTATCATTTACATTATTAAACGTATATTATCTTAGAAAGAAAGTAGAAAATTATGGCATTATCCAAACTTGATAATCTTTACCGCCAAGTTATTCTCGACCATTCGAGTCATCCGCACCATCATGGCGAGTTGCTTGATGGCATGACAGCTAATCTTAACAATCCGACTTGTGGTGATGTGATTAAACTCACGCTAAAACTTGACGGCGACATCATTTCTGATATTGCTTTTGACGGTTCGGGTTGCACCATTTCGACAGCCTCGGCCTCAATGATGACTGATGCTGTTATTGGTAAAACAGTAGAAGAGGCGTTAGGATTCGCAGACATTTTCTCAGAAATGGTGCAAGGACAAGAAGATGATAAGCAAGAGGCATTAGGCGATGCAGCATTGTTATCGGGTGTTGTCAAATTTCCTCAGCGTATCAAATGCGCTACCTTATCTTGGCATGCGCTGCAAAAAGCCTTGGAAAATGACGGCAATTCTAAAGTTTCTAACCTATCAGGACACAAATAAAATGACGAAAAATAACAGAGCACTGAATTTTGAGATTCATCACAAAATACCAAATACTTTGGCGCGAAGTGGGACGATTTCGACACCGCATGGCGACATACAGACTCCAGCCTACATTGGCGCAGCGACTGCTGCAACCATGAAAACGCTGACTAACGCTGAAATCAATGCGCTTGGTGCACAATCGATCCTGTCAAATACCTATCATCTGATGTTGCGACCTGGTGCGGATTTGCTCGCCAAAGCGGGTGGGATTCACAAATTTATGAACTATGACAAGCCGATGTATACGGACTCGGGCGGTTTTCAAGTTTTTTCGCTAGGTATGGCTTACAAAAAGGGGCTTGATGCGACCAGTCACACGACTAAAGGGTCGGCTGAAAATGCTGTGATGAGTAAGGACCAGCTAACCAAGGTTGACAAGGAGGGCGTGTGGTTTAAGAGCCACCTCAACGGCGATAAGATTTTCATGACACCCGAGTATTCCATGGAGTTACAGCACCAAATTGCCGCCGATATTCATATGGCTTTTGATGAGCTGACATCGCCACTGTCTGGGCGCGAGCAGATTAAGTCGGCGCTTGATACGACACATGCTTGGGCGGAACGGTCGCTGAAACGCCATGTGGGTTTAAATGCTGCGCATTTTGAAAACGGAGAACCGCAGCAAGCGCTATTTGGTGTTGTCCAAGGTGCGCGAGAAGAAGATTTCCGTCGCGAGAGTGCTAGTTTCCTCGGTTCTTTGACATTAGAAACAGGCGAACAATTTGACGGATTCGGCATTGGCGGGACATTTCAACCCGAAGAATTGCCTGATGTGTTGACTTGGATAAATGAGACTTTACCTGAAAATAAACCACGTCATTTATTAGGTATGGGCGCACAACCTGCTGATTTGTTTCTCGGTGTGGAATTTGGCTGTGATACGTTTGATTGCGTAGCTCCTACTCGCCAAGCCAGAAATGGTGCGATTTTCACTTATGACGGTCGGATTAATATTACCAATAAGAAATTTGAGGCTGATTTCACACCGATTGATAGCGATTGTGATTGTTATACGTGTTTAAATCATACAAAGGCTTATCTCCGCCATTTATTTAAGGCAAACGAGGTAACGGGTATGGTTTTGGCAAGTATCCATAACGAGCGTTTTGTTGTCAAAACGGTAGAAGAAATTCGTCAGAAATTGACGGGAAATGAGACAGCTTTTTGGGCTTATAAACGTGACTTTTTGACACGGTATTATGGGGCAGAACGGGCGAAAGATTTTCTTTATACAAGTCCAGAAAATTGGCGTTGATTAGCGATATAATATCGCTAATTTATCGCTACGTATTAAATCATAAAAGAAAGGCAACAAAATAATATGACAGAAGATATTATCAAACCCAACATAGAAGAAGTTGATTTAGGTGATTATCAGTTTGGTTTTCATGATGATGTGACACCGATTTATTCAACTGGTAAGGGCTTGACGGAGGCGGTTGTCCGTGAGATTTCGGCAGCCAAAGATGAACCTGAATGGATGCTTGATTTTCGATTGAAATCACTCAAAGCATTTCACAAGATGTCGCTCCCTGATTGGGGTGCTGACTTGTCAGTGGTCAATTTTGATGATATTATTTATTATCAAAAACCGTCTGATAAACCTGCGCGTTCTTGGGAGGATGTGCCTGAGAAAATCAAGGAAACTTTTGAGCGTATTGGCATTCCAGAGGCTGAGCGTGCTTATCTGGCGGGAGCTTCTGCGCAATATGAGTCAGAAGTGGTCTATCACAATATGAAAGATGAGTTTACCAAGCTCGGCATCGTCTTTACGGACACAGATTCAGCCTTGAAAGAGTATCCCGAAATTTTCAAGAAATATTTCGCTAAACTTGTTCCGCCGACTGATAATAAATTGGCGGCGCTAAACTCTGCTGTTTGGTCGGGTGGTACTTTCATCTATGTGCCAAAAGGAGTCAAAGTTGATATTCCTTTGCAGACGTATTTCCGCATTAACAATGAAAATACGGGGCAGTTTGAGCGGACCTTGATTGTCGTTGATGAGGGCGCGAGCGTGCATTATGTTGAGGGCTGTACGGCGCCGACTTACAATAGCAACTCGCTTCATGCGGCAGTTGTTGAGATTTTCGCTTTAGAGGGTGCTTATGTTCGCTATTCAACGATTCAAAATTGGTCGGATAATGTCTACAATCTTGTGACAAAACGTGCTTGCGCGCTCGATAATGCAACGGTAGAATGGATTGACGGTAATTTGGGAGCTGCGATTACAATGAAATATCCAGCAGTTTATTTGGACGGTCCAGGTGCTCGTGGTACGATGTTATCTATCGCTTTTGCCAATCATTCCCAAATTCAAGATACTGGGGCTAAAATGATTCACAACGCGCCAAATACATCGAGTTCAATTGTTTCTAAGTCCATTGCCAAAGGTGGTGGCGAGGTCAACTATCGCGGACAAGTAACCTTTAACAAGGCATCGAAAAAATCGGTCAGCCATATCGAGTGTGATACGATTATCATGGACGATATTTCTAAGTCGGACACGGTGCCGTTCAATGAGATTCACAATTCACAAGTAGCGCTTGAGCATGAGGCGAAGGTGTCGAAAATTTCTGAGGAGCAACTTTACTATCTGATGAGCCGTGGTTTGACTGAAACCGAGGCGACTGAGATGATTGTTATGGGCTTTGTTGAGCCATTTACCAAGGAATTGCCGATGGAGTATGCGGTTGAGCTGAATCGCTTGATTGCTTATGAGATGGAAGGGTCTGTGGGCTAATTACCAAATGATAAGCGAGAATCTTTTAATATTAAAGGGTTCTTGTTTTGGGATTACGAAAAATTAAAAACCTTGTAAATGCTGAATTTACAAGGTTTTCTGTTATAAAAAGTCTTAAAAATAAGCATAGGCTAGTTAGGACAACTCAGGAAACAATAGTCGCAACACGTCCATTGTCAATCGCCGTCCTTGACCTGAAAATGGATAAATGTGCATGTACATGGCAGGATTAAAATTGGCTCCAATAATACTAAAATTATCAGCGACATTTTTATCAGGAATAATCAAATCAATTCCGCAAATCATTGCACCAAGCGCTTTAACGGCGTTTTCAGCCTGTTGCTTATAGCTGTCAGGCATGCTATCGGTAACATCAATCGAATCGCCACCTGTTGAAATATTTGAATTTTCACGCAGATAGGCAACTTTACCGTCAGAAAGTAGGCTGTCGGGTGTCAAACCTTGTGCTTTCAACATAAGTTGTTCAATTTTACCTAAACTAATTTTTTCGAGTGGTGCACGATGATTTAAACCACGCAAGCTATTCTGATTTTTGAGTGCAACCAGTTCTGAAATTGTCCTTTTTCCGTCGCCTATAACATTTGCAGGCACGCGAAGTAGGACGGCTTTGGTTTTACCATTTATCACAAAGAAACGGTACTTGGTACCTGTGATAAATGGCTCGATAATAATATCGGAATCTTCAGAAAAAGCGATGTTAAGAGCGGTTTGATAAGCAATCAAACTAGCACCATTTTTGAAAATAGAGATACCAATTCCGTAGTTGCTAGACTTGGGTTTGATAACAATCGCTTTTCCCTCAAAGTAGCTAAAATCAGCCAAAGCATCGTTAATTGCGCCATATTCGCGACCAGCTGGTACAGGAAAACCATGTTTGGCTAAAATTTTCTTTGTGACCGTTTTATTTGCCATTATCAAAGGCACGATATAGCTGTCTTGACTTGTCATATTGGCATTTTTTACGTATTCAATGTGTTTGCCGAAAGTCAGTTTAATAAATTGCTCGTTTTTATCAAGAATCTCGACCTCAATACCTGCTTGAATGGCATCAAATAAAATAATTTGCGTGGAGAGTGCCATGTCGTTGAATCCTGCTAACTGATAAGATTTTTTCCAAGCTTTTTGGTGATAATGTTTAGCAAGTTTGACTGCAATTTCAGTATTTGTTTGACTTTCTAATTGCTTGGTCAATTTCCCAGCGGGCGTATTTTCGGGATGATTTAACAAATCTTTAAAAGTTTGAACTAAGTTAAAAGTGTTTTCGTTAGCATTGATTGTTTGTAACATTTCTTTTAATTGGGCAAATAATTCCCTAGCTTCTGTTTCATAGCCAAGTCGTGAAAGTGGCGTTTCAAGCGCTACGGCATCATTCATTTGATTACCAATTGCAATTTTTTCATCATTATCAAGCAAATCATCAGGCAAATAAAGCATAAGCATTAAAAATAAATGTAGAAATTCAATTTGTGCCTCGCTAATAGCATAGGTTTCAAAGGGATTTAAGTCAATGTTGCGAATTTCCAGATATTGCACACCAAAACGTGCCAAATCAGCAACTTTTTTGCCACCACGCAAGCGAACAGGCGCATAAAATTCCTTTTCTTCAGATAAAATACCTCTATCAACTAAATCATAAATACCGTCAATATAACGCTTGACAGATTTGAAAGAATACGTGACATCTTGATGATTGGTATAGCCATATTGACTGCTACGAATTGAGCGAACAAAGTCAGTTGGTTGGGCGTCGCTTGATTTGAAATAACCATTTTCTGCAAGAGGTGCAGCGCCAAATAAATAAACAATCAAATAGCGGTGTCGCAGATAATTACTTGCAACTTTGAGATAAACATCATCACGAAAATTTTCAAAATTAGTATAGCTATTTTGCATAGCAAAAGCATTTTCTAAAAAATCATGCGTAAATTCAAAATTGTAATGAATACCGCTGACCATTTGCTTGCGTTTGCCATAGGTTTTTGCCAAATATCGACGATAAAGCACATCCTCAAAATTATCCAACTGAGCAATTTTGATTTGGCATTCGTCGTCTGGGAGAACAGGTGGCATACTCAGTGGCCAAAGCAGTTCATTTGTTGGCATAGAACGTAATGTGACCTCCTGAATCGCTGCCAAATAGTTGAGCGCTTCCTTGCTTGAGCTTGTAACAGGTGTGATGAGCTCAGTTTGAGACTCGCTAAAGTCAGTCTGAATATAAGGATGGTAACGCCGATTGCCCAAAATTTGAGGATGATTAGTTGTCGCAAGCGCACCATCTAGTGTGACGCGTTGACTTTCTTTTTCGAGTCCCAAGCGCATCTCGCTGAAATGTTTGTGAACCATTTTATTTTGTAAAAGCTGTTTAAAATTTATATTTGTCATTTGAAATCATTATACCATTAGTTGTCCTAAAAGTCAGAGTAAGAGTTTCATTTTTTTTTGCAACTGTCTTAGGGAAAGTAGTATAATAGAGAAGGAGTAATATCAAAAGGAGCAACTTACTTATGACAATCGAAAACTTGCAAAATGGCTCAGACATCCGTGGTATCGCAATTGCCACTGATGAATTTGAGATAACATTGACTGAAGAAATCGCTGAACAAGTTGGGCGCGGTATCGTGAATTGGTTGGTCGCAGAAAAAGGCTTGGGTGCTGAATTAGTCGCTCAAAAGCTCACGATTGCGGTCGGTCAAGATAGTCGTTTATCAGGAGAAATGCTGAAAGCAGCGCTTATCAAAGGGATTCGTTCACAAGGCGCAAACGCTGTGGATACTGGACTTTCGACAACGCCAGCAATGTTTAAAACGACACAATTTCCTGATTTTAATTGTGATGCGGGCGTGATGATTACGGCTAGTCATCTGCCTTATTATTTCAATGGTATCAAAATTTTCAGCCGTGAAGGTGGCGCTGAACATGAAGATATTGCCTACATTTTGTCTCACACCGAACCAAATGAGGCGGCGGAACTTGGTCATTTTTCTGGTCGAGAAGTGTTGACACTTTATGCACAAGATTTAGTCGCAAAAATTCGCCAAGGAACTGGTTTAGTGATTGATAAGCCTTTGGCAAGTTTTAAAATTATTGTTGATGCGGGTAATGGTGCAGCAGGTTTTTTTGCGGAAAAAGTCCTTGTAGAGTTGGGGGCAAACACAACTGGTAGTCAGTTTTTAGAGCCAGACGGTCATTTTCCAAATCATATCCCGAATCCTGATAATGCTGAGGCAATGGCAAGTATTAGGCAAGCTGTGCTTGATAATCATGCTGATTTAGGTGTGATTTTTGATACTGACGTTGACCGTAGTGCAATTGTTGACAAGTTTGGCAACACTTTAAATCGGAATAATCTGATTGCAATTTTAGCGAAAATTGTTTTAGAAAGTGAGCCAAATGCGACGATTGTCACAAATTCTCCGACCTCGACTCACCTGAAACATTTCATCAATCGGCTAGGTGGCAAGCAAGTTCGCTATCTTTGTGGTTACCGCAATGTCATTAACAAGGCGATTGAGCTGAATGCCGAAGGCATTGATACACCGCTTGCGATTGAAACGAGTGGTCATGCGGCGTTTAGAGAGAATGATTTTTTAGATGACGGCGCTTATGTTATCGCAAAAATTCTCATGCTTTTGCCACAATTAAAAACTGAAAATCGCGAAATTAGTGATCTTATCGCCGAAATGGCACAGCCTGTTGAAACCAATGAAATTCGTTTTAAGATTAATCTTTCCGATTATCGTTTTTATGGCGAGAATGTGATTGCCACGTTTGCTGATTTCATTGCTAAAATAGCAGATTTTAAAACTGATTTGGACAATGAAGAAGGGATTCGTGTGAATTTTACTGGTAATTATGGACAAGGCTGGTTTCTTTTGCGCATGAGTTTGCATGAACCTCTATTAGTTTTGCAAGTCGAAAATGATGTTTCTGGAAAAAATGAGCTAGTTATTGCTAAATTATTAGAATTTTTCGCAGAATTTTCTAACTTAACATTGCCAAATTTTTGATTTAAAAACGCCTAAAAGTTATATTTGGGCGTTTTTAGCTTATCAAGCGTGAAAAATATAACGTTATTTGTTATACTAACAGAAGTTAATCAAGTCTATAATAAAAAACATGATACTGAAAGCGTTGCAACGCTTTCGTAAAAAAATTAGCTTGAAGTCCAAATAAAGGAGAAAATACATGGATGATTTAATCAAAGCTATCAATCAATTTAGAGATGATAGAAATTGGCGTCAACCCCACAATGAAAAAGATATTGCTTTATCTATTTCGTTAGAGGCAGCGGAGCTTTTGGAAAATTTTCAATGGCACACGAGTGAAATAGCTATCGCTGAAAATTTGGAAAATATCAAGGATGAAATTGCTGATGTGATGATTTACAGCCTGATGTTGGCAAGCGATATGGGGCTAGATATGACAGAATTGATTCAAAATAAGATTATCAAAAATGAACAGAAATACCCTGTGGTGCGGTGTAAGAAATAGCGTTTTAAATGTTTCACATGTCATTCATCTCATCTGCAATTTCTTGCAAGTTATCAAATCGTAAAAATTGTACAAAAAAGTTAGCTGTTGTTTTAAATTTGTCAATCAAATATTTAAGTTTTGTCTCATTTTCTTCATCATAAAAGACGAAAGCACCCTCGGCATTATTGATTAAAAAGTCGTTGTATTCTCTGAATTGTTTTGCATTTTGATAATCGTCAAAGGCATATTGGACAAAATCAAGGTTTTTGAACAATTTCAATTTCTCCTGATTGCTTTCATTCCAATTTTGACCATGTGTTTTGAAGGGAAAAATCGTAGCAAATTGTAAATTGTAGCCGTCCTTTTTCATGTCAAGTGCAACTTGCAAAACCCAATATTCAAAGCCAAGATTACCACCAAAAATTAGCCATTCCAAGCCGTCAGAGATAAAATTTTCTAAGTTTTTGCGAATTGCTATCTTAATTACCGTTAATTTCACGTCTTTCTCATCAAAAATACCAACGTCAAAAGCACTGTACCCTACTACTAACAATGTTTTCATATTGTAATACTATCCATTTCTAATTTGTGTTATAATAATTATAACTGTATTTTGTTAAAATAGGAACTATATAAATTAATTTATTGGAAAGGGGAAAAATGGTTAATTATCCAGTAGGTGTTGCGATGCGTCCCTGCAAGGTGGTCAAATCACCGACTAAGTCAACATTTGGTAAACGTGGTATGAATTTTGAAGCTGAAATCAATGCGACCAACACTTATTATTTGGCGCATGGTATGGCAGTCATTCACAAAAAGCCGACACCGATTCAAATTGTAAAAGTTGATTATCCCAAGCGAAGTCGTGCGAAAATTACTGAAGCGTATTTTAGGCAAGCCTCAACGACCGACTATTCTGGTGTTTATCAGGGACATTATCTTGACTTTGAAGCCAAGGAAACGCAGAACAAAACCAGTTTTCCGCTGAAAAATTTTCATGACCACCAGATTGAGCATATGGCTAAGGTTCTATCTCAAAATGGTTTAGCATTTGTTTTACTACATTTTACAACACTTTCGCGAACTTTTTTGTTGAAAGCAGCGGATTTGATTCCATTTTATCAAAAAAATGCTGGTCAAAAATCAATTTCGCTTGCTTTTATTGAAAAGTATGGCTATGAAGTTCCGACCAATAAGATACCCAGTATTCCCTATCTTGAATGTATCCAAAAAATATTAGGAGGTGAGCCTCATTTTACAACGACGTCAAACTAAACGAAAAATGAATCTACGTGTTATCCGAATTATCAAGTGGTTCTTGATTTCAATATTTACTGCAATTATCCTTGCTTTTATGGCGGGTGTTGCGCTTTTCGTTTACTATGCCAAAGATGCACCAGAAATCGAGGATTCTAAGTTAAATTCCAAGCCATCCACTGTTATTTATGACAAAGACGGCAATGTTATGGCTGATTTGAGTATTGAAAAACGTGAACTTGCTGTCACAAAGGATATTCCGTTAGAGTTGGTTGATGCGATTACCTCAATTGAGGATCACCGTTTTTTCAAGCATCGTGGCGTTGACCCGTATCGTATCGTGTCGTCAGTTATTCATAACACGCAAAATGATACTATGCAAGGTGGTTCAACCTTGACGCAGCAGCTCATCAAGTTATCGTTCTTCTCAACTAAGTCCGAGGATGCGACAATCCAGCGGAAAGCGCAAGAGGCTTGGATGGCGGTCAATCTGGAGCGCCAAAACACCAAAGAAGAGATTATTACTTATTATATCAACAAGACTTATTTGGGAAATGGTTACTATGGGATGCAAACGGCGGCTGAAAACTATTTCGGCAAAGACCTTAAATCTCTGAATTTGGCACAGATTGCGCTCTTAGCGGGGATGCCACAAGCACCCGTTACCTATGACCCCTATATTCAATATGCGCGTCTCACACCTGATAGCAAATATGTTCCTCAGTACGATCTTCAACCTGAAGAACTCCAAAAACTAGAGGCGTCAACTGATCCTGATAAAATCATTTCAAATCCACGTGCCAAAGAACGACGAGATATGGTTTTGCGGTCTATGTATAAATACGAGAAAATCTCGGAAAAAGAGATGAATGATGCGCTCGCAAAACCAATTGAAGACGGTTTACAACCCAAGCCAACGAGTAAAGCTATTCCACTTTATTTGGATAATTACATTAAACAAGTTATCCAACAAGTGGAAGAAAAGACGGATCTTGATATTTACAAAGCGGGGTTGAAAATTTACACACCGCTTGATAATGCTGCGCAACAAAGACTTTGGGATATTTTCAATACGGATCAATATGTGAAATATCCTGATGATTTGTTCCAAGTCGCTTCAACGATTGTTGATGTTGATACTGGTGCTGTTGTTGCTCAGCTTGGTGGACGTAAGCAACCAACAGATATTACATTTGGCACTAATCAAGCTGTTGAAACCAACCGTGATTGGGGCTCAACGATGAAAACAATTACGGATTATGCGCCTGCTTATGAGTATGGTATTTACAAATCAACAGGCGATATTATTGCTGATACGTGGTATCTCTATCCTGGTACCGCTATTCCTGTCTATGACTGGGATATGCTTTATCAGGGGAATATCACGATTAGAAAAGCAATCTGGGGGTCACGAAACATTCCCGCTGTAAAAACGCTTGAGGCGATCGGTCTTGATAGAGCACAAGGCTTTTTGGAAGGTATCGGGATAAAATATTCTCCGTTTATAGAGTTCTCAAACGCCATTTCAAGTAATAATAGAGGTCAAGGAAGTGAATGGGGAGCAAGTTCTGAAAAAATGGCTGCAGCCTACGCGAGTTTAAGTGCTGGCGGTATCTATACCCAACCTTACTATGTTAATAAGATTGTTGATGCTGAAGGTAAGGAAACGGACTTAAAACCGACTAGAACTCGTGCCATGAAAGCGACAACAGCTTATGTTGTAACTGATATGCTTAAAGGCGTTCTGACTAATGGGACGATGACCAATGGTGTTATCCCAGACTTACATCAAGCAGGGAAAACAGGGACATCAAACTATGATGATACCCAATATGATATGGCCATGGCAGATGTTGTTGCCAAAGTAGAAACTGACGGCTACTATGACGGAAGTTCGCTTGCGCCAGATGAAAATTTTGTCGGCTACACGCCCAAGTATTCAATGGCAGTTTGGACGGGTTATAACAATCGTTTGACACCTGTTTGGGGCGCTAAACTCTACCTCGCTTTGGATGTTTATCGGGAAATGATGACCTATCTAGCTTCAACAACTGATAATCCCGATTGGACAATGCCAGAAGGTATTGAAAAGGTTGGTAATGAGTTACAAATTATGAATTAAGGCTAATCATTAAAAATTCTCAAACATAATTAGATGTCTGAGAATTTTTTTATTTATTAAATTGTTAATTCAAGGCGGTAGACGGATTTGAACCGACGATCAAGCTTTTGCAGAGCCGTGCCTTACCACTTGGCTATACCGCCATAACCACTTAATTATACACTAAAATAGTCTAGTTTGTCAAGAAAATTTATTTATTTTTATCATGTATGTCAAGCGAAATTGAAAATGTCCCAAAAAAAGTCTAAACATGAGTTACGTTTTGCTAAAGCAAAATTTGCTTTTAGATTCCATTTTTGATATTATTGAGTTATGATTTAGGCTGAATTTTCAGCTTGATATTCCAGAAGCGTCTTACCGATTCTTCTGAGATACTTTTCGAAAGATGCAAGTTTCCACGGGTGGGATTGTTGGGGAACATACTTGCGTTTTTCTTTTTTGCTTTCTTTGGGTTGATCAAATTCTTTTGAGTGAATTTCATGTGTTAGTAACTTTCTTGAGTTATAAATCTTGTCCTCGATATTAGACTTGTTCCTAAACCGTACAAAAAATGTTAAACTAATGTTAGGCAGATATTTACGCAAAAACTAGCTCCCTCAATGACAGTTTATTCAAACAACTTATTGTTGTGAAGCGCTCGACATTTACTCATATGCTTGAAATTTTGAACAAAGCTTATCAAGCAGAACATCTGACTGGCGGACGCCCACGTTGCCTGAGTTTAGAAAATCAGCTTTTGCTCACTTTACGGTATTGGCGGCATTATCCCACTCAACGTCTCATTGCTTTTGATTTTGATGTGCCTCTTTCTTGTGTTTCAAGAACCATCACTTGGGTAGAAAATACGCTCCATGAAGAGGGGAGTTTTGATATTGAGGGAGTCAAAGACAAGGATCATTGGTTTGCGATTGATGTGACAGAAAGTCCAATTCAACGTCCAAAAAAAACAAACGTGACCACTATTCAGGAAAAAAAAACACCGACATACCTTGAAAACACAAGTTTTGCTTGATTTGACCACTCATCGTGTCGTGAGTCTTGTCTTCGCTGAAGGGCAATGTCATGATTTTAAGCTTTTCAAGAAAAGCATAGGTGGCACTCTGCCAGAAGACCTTCTTGTTGTTGATTTAGGTTATCTAGGCATTCTTAATTTTCATGAAAATACTTTTATTCCTGCAAAGCGTTCTAAAAATCATGAGTTGAATGAAGAGGAGAAGGCGCTTTGATTATCGAGCTGAATTAATTTGTGGCATTATCAATTTTGAAAGAGCGATGTTTTAGGAACAACTTATTCAACTTTCACCAGTGAACACAACTTTAAGATTGGTTTGTTTCGTTTTTTCAACCTCATCCACGCCGTGAACTGTGCCGAGCGTGCCGATTTTTGGCGCTTGAACATCTTCCGTTCCTAAGACAGTTAAGCACGAATTGCAAATGAAATCAAATGCCAAAAGCCTTGACTTTCTCGTGTTTCAGAGGTTAAATAGACGCTGGCAAACGCCATAAACGAACTTTAAGAGAGTGTTGGTGTGGTATAATGGAGTATAACAAAATATTAAAATAAATCAATGTGGAGGAGATGAAATGTATGAATTTAGCAAATGGTTTTTCGATGGATTAGGAACGGCAATAATTGGTCTTATAGTAGGTGCTATTGGTGGCGGTGTTACTGGTTTTAAGGTAGCAAAGCGCAAATATAAATTTGTTCAAAAACAAGTTGCTGGTAATGATTCTGAACAGAATCAACAAGGAAAAGCAGATTCTGTCGCTGAGATTGGTGATAATAGTGAAAATATCAAATCCTCTTTTCGCCAATCACAAAAAGCTGGAAATAATTCCAAACAAACTCAAATCGGAGAATGAAATGGTGGTAAAGAAACAACAACAGAGGGCAGGAGATAGTTCTCAACAATTTCAAGCAGAGCAGATGAATTTTGTAATGGGCATAGATGAGAAACGAGCAAGAGAAATCATTGATGAAAAACTTGAGGAAACAATAAAAAAATATTCACTAGAATCTCAAGAAATTGCTAAAAAGCGTATTCAACTTTTTGCTAATGAGTTAATTCCCAAATTAGTAAAAAACAGTCTATTAGATGAATTAAAAGAACCAAGTATTCAAATGTTGATTTTAGATGCCCAGAAAACGGCTGCATCAACTGAGCGTCTAGCGGATTGCTCATTATTATCAGAATTGCTGACACATAGAATAAAAAACGGGACAGATAGAAATATCCGATCAAGTGTAAGTCAAGCTGTCAAGATAGTAGGTGAAATTTCTGAAGAAGCATTACTAGGTTTAACCGTAGTGTATGCGGTATCAGCTTTACTCCCTTCTTTAGCACTTTTATACCAATTTAGATTAGATATTAGTGCTTTTAATGCTTTCTTTACTAATGTGTTGAATGGTAAAAAATTACCTAATGGTAATGAATGGATAGACAATTTAGAAATTTTAGGTGCAGTGAGAATTTCCCCTCCTTTTTTTGGCACGAATAAATTTAATCAAGTTATTTTTGAACAATTAGATGGATATGTTGATGTAGGCATACTAAAGGAGTCTAAAGAATTCAACTCAGCAAAAAAAATGTTATTAAATGCAGGAATACCTGAGTGCATTCTTGTCGACCATGAATTGCGAGACGGATATGTTCGGTTAAATTTAGTAACAAAAAAACACTTGAGAAGCCCATCTTTTCAAGTTTATAATGAAAAGCAAGAAATTCAATATCTTACTGAGGAGCAAATAACTATTTTAGAAAAAATATATGATTTTTATGAAAATAACGATGATTACAAAAATGAAAATATTGCTAAATTCATTGGGGATTGGGATAGTTACAATAGTCTAAAACAAGTTCGCGAATGGTGGGACAATCATTCTGTGGTGTTTTATAACACGGCAGTGGGGGATATATTAGCTCATACGAATACTCAACGTTGTGAGCCTAGTTTGCCGTCACGTGATAGTTTATTTTTTACCACGGTCGTTTCATAAATTTAATTTATCAAACAACATCACAAATTTCCAATAACAGCACACAAAACACGCTCATTTAACAAGCACTGTAAAAGATTTTGTTTCACACTTTTCTTCTTGTTTTTCTTTTTCAAATAAGTGCGGTGTGCCAGAATCCCAAGTTTTCTAAACACATCTAAAACTTTCTGTGCATTGTCCGACTTGAGCTGACACGCATCTTCAGAAAAAACAACATCAAGCATCCAATGTAAACTCTCTATCTTCACGGGCGTTTCATAAGTTTAATCTAAAACATAATTTTCGGAATCTTTTACGAATAGTTGTTTTTTAACGGAAAATTCATGAAAAAGTCACTTGTTTTTTCAAAAATATTTAAAAATATATTAGACTTCTCCCAAAAATAAAAAAATTTGTTATACTATAGTCATGAACTATGAATCCCTCAGCAAACTCAGCGATAGCCATTTTAAACGTCTAGTTGGCGTTAAACGTCCAACCTTTGAATCT
>NZ_BLLI01000015.1 GCF_011170085.1 Pseudolactococcus hodotermopsidis | reverse complement strand
ATAAGAAAGAGAATCGCCGTATTTCAAGGGAAAGAATTTTGATTGAGAATATCAATGCTAAAATCAAAACCTTTAAGTGTATGGCTCAGAAATATCGTAATCGAAGAAAGAGGCACTTACTTCGGGCCTCCTTAATTTGTGGTATTATCAATTTCGAAATTTAATTTCGGGAGAAGTCTATTATCTTTTATCATCAGAAATAGCTTTAAGACTTTCGCGTAAAATAAATTTGCCAGATAAAACAATGCGTGCGGGCATGAATTCTTTTTCGCTCATAATTTTTTTGCAGAGGTGGGTGACCCAGTAAACCATTTGGTCAATGTCAATTCTTAGTGTTGTGAGTGAGGGGGTTAAAAATTCCGCCATTTCTAAATCGTCAAAGCTACAAATTGAGATGTCATTTGGCACGGCAATCTTGTTTTCGGCTAGTCGTCGGATAATGCCTAAGGCAAGTAGGTCAGAACCTGCGATTATCAAACTTGGGAGTGGCTTATTTTGGGACAATAATTTTCCTGTTTCTTCATAGCCAGATTGAGCATACCACCCCTCGCCAATGAAAAGTTGCTTGAAGTGACTTAAATTGTGTGTCAACATCCATTCTTCGTAAGCGCGGTCACGTTCTCCTAATTCATGAGAAACTGTTTCGTTTTTAATGCCTAAGCGTGCGTTTTTTCCAGTAATAAAAGTAATGTTTTCGTGGCCTAAACTTGCCGCATAATCAAGCATATTTTTCATTTCTTGGTACAGATTGACCGAAACAGAAGAATAATGATCGGCGCAATGATGGTCATCAACGATGATTAAATGTGGATTGAGCTGATAAAGTTGTTCGTGAATGCTTTTTTTGATAAAACCAATCACAACAATGCAGTCAACTTGCTTGATTCTCTCCCAATTATGCGCTAGATAAGGCAGGAAAATCATGAAATCAACACAGTATTCTTGCGCTTTAAGAGATTGAATCGTTTTTTCACGAATCTGTCGATAATAAGCATCGTCAGACTCAATTTCGCGTGAAATCGCTGAGATAATACCGACACAACGCCCTTTATTTCGCCCACGATATTTACGAGGGACGTAGTTTAGCTCCTTACAAATCTGATGAATCCGCTCACGTGTTTGTTCGTTAATCGAAAGTGTTGGGTCATTATTTAGGACGCGGGAAACTGTTCCGGGAGAAACAGCAGCTTGTTTTGCAATATCACGAATGTTTACCAATGTTTGCTTTCTCTTTTCTGTCATTTTTTTGTGAAATAAGATATTTTAGTCTTATTATAACATTTGAAAACGCTTTCGTAAAAGGTTTTTTTGACAATAAAAATAAATTTCAAAAAGTACTTGACAAAACAGTTAGTAAACATTTAGTGTTTGTTTATGAGTAAGAAAAAAATTCTTACGAAATTAATTTAAATGGAGGCAGTAGAATGAAATTTACAAAATGGTTGGCAGCGGGTGCGCTTGCTGTGTCATTGTTGACTTTAGGCGCTTGCGGTGCCAAAGATAACAGTAAAAGTGGTGGCGATAATAAAGAGGTCACGCTGAAAATGACAGTTTGGGACAATTTTGAGGCACCAGGCATGGAAAAAATTGCTGAGGCATTTGAAAAGGAAAATCCAAATATTCATGTCAAAGTTGAGATTACGCCTTGGGATCAATATTGGACAAAATTGGAGGTGGCGTCAACTGGTGGAACGGCTGCGGATAATTATCACCATGCACTCAAATGAGTCTTACAAATACATGTCAAATGGTGTTTTGCTCAATCTGGATGAGTTGATTAAATCTGGCGATGTTGATTTGGACAATTATTATGACGGCACGGCTGGTTTATTTAATTATGAAAAGAGTCAATACGGTATTCCAAAAGATGTCAGCACTGTTGCCCTTTGGTATAATAAGACGCTTTTTGATGAAGTGGGGCTTGCTTATCCAGATGAGACTTGGACATGGGAAACTTTTGTTGCTGCTGCTAAAAAATTGACTAATAAAGACAAGGGAATCTACGGCTATGCTGCCTCAAATAACTTGCAAGACGGCTATAACAATTTCATTTTCCAAAATGAAGGGACTATTTTAAATGAAACACAAGATAAGTCAACTTTCAATAATCCCAATACAATCGAGGCTTTGCAATTTTATGGCGATTTGATTAACAAGGAAAAAGTGTCACCAACATTGGCGCAATTAGCCGAAAATGATCCACAAACGATGTTCCAATCTGGTAAAGTTGCGATGATTACGCATGGGTCGTGGATGCCAGGTGTTTTCAAGGATAATGAGTATACTTTGGCAAATGTTGACTGTGCTGTTTTGCCACAAGGAAAAGTTCGAGCTGCAGAGTTAAATGGTTTGGGATATTCTATTTTTGCTAAAACAAAATATCCAGAAGAAGCGAAAAAATTTGTTGCCTTTCTTGCCTCTAAAAAAGGAAATGAGATTCAATCTGAAACAGGGACGGCAATTCCGGCATATAAAGGTTTGGCAGAGGGGTGGGTCAAGGCTTATCCAGAGTTTCAAGTGCAAGCATTTGTTGATGAGCTTGATTATGGTGTGATGCGACCATTTAACGCAACAACGCTTAAATGGGAAAACTTGCAAACTGAGACTTTGAACGAGGCTTTTACGGGTAAAATCACGGTTGAGGCGGCAGCTGAGAAAATTCAAAAAGGAACAGATAAGATTATCAAAGAAAATGACTAATTTTGTTTCGGTTTAAAACTGCGGTTAAATAAGAATATGACGTTTTTATGAGCATTTTTAAAGTGGCGCAGTATTAGAGGAGGGATTATGTTTAAACAACAAAAATATGATAAGCAGCATTTGATTTTTGGTTATTTATTTATCGCACCGACGGCGCTAGGTTTGTTTTTCTTGAATATTTGGCCAGCGATTCAGACTGTTATCTTAAGTTTTCAGCAATCAACAGGTTTTGGGAACACAAAATTTGTTGGTTTGAAAAATTATCATCACTTGCTTGGCGATTCGGAAGTTTGGCAATCGCTTTTCAATACAACACTTTATGTGATTTTATCTGTGCCAGCGATTATCGCTTTGTCATTGATTGTTGCCGTTTTGATGAATCAAAAAATTAAAGGCTTGTCAATTTACAGAACGATTTATTTCTTGCCTGTTGTGGCAGCACCTTCAGCAGTGGCGATGCTTTGGCGTTGGCTTTTCAACTCAGAATATGGCTTGATTAATATACTGTTGAAAAAAATAGGTCTCCCAGCAATTTCATGGATGACTGATCCCAATATTGTGATTACAACGATTGTTATTGTTGGTATTTGGAGTGCGGTTGGCTATAACATGATTCTCTTGTTATCTGGCTTGCAAGAGATTCCCAAAGATTATTATGAGTCGGCAACGATTGATGGGGCGACACCTGTTCAACAATTTTTCAAGATTACCTTACCTTTGGTGACACCGACTTTGTTTTTTGTTGTTGTGACGACGGTTATCGGTGCTTTTCAAGTTTTCGATGTCATTTTCATGATGATTGAACCTGGTTCTGAGGCCATGCTGCATACAGAATCGCTCGCCTATCTTTTCTATAAACATTCTTTTATTTTAAATGATAAAGGTTATGGGTCAGCGATTGTTGTCTTTTTGCTAATGATTATTTTGGCTTTGACGGGCATTCAGATGAAATTGCAGAAAAAATGGGTTAATTATTAGACGAGAGAGGTGTCACAAAAATGACGAAAAAAAATAAAAACTGGTTAGTTCATCTGATTTTGATTGTTGGTGGCTTGACCATGGTTGTCCCATTTATCTGGATGCTGTTGACGGCCTTAAAAACGCCGACAGAATCAACAGCGATTCCGCCTGTGATTTTACCGAGCAAGGCACAATGGGGAAATTTCAGTAAAGTTGCCGACATTTTGCCGTTTATGGCCTTTTATCTCAACACAGGATTAATGGTCGTTGGACGTGTGGTGGGTTCAGTGTTTTTTAGCGCAACCGCTGCTTATGCTTGTGCCCGTTTAAAATTTCCAGGTCGTGATTTGTTCTTTGGCATGGTACTGGTGCAGATGATGATTCCATCACAGATTTTCATTGTGCCGCAGTATCTGATTGTGCAAAAAATCGGTTTGCTTGATTCTGTACCAGCCTTGATTATTCCGGGCATTATTAGTGCTTTTGGGACATTTTTGCTCCGTCAATTCTTTTTGAGTTTGCCTGATGATTTGGAGGAGGCTGCTGTTTTGGACGGCGCGAGTGTTTGGACGATTTTCTTTAAAATCATGCTACCATTGGCACGTTCGGGGCTGATTTCTCTTGCTATTTTCACATCATTGTTTGCTTTTAAGGATTTGATGTGGCCTTTGATTGTCAATAATTCGATTGATAAGATGACTTTGGCGTCTGGTCTAGCCAATCTGCAAGGGCAATACGCGACTAATTATCCGCAACTTATGGCGGGGTCTTTGCTTGCGATTTGGCCGATGATTCTTATTTTCATCATTTTTCAAAAGAAATTTATCCAAGGTATTGCGACAACTGGTGGCAAACTTTAAGATTAGAAAAGGAAACTAAAAAATTTGATACATGTAAACGAGGAAACTTTAGAGTTTCATCTTAAAAATGATAAAATTAGCTATATTTTTCGTGTTATGGAAGAAACGGCTATTATGGAGCAACTGTATTTTGGGGCTAGCATGGCAACTTATGATGCCTATGATTTTCTGATTGAGCGTGAGTCAAGGCCTGGCAATAATCAAGTTGACGGGACACAAATTGTTAATTTGGATGATATTAAACAGGAATTACCTGTTTATGGCACGACTGATTTTCGGCAGCCAGCGCTTGAAATCATTTATCCAACTGGGGATCGCATTAGTCATTTTGCTTATAGTCATTATGACATTCGTCATGGCAAGGAAAAGCTTAAAGGCTTGCCGACTACTTTTGGTAAAAAGGAAGACGTTGACATTTTGGCGATTTTCTTGACAGATCGTTATTCTGATTTGCAAGTTGAAATGCGGTATGCCATTTACAAAGATTTTCCTGTGATAACACGACAAAATATCATCACAAATCTTGGCAGTGAATCACATCAGCTAGAAACTTTTTTAAGTTTGAATCTGGACTTGCCAAATGATAATTTTGAGTGGTTACATTTGCATGGCGCTTGGGCGCGTGAGGCGCAACTTTCGCGTGATAAATTAATCATTGGCACCCAGCAGATTACAAGTACACGTGGGGCGAGTAGTCATGTGCATAATCCTTTTCTGGCGATTTGTCAGCCCGAAACGACTGAAAATCAAGGCTGCGCTTACGGTTTTAGCTTGATTTATAGTGGGAATTTTCTTGCGCAAATTCAGTTGGATACTTATGATGTTGCACGTGTGCAACTTGGCATTAATCCTTTTCAATTTTCATGGGAATTAGCTGAAAACTCAAGTTTTACAACGCCAGAGGCGGTTATGGTTTATAGTGAGCAAGGCTTGAACGGCATGAGCCAAACTTTCCATGAATTTTATAAAACACATCTTATTAATCAAAAATGGGTACACCAAAAACGACCTGTTTTGATTAATAATTGGGAGGCGACTTATTTTGATTTTGATGAAGAAAAAATCCTTAATATTGCAAAGAAAGCTAAAAATTTAGGCGTTGATTTGTTTGTTTTGGACGATGGTTGGTTTGGTAGTCGTGATACGGATAATGGATCGCTTGGCAATTGGACACCAGATTTGCGAAAATTGCCGAACGGCATTGCTGGTTTGGCTAAAAAAATTGTTGCTTTGGACATGCAATTTGGTCTGTGGTTTGAGCCAGAAATGGTGTCAATTGATACACCATTATTTCAAGAACATCCAGACTGGCGCATTGGCAATCCAGATAAAAATATTTCTCATGGGCGCAATCAATTTGTCTTAGATTTCAGTCGGACAGAAGTGGTTGATACGATTTTTGAGCAGATTGATGACATTTTATCGCATGCACCGATTACTTATATCAAATGGGATATGAATCGTTATATTTCAGAAAGTTATTCGAAAGCTTTGGCTAA
The DNA here is from genome assembly GCF_011170085.1 of Pseudolactococcus hodotermopsidis. Classification (GTDB taxonomy): domain Bacteria; phylum Bacillota; class Bacilli; order Lactobacillales; family Streptococcaceae; genus Pseudolactococcus; species Pseudolactococcus hodotermopsidis. The sequence goes on along the minus strand of NZ_BLLI01000015.1, from coordinate 30,147 downwards.
AGATAATCAAGGCGAACTTTTCCACCGTTATATTTTAGGGGTTTATAACTTGTATGAGAAAATTTTAGCGAAGTATCCCGATTTGCTGATTGAATCTTGCGCAGGTGGTGGCGGTCGTTTTGACCCAGCGATGCTTTATTATGCGCCACAAACTTGGACGAGCGACGGTACAGACGCAATTGAGCGCCTGCGGATTCAGTACGGAACTTCAATGGTTTACCCGCTATCAGCTATGGGTAGTCATGTGTCAGAAGTGCCGAATCATCAAGTTGCGCGCGTGACATCGCTTGCGACTCGGGCAAATGTTGCCATGTTTGGAACATTTGGTTATGAGCTCGATATTACCAATCTTTGTGAAAATGAAAGTGCTGAGATTCGCAAACAGATTACAACTTTTAAAACTTATCAAAAATTGATTCATGACGGTATTTTCTATCGTCTGAAAAATCCTTTTGTGACCAATGAATGTGCTTGGTTAGTTGTCTCAAAAGATAAAAAAGAGGCGCTCCTTGGTTGGTATCAAGTGCTTGCGCAGCCAAATTCTGCTTACCAAAGAATACGTTTAGCAGGACTTGCGCCAGATAAAAATTATCTGATTCGGTCTGAAAATGGGTCAGAAATCCGAAATGGCAAAGATTTGATGCACGTGGGTATTTTCCTAAGCGAGAATTTGATTGGTCGACCAGAATCTGAACAAAATCGCAAAATGTTTGGTGATTTTAATTCGAGACTGTTTTATCTTTGTGAACAGTGATAAACACAAAAATTTCCAAAAATAGCAAAGTCCATTTTCAAGGCTGAATTTGGGCTTTGTTTTTTAAACGGAATGTAAGATAAGAGATAGAACGGAAAAAAATGTATCAACGGCTAAGCTAACATTGCCCCTAGGTGTTTTAGGATACTCATTTAACTATAAAAAAACTGACACTTTTGCTTATTTTTCGTCAATTGTCATCTATGGCTTTGTCTAATTACTTCAGTGACTTTGGTAAAAGCTATAAACAACGTGGCTTAGCGGTTTAACCGTTAAACCATTGACTAAAATTGTCAAGAGTTGCGTTTCGATTTTATTTTGAGTAATCTGAATTTTTAGAGATGCCCTGTACGTTTGCGATTAGTTGTCTGTCTTATCTCAAAATCTTGTGTTTCGTTTTTAGATTTGAAGGTAGTCAGTTTCAGAAAAAAACTCAAAAATAGAAAATTAAGTTTTGGCAAAATTTGCCGAAACTCTTTTTCACTTTCTGTCAAAAAACTTTGACTATTTGTGATATAATGTTTTTACAAGCTATTTTAAAAAGGAAGTGTCTAACGATTATGATGACATTAGTAAATTGCCCGCTCAAGCAAACCTATTTTGTTTCTGAAATTAAGGGCGATAGTGACAGTAAAAAACATTTGCAAAATCTTGGATTGGTCAAAAATGCTCGTGTGGCAATCATGAACCGTGATAAAAATAACGGTGTTGTTCTCATTCATAACTCACGTGTTGCCTTGGATAATGCGATTTTAGCTAATATTTCAGTTGCAAAAGAGCTGATTGGTCATGAAAATATGGCGCAATTATCAGCTGTCAAGCCAGGTCAGACGGCTATGGTCTTGCGCATTTCGGTAGATGAGACGGCTAAGCCTAGTGAGGCAGCACTGAAACGGCGTTTGCTTGATATGGGTGTGACCCGTGGCACGCGTATCTATGTCCGAAAAGTCGCACCATTGGGCGATCCTATGGAGCTACATGTGCGTGGTTATGAGCTGACTTTGCGCAAAAATGAGGCTGAAAAAGTGGAAGTGAGTGTGCTTGATAATGACTGAAAATACAAGATTTGCCCTTGTCGGCAACCCAAATTCTGGCAAAACGACGGCATTTAACTTGCTGACTGGTTCAAACCAATATGTCGGCAATTGGCCTGGTGTGACAGTCGAGCGCAAGTCTGGCAAATACAGCAAGGACAAGCGTTTGACGATTCAAGATTTGCCTGGTATTTACTCGCTGTCGCCTTTTACGCCCGAGGAAAATGTGACGCGCGATTATCTGCTGTCAGATGATTATGATGTTGTTATCAATATCGTCGATGCGACCAATATTGAGCGCAATCTTTATCTGACAACTCAGCTGATTGAGATTGGTAAGCCTGTTGTGATTGCGCTGAATATGACTGATTTATTGGTTAAAAATAACATATTTATTGACACGGAAAAGTTGTCTTATTCGCTAGGTGTGCCTGTTGTTAATATCTCAGCTCTTAAAAATAACGGAATTGAGGAGTTGATTGCCGTCACTAAAAAAGCTTTGCGACCAGAAGTTCATCTCCATTATGACGAGCGTTTTGAGGCAAGTTTGACTGAAATTTCCGCCGTTACACAACTTGTCAATCGTTTTGAGCTGATTAAAATTTTTGAAAATGATGCCAAAATCTTAGAAAAAATCAGTTTGTCTGATGAACAAGCAAACGAAATCGCAGAAATTGTTGCCATTACTGAAAAAATATTTTTAGATGACCGCCAAAGTATCGTTGTCAACGAGCGTTATCAGTATCTGACGAGCCTAGTTGCCATGGTCGAGCGCAAAACGCAAGGCATTCGACTGAATGTCTCCGATAAAATTGACCAATTTGTGACTTCGCGAATTTTCGGTCTCCCATTTTTCCTTTTTGTCATGTGGCTCGTTTACTACATCAGCATTCAAACCGTTGGTGTTATGGGCACGGACTGGGTCAATGAGACACTGTTTGGCGAGATTGTGCCAGATTTTGCTCAGAAGATTTTGGATGCGGCAAATATCGCGCCAATCGGTCAGAGTTTGGTGCTTGACGGTATCATTGGTGGTGTCGGTGCGGTGCTTGGCTTTGTCCCACAAATTTTCGTGCTTTTTATCTGTCTAGGGATTCTCGAAGATTCGGGTTATATGAGCCGCGTGGCATTTGTCATGGACAGAATTTTCCGTCGATTTGGCTTGTCTGGTAAATCGTTCATTCCCATGCTGATTGCGACAGGTTGCGGTATTCCTGGTGTTATGGCATCGCGGACGATTGAAAATGAGCGTGACCGTCGGATTACGATTATGGTCACGACTTTCATGCCTTGCTCGGCAAAATTACCCATTATTGCGTTGGTTGCGGGTGCGCTTTTTCCTGACAATTCGCTAATTGCGCCGAGTGCTTATTTTGTCGGCATTTTCACGATTATTATCAGTGGCATTATGCTCAAAAAGACCAAACTTCTCGGTGGTTCGGTCACACCATTTATCATGGAATTGCCGAATTATCATTTGCCAAAATGGTCGAGCGTTCTGCGCTATGCTTTTGACAAGGGGTTGAGTTTCATCAAGCGTGCGGGGACGATTATTCTTGCGACAACGATTTTGTTGTGGTTTATGATGACTTTTGATTTTCATCTGCACCAAGTTGAAACTGATAAGTCGATTTTGGCTGATTTGGGTCGTCTGATTATGCCGATTTTCGCCCCTCTTGGCTGGACTTCTTGGCAAGCAGCGGTATCAACTTTGACAGGACTTCTCGCCAAGGAAACGCTCGTTTCGACCATGGCGGAGCTTTACCATGCCAAAGGCGGTGCGGCGCTTGACACGGCGATGACTCAGCATTTCACAGCGCTTTCAGCCTACACTTTGCTTTTATTTAACCTTCTATGTGCGCCATGTTTTGCGGCTATTGGTGCGATTTATCGCGAAATGGGCACGGCAAAGTGGACAGGTATTGCCGTTGGTTTCCAGTGTGCCATGGCCTATATTTTCAGTTTTATCGTTTATCAGTTGGGAAATGTTATCGTGACTGGCGAAATGGGTGTCGGTGCTGTACTTGCAATCTTTAGCCTTGTCATCGGCTGTTATGCGCTGTTTAGAAAACCAGTTTATGAGATAAACTTAAAAGAAAGTGTGACGCTATGAATCTTCAGACAATACTTATTTTCGGATTTGCAATTGTTGGAGCAGGACTTGCTTTTTACAAGTATATCAAATCGCATGGCGCTTGTGATGATTGTGGCTGTTCTTGTCCTGTTAAGGATGATATGAAATAGTTTTTAGCAAAAAAATCAAAAATAAATTTTTTTCACTTGACAATCTCTCAGAATAGTCGTACAATAATAACATTGGTAGAAGAAGTAACTAACGTGATGAATTTTCAGGGACTTGTCGGTGATTGCGAGACAAGAGTTCTAGTGAGTGAATGGGCTGCTTTTTAGTAAATTGATTTGAAACGATAAGAATCACGCGAGTGCCCGATATAGCACACGCCCTTGTTTGAGGGTGATGAGATGTAGAGAGGAGTCTAGGCTTTTTCTCTATCAATTGAGGTGGCACCGCGTGTTAAACGTCCTCGACGAGATGATTTATATCATCTTGTCGAGGACTTTTTATATAGAAAAGAGTGTTTGATGACATTAAGAAAAACGATTAACGCAGATCTTATCACGCCGATTTTGGCTTATTTGCGGTTGGATATGACAAGTAAGATTATTTTGGAGTCGATTCCGCGGGAGAAGGAAAATTCGCGGTATTCGATGATTGCCTATAATCCTGTGCATGAAATCAAGTATGAAAATGGTGTGTTGACGGATAATGGTCAGCTCAAATCTGGTGATCCGCTTGATTATTTGGAGCAGTTGACGGTTAAAAATACTGAGAGGTCAGATCTGCCGTTTACCTGTGGTGCTATTGGTTTTGTGAGCTATGACACCATTTCCCTGTATGAAAATATCGGTGAAATTCCGAAAGACGTGATTGGTACACCTGATTTGCATTTCTTCTTATATGAGTCTTATCTGATTTTTGATCATAAAAAAGAGCAGATTACGATTGTTGAGTCTAGTATTTATAGCGGGCGTTCAGTTTATGATACTGAGCTTGCTTTGGCACTGGTTTTGTCCAATCTCACGCGACCGCATAAGGCGGAGTTTGAGACGGTTAAACTTAACAAATTGTCATTTAAATCTAATCTTGCTAAAGTTGAGTTTATGGCAATGGTGGAGAAGGCAAAGACCTATATCAAAAATGGCGATATGTTCCAAATTGTACTCAGTCAGCGATTGACAAGTGAAATTTCGGGTAATCCTTTTGATTATTATCGGAATCTTCGTTTGACAAATCCGTCAAATTATCTGTATTTCTTAGATTTTGGTAATTATCAGATTATGGGGGCAAGTCCCGAGAGTCTGGTGTCTGTCAAAAATGGCGTGGTTACGACCAATCCCATTGCTGGCACACGTCCTCGCGGTCGCAATGAACAGGAAGATGAGGTATTAACAGCGGATCTACTTGCTGATGAGAAAGAGGTCGCAGAACACAGGATGCTGGTCGACCTTGGTCGCAACGATATTGGCAAGATTTCAAAAATTGGCACGGTAACTGTCGCTAAATACATGGAAGTCGAGTATTTTCGCTATGTGATGCACTTGACGAGTGTGGTTAAGGGCGAGCTTTTGGACAGTGTGTCAAGTCTTGATGCTTTACGGTCAACTTTGCCAGCTGGTACGGTGTCGGGTGCGCCGAAGATTCGCGCCATGCAGCGCATTTACGAGCTTGAAAAGACTAAACGTGGCATTTATGCGGGCGCGATTGGTTATCTGTCGAGCAATGCGGATATGGATTTCGCTATTGCTTTGCGGACAATGGTGTTGAAAGACGGCAAGGCGCATGCTCAGGCGGGGGCGGGGATTGTTTTTGACAGTGTGCCTGAAAATGAGTATCAAGAGACGTTGAATAAGGCGAAGGCTATGACTCAGATTGGAGAGAGCGATGATTTTATTAGTTAGAAATTGGTGTTTGAAATGTTTATAAAAGACTATGAATCACCACCAAAGATGGAAGTGAGATACGAGTATCCGATTTCTTGTTGGCAACACCCTTTTGATATTAGTTCTGATTTGGACTATTATATTGATGCGTCTGGTTTCACTTATTCAGGAGAAAAAAGTGACTTTGATAATCCGATAAGTAATCTTACTTTACGTCAAAAAATTCCAATGGGCTACAAAACTTTAATTTTACTACGACGTTATTTTATATTAGATAAAACGGGTATCATTTGGAAAAATTCTCAAACGATAGGATATGGTGGCTCAACAGAATCGGAAGTTTATGATTAATTCTTGCTATGGTGTGCCATTGGAAAGACTGAAAATTTATACGACAGGATTCGAGAAAGAGTTTGACGATTTAGATTTGGCAATTGATTTTGCAAAACTTTACTTATCAGAGCATGATAACAAGTTGCTTATATCCGAAGTGATTTATAAGGAGTTTTGGCACTGAAAGGAATATTATGATTTTATTAGTTGATAATTACGATAGTTTTACCTACAATCTTGCGCAATATATCGGCGAGTTTGCCGATGTTAAGGTTTTGCGAAATGACGATGAAACACTTTACGATGTGGCAGATAGAGCAGAGAAAATCGTCTTTTCCCCAGGACCCGGCTGGCCTGCTGACGCTGGCAGAATGGAAGAGATGATTCGCGATTTTGCCGATAAGAAACCAATTTTAGGCATCTGTCTCGGACACCAAGCCATAGCCGAAATTTTTGGTGGCAAATTAGACTTAGCCCAGCGGATTATGCACGGTAAGACATCAATTGCTGAAAGGTTGAAAGATACGCCATTATTGGCAGGTATTCCAAAAACGCATGAAATCATGCGTTATCATTCGATTGTCATCTCGGAAATGCCCGCGGGTTTTGAGATTTTGTCTAAAACGACTGATGACCATGAAATTATGGCGATTCAGCATAAGCACTTACCGATTTTTGGCATGCAGTATCATCCTGAGAGTATTGGGACGCCTGAGGGGCTTAAGATGATTGAGAATTTTGTGAAATTATAATGGAGATAGAAAGTAGGATAAAATGAAAGTGGAATATGAAGAACTTTTATCTAAAAATTATGATGAGGCTGTGGTATTTTTACTAAAAAAGTATGGTCCTGCAACTGCTGATTATTATTCAGAGAAATCATATAACAGATTTAAAGCTGGAGAAATTAAGAGTATCGCTAAAGGAAAAATTTCAAGAACAAGCGAGGGGTTATACTGTCATCATATAGATGAAGACAAGGTAATTATGATTTCTACTCAAGATGTTATAAAAATGTTAGATATACCGTATGACTATCAAAGGAAAGAGAGACTTGTTTATTGTGATTTGATTGAACACGGTATTTTACATGTTTTGATCGCAATAGAAAATAAAAACAAATCTACACTTGGTACAGTTGGTATAGGTGGTTATATAAATTTCATAAGACCTGAACTTTATTTATGGTTCATAATGAATGAAGTTCCTACTGCTACTTGGAGGAAAAATTGTTATGAAAAAGTTTATATGGAAAAGAATGAGGCGATAGAATTGTTGGCTAAAATAGATAATTTTCTTGTAAATAATTATCAAATAACACACGAAATGATTAATGAAGCTACTGAAAACTATTTTTATAAAATTAGATAGAAATTTAATAAGTGGGAATAATTTTAATATAACCCATTTTAAAAACACTGTCAAAATAAAGTAATTCTTTCTTTGCATTTTGTGGTAAAATGGGCAATTATTTGTGCCTATTGATAAAGAAGAAAAATTGGTATGATATAAAGTATTTAGAAAGAGAACCCAATGAAAGAAAACCTAGTAAAACTAATGAACCGCGAGAACCTCTCGCGCTACGAAGTCAACCAGTTGGCAAACGCCATGTTCAACGGCGAATTAACCGACTCGCAATTATCGTCAATCCTTGTTGCGCTTGCTATGAAAGGCGAAACGGTTGATGAAATGGCGGGAATCGTTGATGTGGTGCGCGAAAAGGCGCTGAAAATTCCGACGACAATCACGACTGCCATGGATAATTGTGGCACGGGTGGCGATTTGTCCTTTTCCTTTAACGTGTCGACGACTGCGGCTTTTGTCTTGGCTGCGGGCGGTGTGAAAATGGCGAAACATGGCAATCGGTCAATTTCTTCCAAATCTGGCTCGGCTGATGTGCTTGAGGCGCTTGGTATCAACTTGTATCACACGCCTGATGAACTGGCTGAGATTTTCGACAAAACAGGGCTTGTCTTTCTCTTTGCGCAACATGTTCATCCAAACATGCGTTATGTTATGCCTGTTCGACGGGAGCTCGAGGTTCGCACGGTGCTCAATCTCATCGGTCCGTTCACAAATCCAGTCAATCTCGATACTCAGCTACTGGGTACCTCCCGCCCCGACTTGCTGACAACGACGGCTGAGGTGCTACGCTCATTGGGGCGCCGCCGCGCCCTAGTCATCAGCGGTCCCAACAACATGGATGAGGCCAGTCTTGACGGCGTGAACCGTTATGCCTTGCTTGACAAGGGCAAGATTTCCGTGCATGAGTTCGACCATGCTAGCCTTGGCATGCCGCGCGTGACCTTGCAGGAGATTCGTGGCGGTGAGGGTAGGGAAAATGCTGAAATCCTCAAATCCGTGCTGTCAAACGCAGCAAGTCCATTTCTTGAAGTCACTGTTTTGAATGCTGGTCTAGGCTTTTTTGCGGCGGGGCTTGTTCAGACGATAGCAGACGGCGTTGCCAAGGCACGTGAGGTTATCGCAAGTGGCGCAGCCATGGCCAAGTTGGTCGAGATGCAGGAGGTCAAATAATGGCGGAAAATCTAGCAGAAATACGCGCAGAAGTCGCCGCCCCAAAACGAGTTGAGGCAGTTATCGCAAAAGTGACGGTTTTGGCACGAGAAAAGGGCGCTGATGAGGCTTTGATTAAAAAAATGTATCGCAACATGATTGCTGATTTTGTCGTACTTGAAAAACAAATGCTCGTAATGAGGGTTTAGTCGCGGTAAATAAAATCAAGTCAAAAACAGCTCATAATGAGGTTAAAATAACAGGCAAAAAGCAGTTATATTTTGCAGAACTCAAAATATAACTGCTCATCGAAAGGAAGTAGTATGGAAAATTTTCTTGAAAAAATTCTCGCTGAAAAGCAAATTGAAGTTGCGCAAATGGCAATGGAAACGCCGAGGAAAATCCGTAAGGTAAAAGGGTTTGTCGCGCGTTTGTGTGAACAGCCCCAACATTTGCAAGTTATCGGCGAAGTTAAGCGCGCCTCGCCCTCGCTTGGTGCGATTAACCTGAATGTTGACGTTTTGGCACAGGCGAAAAGTTATGAAACGGCTGGTGTGTCAGCGATTTCTGTTCTGACGGATCCTGTTTTTTTCAAGGGCAATATCGACGACTTGCGCTTGGTTGCCAAAAACGTCAACATTCCCGTCCTTAACAAAGATTTCATCATTGACAAAAAGCAGATTGCCCGAGCTGTCAATAGTGGTGCGACCATTGTCCTCTTGATTGTCGCTTGTCTGGCTGAAAATGACTTGCAAGACTTGTATGATTACGCTATCTCACTTGGTCTCGAGGTTCTCGTTGAGGTGCATAATGCTGAAGAACTTGCCATTGCGCATAAAATCGGGGCTGAGTTGATTGGTGTCAACAATCGTAATCTTAAGACTTTTGAAGTTGACATTCAAAACAGTCTTGATTTGGTTCATTTACAAAAAAATGAACGTTTTTATATCTCGGAATCTGGTATAAAATCAGCAGTTGATGCCAAAAAAGTTGCTCACGATTTCCGTGCCGTCCTAGTTGGCGAGGCGCTGATGAAAGACGGCAATCCGACATTAGCCGCCAAGAATTTGCAGGTCGCGCGCCATGTGGATTAAAATTTGTGGTCTCTCAACACAGGCAGCGATTGAAACCGCTGTGGCAAATGGTGCTAGCCACATTGGGTTCGTCTTTGCTGACAGCAAACGAAAAGTTACGCCAGAATATGCCAAATATTTAGCGAGATTTGTCCCCAAAAACGTCAAAAAAGTTGGCTTATTTGTCAACGAAAAACACGACCTTATCGAAAAAATCGTTGAAACAGTCGGGTTGGATATGGTTCAATTACATGGACAAGAAAGTTCAGAATTTGCTGATAATTTATCCGTCCCAGTAATCAAAGCATTCGGTATCAAAAATGGCAAAATTCCCAACGAAATTGCCGATTTTAAACACCATATCATCTTACTTGACGCCCCACCAGCACAATTTGCAGGCGGTAGCGGTGCAAGTTTTGACTGGAATAAAGTTGATTTGACCGCCTTAGACGGCTACCAATTTTTTGTTGCGGGTGGCTTGACTGCTGACAATGTTTCTGAGGCGATTCGCATTTTTAAGCCGACAGGGGTTGATGTTTCTAGTGGGGTTGAGACGGGGGGAGTTAAGGATTTGATGAAAATTAAGGTATTTATAGAAAAATGTTAAATAATAAAGTGAGGTTTAATTAGTGTTGGAGTTACTTAAACTTATTCCTTTGGGATCGGTCATTTTTGGAATAATAGATGTTTTTTTAAAAACAGATGTTGAAAAGAATTTAGAGACGAATTATCAAAGAATATTAAGACATATTGTAAATATTTCAGTGATTTCAGTAGTTATTATAGTGATTTTTGCTTATCATATGTTCCCTATTGAAGAAAACACAAAACTGTCGAAAGTAGAGACTTTTTGGGTAAAAAGTATTTTGATTATTATGGGTGTTATTGGGGCATATATTTGTTTTAGAGAGTTCTTTGTTTATAAATTTAAGAAATTAATTTTGACATTAGATGATGGAAAACAGTGGGTTGTTTTAAAGAAAATTGATAAGACTCAGTTGCTGTTAAGATTGAAAGATAACTATCATGTATATAGAGTAGTTACTCCTGAAGAGATTCGAGGTAAAAATCTGGAATTTGAAACATTAGAGGAAATTACAAAAAGAAATGAAGAATCTTTTTACCAAGATTGGAAATTTTTAGTTGATGAAAAGACTTTTAAATTAAATTTTAAAGAGAAAAAATATTGGTCTTTTCTGATCCCTGTTGTAATTTGTTTGATAATTTATGCTGTACTAGTAAAGATGACTATAAGTTCTCTAATTGTTTCGCTACTGATAATACTTTTAATGGGATGTTATGTATGGCGAAGAATGACTAAAATTTTATTAAAACGAAGAAGATAAAATATCTAATCTTAAAAAGATTTTATGATAAATATTTACTATTCATTGAAAAATAAACTAATAGAGAAAATAAAGGAGAAAAAATGACCTACAACCAACCAACAGAAACAGGTTTCTTCGGCACCTACGGCGGGACATTCGTCCCAGAAACGCTGATGTACGCTGTAAAAGAACTCAAAGCTGCCTACGAGGACAGCAAAACTGACCAAGCTTTCCAAGACGAGCTTGCCTACTTACTAAAAGATTACGTCGGTCGTGAAAATCCCTTGTATTTTGCCAAAAATTTAACTGAAAAGCTCGGTGGCGCAAAAATTTATCTCAAACGTGAAGATCTTAACCACACAGGCGCACATAAAATCAACAATGCGCTTGCCCAAGTTATGTTAGCCAAAAAAATGGGCAAGAACAAAATCATCGCTGAAACTGGTGCGGGGCAACATGGTGTGGCAACGGCAACAGCGGCGGCACTTTTTGGCATGGAATGCCAGATTTACATGGGTGCTATTGACGTTAAGCGCCAAGAACTCAACGTTTTCCGCATGCAGCTCCTTGGCGCAGAGGTTATCTCTGTCACGGACGGTTCGAGCGTGCTAAAGGATGCGGTCAATGCGGCGCTGCGGGCGTGGGTTGAGCGTGTTGAGGACACGCATTATATTCTTGGAACGGCTGCGGGTCCTGCGCCATTTCCCGAAATGGTGCGTGACTTCCAGTCGATTATCGGGCGCGAGGCACGGGCGCAAATTCTCGAGAAAACGGGCAAACTTCCTGCTGCTGTTGTGGCTTGTGTCGGCGGTGGCTCGAATGCTGCGGGACTTTTCTATCCTTTTATCAATGATGAAACTGTTGCGATGATTGGGGTTGAGGCTGCTGGTCGTGGACTTGATAGTGGCGAAACTGCTGCCTCAATCAATCGTGGTACGGACGGCGTTCTTCATGGCAATATCATGCGTTTACTCCAAGATGAAGATGGTCAAGTACAAGAGGCGTATAGCATTTCAGCGGGTCTGGACTATCCGGGTCTTGGTCCCGAACACTGTCATTGGAACGAAACGGGTCGGGCAGAGTACATCTCAGCCACCGACGATGAGGCGTTGACTGGTTTCAAAATGCTTTGCGTTACTGAGGGCATTATCCCTGCGCTAGAAAGTTCGCACGCCATTTCCCAACTGCCAAAAATCGCCAAACGCTATGGCAAAGACGAGTCGATTATCGTTTGTCTTAGCGGTCGTGGCGATAAAGACGTCGCACAAATTAAAGAACGTGCTGAAAAAGGAGAATTTTGATATGAAAACCTTGCGAAAACACTTGGAAATGCTCAAAGCTGACGGTAAAACGCTGATTGTTCCTTATATCATGGCAGGTGACCACGCGCGTGGCATTGACGGCTTGCCCGAAATGATTGCTTTTTTGGCGGCAACTGGTGCCAGTGCTATTGAAGTCGGGATTCCTTTTTCAGATCCAGTAGCAGACGGACCTGTGATTGAATTAGCGGGGATTCGCTCGTTGAAAAATGGCACAACATTGACAAAAGTAGTCGAAGTCCTTAAAACAGTCAAAACGGATGTGCCACTGGTCATCATGTCCTATCTCAACCCGATTTATAAATACGGTATCGAAAAATTTATCACCGACCTCAAATCAACGGCAGTCAAAGGCTTGATTTTACCCGATGTGCCACGTGAGCACGAGAATATGATTGCGCCGTTTTTGACGGATTCTGATATTGCTTTAGTACCGCTTGTTACCTTGACGAGTATTCCCGAACGTCAAGCTGAGTTGGTCAAGGATGCAGAAGGGTTCATCTATGCAGTAACGGTCAACGGTGTGACGGGTGCAGACCGTGATTATCGAGCAGATTTGAACACTCATCTAGCACAATTATCAGAACTCGCTGATGCGCCTGTTCTTGCTGGTTTTGGGGTGTCATCACTCGCTCACGTCGAAAATTTCCGCAAGGCAGTTGACGGCGTTATCGTTGGCTCTTACATTGTCAAGGCGCTAAATGAGAGCAGAGACGACGAAGTGGCTGACTTTTTGAAAAAAGCCAGTCTATTATGAAAATTTTTAGAAATGAAATATTAGTTGCTGTAATTCTATGTAAATTTTGAAGCAGCTGCTTTAAATATGATGGATGTTGTTTTCAAATCGCATCTCTAATTTTTGAGGAGAGAATCATGCGTTTGTTGTGTCCAAAACTCACGGGCGTTTCATAAGTTTAATCTAAAACATAATTTTCGGAATCTTTTACGAAGAGTTGCTTTTTAACGGAAAATCCATGAAAAAGTCACTTGTTTTTTCAAAAATATTAAAAAATACAATCAATAACTTTAGTATTTAAAAATATTTCTACGAAAATAACTTTTAAAATAGATTAACTAAAAATTAAATCGACAACTTACATGTATATTCCAGAAAAATTAAATTTATGAAACGCCCGTGGTCCAAAACTCGATATAACTTGACATAAAATACCATAAATGTTAAACTTGGTACTGGAAGATGGACGATACCAAATTTGGAAAAGGAGATTTTAACATGAAAAAATCTAAACTCATCTCACTCTTGGCTGTCTCAGCTTTGTCAGTTTCTTTTTTGACTGCTTGTGGTGGTTCAGATGATAAAAAAACGGATGACAAAACAACAGAAACTTCTAAAGAAGAGACTAAAACTGCTGAAGTTTTTACTGGTGCAACACAAGGGACTGATAAATTTGAAACATTATCAGACGGTTTTGCGGCAACTGGTGCTTGGCTTAATGCAGCCAGTGCAGACATTGACGCATCTGGTAAAACATTGACAGTTGACGGACTTTTTGCGGGTGACGGTCAAGTTAATCGTGAACTTGCGCTTTACAAAACTGGTGCTGATCATAAGCCAGAGGCGACTTTTACGCTGACAGTTGATAAAATGGTTGTCAAATCGCCTAGCTTTGCCATTGCTCAAGGGACAGTTAAAGGCGATGTTTTCGTCAATGCAGCTGGTTTTCACTTTGAAGGGACTGGTAAGATTGACGGTAACTTGATTTTTGCCTCTGATGATTTGAAAACAGCTTTTGAGGCGCTTGATGCAGCTGATAAAGGGACGGTTACAGGTGAAGTCAAGGTTGAGGCTTCTGACGTTGTAGCGGTTAAATCAGGTCTTGTAACGATTGCTGCTAAAGGTGGCGCGATTGCTTACGAAAAAGTTTCAGAAGTTAAAACTGGTGCGACTGCTGGAACTAAAAAACTCGCTGATTTAGCTGATACGCTTGGTGAAAATGGTGCTTGGCTTGGTGCGGCAACTGCTGATATTGATGCTTCAGGTAAGACACTAACAGTTGACGGCACTTTCCTTGGTTCTAAAGGCTTGATTGCTCGTAAAGTTGCGCTTTATACGCAAAATGCTGAACATCAAGTTACTGAAACTTACACTTTGACAGCTGATAAGCTGGTCATCAACTCGCCATTCACTGTTATCTCAAATGGTGTAGTTAAAGGGGATGTCTATGTTGCTGAATCGGCAATCGGTTTTGCTGCGCAAAATGGTAAAGACACGACTGGTAAGCCAGTGACTGCAAAAATTGATGGCAATCTTTACTTTGCAACACAAGATCAGCTCGATGCTTACAATAAACTGGCTGATACAGCTAAATTTGAAGTAACTGGCGAAACAGCGGTTAAAGCAAACTAAGTAATTTATAAGTAATCTCAAAAAACGTCTTTTGGCGTTTTTTTGTTATTTTTGACTAGAAATCTGGTAGATTTAACATTTAAAAATAAAATAAAACAGATAACGTCAGCGTAGCGAAAAATTTTACGTGTTTAAAAGTAAAAGAAATAGCTAATTTTATGGTAAAATAGGAATAATAATATGATTGTGAGAAGAAAGATGACAGACTACCAATTTTCCCCTGAACTTGATGAACGTTTGCTTGGTTTTGTTGCACAACCTGGCAATTTCATTGCTGATATTGGCTTTGTTTATGCACTCCATGCCTTTCCAGTGGTAGCGATTGCTGAGCCTTTTGTGGTACCGATTGAAGATAAGAAACTGATTCCTGTCTTTACGACTGAAAAAGGGCTTGAAACTTTTCTGAAAACAATTGATGAACCTGTGACTTTTGTCAATAAACCTTTTTTAGAGGTGGTCAATGAACTGGTAAGTCAGGAATTTGATGCGATTGCTTTCAACATACAACCATCTGGCTCAGACTCGCCTAACACGATTATGTTGCCGCGTGAACATTTAGTTACTTTTATTAATCGCTATACTGATGTGCTTAACAAGCTCTTTTCACCTGAAAATCTAGCTGCAAGTTTTAATGAGAGATATTATCTGCTCCCTGCTTTTGCTAGAACGAAAGCAGATGGGGAAATTGCGCGAATTTTTGCGACGATTTCAAAGCCTGACGGCGAGAGTTTTGTACCAGCTTTTACCAATATTGATAGTTTTAGCAAATGGTACAATAACCCGAATTTTGGTCAACCTTTCAAGGAAAATGAGGGGTTAATTTTAACTTGGCAACTCAAGGACATTCAAAATCCGCCGTCTGGTGTTAATGAATTAGATGATGTGTTAGGTATTGTGATTGATCCATTTGATGCTGTTGACTATGAAAATTCTATTATTTTATGGGATGAATTGGCAAATAAAACTGCCGAATAAATTGACTGTTTTAGCGACTTGCTTGTCAACGTTATCGAAATGGCAATATAAGGTTAGGAAATTATGAGTTTTTGGAAAGAAGCGTTTGCGGTGGTCAAACAAAATGACCCAGCAGCACGTCATAATTTGGAAATAATTTTGACTTCTCCAGGAGTCAAGGCACTTGCGGCACATAAGATTTCGCATTTTTTGTGGTGTCATCATTTTAAATTAATAGCGCGCATGCACTCGCAATTTTGGCGCTTTTTGACCCAAATTGAGATTCATCCAGGGGCAACGATTGAAAATGGGGTTTTCATTGACCATGGCTCTGGTCTTGTCATTGGCGAAACAGCGATTGTTGAGTCGGGCGTCAAACTCTTTCATGGTGTGACACTTGGTGGAACGGGTAAGGATAATGGTAAAAGACATCCAAGTGTTCGTCGTGGGGCGCTGATTTCGGCGCATGCTCAGTTATTAGGACCGATTGAAGTGGGTGAAAATGCTAAGGTTGGGGCGAGCGCTGTTGTGACTAAAGATGTGCCTGCTCGTGTGACTGTTGTCGGCATTCCCGCTAAGATTGCGCGAGTACACGGTGGTGATACGCCTGAGCGCAATCGAGCGCAGTTGGAGCGTGAGCGCCATGTTAGCTTTTATGATCATATGGGTGGTATTTAGATGATTTTAGATGAATTTGAAAATGGGCGAGCAGTTATTGAGCCAAGTCTGACTGATGCGACGGTTTATGAGGTTTGTGATGTGATGGTTATGCCTTTTTCAAGTGACATTATGGCGCAAATATTGGCAACGGGTCAGGCACGTATCGGTGGTTATACGCATGATATAAATGGTGCGGATCCTTGGTATATTTATGAAAACAAGGGCTTGAAAGTCGGTGTTGTCATGGCTGAAATTGGTGCGCCAGTCGTTGTTGGTTTACTCGAAGAATTACAGGCGGTTGGCTTTAAAAAATTTGTGATTTTTGGTACTTGTGGTGTCCTTGATTCAAAGCTGTGTGTGGATCGGCTGATTGTACCAACAGCTGCCATTCGTGATGAGGGAACGAGTTATCACTATGCCCCTTCGTCTGATGAGATTCTCATTTCTAAAGTCTTTGTTGAAAAAATGGTAACTGTTTTTGAGAAACTGAACTTGTCCTATACGTTAGCTAAAACTTGGACGACTGACGCATTTTTTAGAGAAACAGCTGAGAAAGCTAAGCGCAGATTGGCTGCGGGTGCGACAGTCGTTGATATGGAATGTTCAGCTATTCAAGCGTGGGCGCAGTATCGCAAGAAGGAAGTTTACCAATTTTTCTATACGGCAGATGAGGTTGATCATGAAAATGAGAAGTGGGACAGGCGTGAGGCGCATAAAAAAGTTGATGTTAGGCACTTTTTTGAGATTGCTTTGAAGATTGCAGGAGAATTAGATGATTAGATTATATAACACATTGACGCGTGAAAAAGAAATTTTTGTCCCGCTTGAGGCTGGTAAAGTCAAGATGTATGTCTGTGGTCCGACGGTTTATAATTATATTCACATCGGTAATGCGCGGTCTGTTGTTGTTTTTGACACGATTCGTAAGTATTTTGAGTATCGTGGGTTTGAGGTGAATTTTGTGTCGAATTTCACGGATGTAGATGACAAGATTATTGCAGCGGCGAAGTTGGCAGGCATTTCTGTTGAGGTTTTGGTTGAGAAATTTATCGCTGCTTTCTATGCTGACACAAAAAATCTTGGTGTTGCACCTGCGACGGCAAATCCACGGGTACTTGAATTTATTCCGCAAATTATTGACTTTATCCAAGTTTTGATTGATAAAGGATTTGCTTATGCGGCAAATGGCGACGTTTTTTTCCGTGTCAAAAAGTTTGCCGACTATGGCAAACTTGCTAATAAAAATCTTGATGAACTTGCTGCGGGTGCGTCAGGGCGAACGGAGGCAGATGAGTTAGCCAAGGAAAGCCCACTTGATTTCGCGCTTTGGAAGGCAAGTAAGCCTGATGACTTATCGTGGGAAAGTCCTTGGGGAGCGGGACGTCCTGGTTGGCATATTGAATGTTCAGTTATGGCAACTGAGATTTTGGGTAATACGATTGATATTCACGGAGGTGGGGCGGACTTGGAATTTCCACACCATACCAATGAAATTGCCCAGTCTGAGTCAAAAACTGGGCAAAAATTTGCAAATTATTGGTTGCACAATGGGTTTGTAACGGCAGCTGATGGTGAAAAAATGTCTAAGTCGTTAGGAAATTTTAAAACAGTTCATGAGATGTTGGCTGGTTTTGATGGTCAGATTCTCCGCTTTTTCTTGGTCAGCCAACATTATCGTCGCCCTCTTGCTTTTAGTGAGGACACGATTAAGGATGCGGAAAATAATTTCGCTAAAATCAAAAATGCTTATGAAAAATTGTCCTATGCGTTAGATAAGAATCCGCTTGAAAAAGATGAAAAAATTGACGATTTCCGTCAAGATTTCATCGAGCAAATGGATGATGATTTCAATATTGCCAATGCTTTAACCGTTTTTTATGAGTTTATCAAGTATGTTAATTTGGGGCATTTTTCAAAAGAGGCACGGCGCTTTTTCGATGAAGTTTTGACGATTATCGGTGTGAGTTTTGCTAACGAGATTTTGGGTGCTGAGATTGAAAAATTGATTGAAGCTAGGCAGATTGCGCGTGAAATGCGCGATTATGTACAGGCTGATGAAATCCGCAACTTATTAAAAGCGCAAGGTATTTCATTATTAGATACGCCTGATGGTGTGAGGTGGACACGTGACTGAATTTCGAGCTGATTTATTAAATGGCATTGCGCTTGCTTATGCGGGAGATGCGATTTATGAGGTATTTGTTCGCGACTATTTACTTAGACAAGGGATTACGAAAGCTGGCGAGTTGCAAAAAAATGCAGTCAAGTTTGTTAGCGCTAAGGCGCAAGCTTGGTTGATTTCTGAAATGACAACGGACGATTATCTGACTGAGGAGGAGCTTGGCTATTTCAAAAGAGGACGCAATGCTCATAGTAAAACGACTGCTAAAAATACGGATGTTGTGACCTATCGTATCTCGACTGGTTTTGAGGCTGTATTTGGTTTTAACCATTTAACAGGACAAAAAGCGCGTGTTGAAGAAATGGCGAGCTATTGTATTCGTAAAATCTCTGAGCAAAATTTCTGAAAAATTTCAAGATTTTCTGTAAAATAGGAGATACTAGAGGTTTTTGAAATGTTGTATAGAGTAATCAAAATGCACGGTGACAATGAGCCGTGGTGGTTTTTTGAAGATTGGCAAGATGATATTGTCGAAAAATATGAGTTTGAGGATTTTTATGAGGCACTCAAATTTTATAAAGCCGAGTGGCAACGATTGTCGCAGGTTTTTTCAGACTATAAAAGTCAGGCGGATTTTATGGCAGCCTTTTGGGTTGAATCTGAGCAACGTTGGTGCTTGGAGTGCGAAGATTTTTTGCAACAATATCATGGTTTGGCGCTTTTAGAGGACTGGCATACGGTTAAAAGTTTCAGTAAACGACCGCCCTATGATAAAAAATCGGGCGATTTTCCGCGAAATTGCTGTAAATTTAAGGGCTTTGGATGCTAAGGAGATGTAAACAAATAACGACGGCAAATTTTCCCTTGTACCTCATGTAGCCCGCTATATTTAAAATTCCTAAATTTTTTTGATTTTCGCTAAAAAAAGAAAAAACTTGCAATTGGCAAGTTATCTTTTTTTAGTTAATTGCGTATAGGAATCGAAATCTCAATAAATTTTGATTCTTCAATTCTTGAAATCTTTGTCTTGTCAATTTTTGTTTGATCAATGCGTTTGTTGAAGAAAAAGTGTTCGATTTCTTTGTGCTCATCAGCCCGAATCGCACGATGTTTGTTGTTAATCAGCAGTTCGTAGTGAGTTGGGGCTTGGGTAAAAACGACTTCGGTGTTGCCAGCGGAATAGACTTCAAGCGTTATGGCATCGGTATTTCTGAGTTGTTCACGCACGAGATCAGGATAACTACGAGTGACATTGATAATCTTCATTGATTTTCCTCCATTTTTTTCTTTAACTATATTATATCACTTTTTACTTTAATTTTGGCTTTAAATTACGAAAAATTTTAGTATAATATAATCATGAAGAAAGTAATCGGTATAACAGGTGGTATTGCAACAGGGAAGTCTGCTGTGACGGCTTTTTTGTTGAAAAATGGTTATGAAGTGATTGATGCGGATGCAGTTGTGAGAGAGTTGCAGCAGATTGACGGTGCGCTTTATTTGATGATTCGTGAGACTTTTGGCGCTGATTACTTTCATGAAAATGGCGAACTTAACCGTGAAAAATTAGGTGCGCTGATTTTTTCTGATAACCTTGCTAAGCAAAAATTAGCCAAGCAACAAGATGCGCTGATTCGAGCAGAATTGATAAAACGTCGTGATGAAAGTCAAGCAGAAGTCGTTTTTATGGATATTCCCTTGTTATTTGAATTAAATTACACAGGTTTTGATGAAATTTGGTTGATTTATGCGCCTAGAGCTGTCCAAATCCAACGTTTGATGAAACGCAACGGTTTAACTGAGTCAGATGCCATTTTACGGATAAAAGCTCAAATGCCAATTAATGATAAACGTCTATTAGCGACGCGCGTTATTGAGAATTGTGGTACAATAGAATTATTAGAAGAAAAGCTGACAAAAATTTTATATGAGATTTAGCGGGTGCTATCGGTGATGGTAGTCGTTTTTTCAGGTATCGACTTTTGTTAAATGTATAGAAAAGAAGTGAGTACGATTAAAGTAAATTGGAAACGTAATTTGTTTATTGCTTGGTTTGGGAGTTTTTTCACATCG
Source organism: Pseudolactococcus hodotermopsidis (assembly GCF_011170085.1). Lineage (GTDB taxonomy): Bacteria > Bacillota > Bacilli > Lactobacillales > Streptococcaceae > Pseudolactococcus > Pseudolactococcus hodotermopsidis. The sequence goes on along the minus strand of NZ_BLLI01000015.1, from coordinate 9,655 downwards.
GCGAGTTTTTCCTTGGTCATGCCGTTTATGGCGTTATATGTTGAGGAATTAGGTGTAAGAGGAAGTTCGGTTGAGTTGTTTTCAGGATTGGCTGTTGCGATTTCAGCACTTGCCAGTGGGCTTGTCGCACCAATTTGGGGAAAACTTGCAGATCAGCATGGTCGACGTGTCATGATGATTCGTGCTTCTGTTGTGATGACTTTTACCATGAGTGCGCTTGCTTTTGTGCCGAATATTTGGTGGTTGCTCCTTATGCGATTGCTTAATGGTTTGTTTTCGGGCTATATTCCGAACTCTACGGCACTGATTGCCAGTCAAGCGCCTAAAAATAAGAGTGGTTATGCGCTTGGCATATTGTCCACTGGTATGGTTGCGGGTGGGCTGATTGGTCCATCTATTGGCGGTTTTATTGCGCAAAGTGTTGGTATAAAAAATGTTTTTTTGATTACAGGTGGCATTTTATTGATTGTGACCTTGTTGACACTATTTCTGGTTAAAGAAGATTTTACACCACTTGAAAAACGTGATATGCTGTCAACTGGGGAGATTTTAGCGCGCGTGAAAAATCGTCAGATTCTCTTTGGCTTGTTCATCACGAGCTTTATTCTGCAAATCTCAGTTCAATCAATTGCGCCGATTCTGACTTTGTATATTCGTAATCTCAATGGCCATCATGCCAGTAATCTGATGACGATTTCAGGCTTTATCGTCTCATCTGCGGGACTTTCTGCCATGTTATCATCAGGAATTTTGGGGAAAATCGGTGATAAGATTGGCAGTCATCGCTTGATTTTGATTGGTCTAGCTTATAGTTTTCTGATTTATATGCCTATGGCTTTTGTCAAAACGCCGTTGCAATTGGGAATTTTGCGGTTTATGCTTGGCTTTGGCTCGGGTGCGCTCATGCCTTCTGTCAATTCTTTATTGTCGAAAATGACACCACAAGAGGGGATTTCACGCATTTTTAGTTTTAATCAGATGTTCAATAATTTTGGGCAAGTGGCTGGTCCTTTGCTTGGGAGTGCTGTTGCGGGATTTATCAGCTATCGTGCAGTGTTTATAACGACAAGTTTATTTGTCTTATTCAATCTATTTTGGTCTTTGTTTAATTTCAGAAAGTTTTTAGGGGTGCGAGATATTGCGAATTAAAATCAATTTAAAATGTACATCTTGCGGACAACAAAATTACATTTCATCTAAAAATAAGGCAACTCATCCCAATAAGGTCAAGGTGCTCAAATATTGTCCGAAAGAACGAAAAGTCTTAATGCACGTTGAGGTGTAAAATTTTTACCTACGTTGTGAAAGTGACTATTGATAAGGAGTTTTTAGAAAATTTCAACTATTTTCTCAAGCTTTCTTTTTTTTTTGCTCAAAAAATGGTAAAATAGTAAATAAGAACAATTAGATTAGGAAAATTGTGAGGATAATCACGCAATAGGTAAGCTATGAAAGAACTTCAAAAAAAACATTTTATTAACTATACGATTCTCATTCCCTATTTGATTCTTGCGGTTTTGGGTTTGATTGTCGTTTTCTCCTCAACTGTTCCTTATCAGATTGAACATCGTTTGCCACCTTATCATATGTTTAGAAATCAAGTTATTTTCTTTATTTTTTCGTTGATTATGATTGTTGTTATTTTTCGTATGAAAGTGGATAAACTAAAGGGAATTGGTTGGTTTGGTATTTTATTGCCAATTATGATAGTTTTGCTTTTTGTCGCACGTTTTTTAGTTGATCCTGTTAATGGTGCTTATGGTTGGATTGCAACACCGATTGGCACGATTCAGCCTGCCGAATATCTGAAGTTTGTCTCTGTTTGGTTTTTATCGGCAACATTAGCCACGAGGCAAGAGAGAATCAAGCAACTAGACATCAAGGCTTTGTTTGGGCGAAAAACTTTTTTGGCAAATATGCTCAGTGGTTGGCGTGCTTGGATGTTTGTGATGATTGGTGCGGTTGCGTTCATGCCTGATTTGGGAAATGCAATTTTGATTATCATCAGCGCAGCGGCAGTTATTGCAGCCAGTGGCATTTCTTATCGTTGGGGGACAGGCTATATGAAAATCTTTAGCGCATTTATATTATTTGCGCTAGGTTTTCTGAAAGTCACAGGTGGTAATATTATCCCAAGTGTCGGTTTCTTGAAAAATTACGCTTATATCAATAAACGATTTATTGCTTTTGCCAATCCTTTTCAGGATATGGGTGACTCGGGTCACCAGTTGATTAACGGTTATTATGCCATTTCAAATGGTGGTTGGTTCGGACGTGGTCTGGGAAATTCGATTGAGAAAAAAGGCTATTTACCTGAAGCACATACTGATTTTATCTTTACGATTGTGATTGAGGAGTTGGGCTTGATTGGCGGTATTATTATTCTCGGCATTCTTTTCTTTTTGATTATGCGAATCTTTTTGATTGGTATTCGTGCCAAGGATGCTTTTAATAGCATGATGGCGATTGGTGTTGGTACCATGTTCTTTGCTCAGGTTTTGGTTAATATCGGCGGTGTATCAGGCTTGATTCCTTCGACTGGTGTAACTTTTCCTTTCCTAAGTCAAGGTGGTAATTCACTTTTGACCTTGTCTGTTGGTATTGCATTTGTCCTCAACATTTCCGCTGATGAAAAACGGCGTGAATTGGCTGAGATGGCAGATAAATATACCGTGAAAGATGTTGATTATGTCTCTGAAAATTTTTCTGAGATTTAAAAATGAAACTATTTGAAAAAATTGAAAGGCTTTATAAATGAAAAAACTATTAGTTGCTAATCGTGGCGAAATCGCTATCCGTGTTTTCCGTGCTTGTAATGAATTGGGCATTTCGACCGTGGCGATTTATGCCAAGGAGGACGAGTACTCGGTTCATCGTTTCAAGGCTGACGAGGCTTATCTGGTTGGCGAGGGTAAAAAGCCGATTGATGCTTACTTAGATATTGATGATATTGTGCGAATTGCTGTGGCATCTGGTGCTGAGGCGATTCATCCAGGTTATGGTCTCTTGTCGGAGAATATCGACTTTGCCCGTAAAGTTGAGGCGGCAGGTTTGATTTTTGTCGGTCCGACTTTGCATCACTTGGACATTTTTGGCGATAAAATCAAGGCCAAGGAGGCATCTGTTGCGGCGGGTGTTGGCTCAATTCCAGGGACTGAGGGACCAGTTGACCTTGAGGGCGCATTAGACTTTGGGCGCACTTACGGCTATCCTGTCATGATAAAAGCTGCGCTTGGTGGTGGCGGTCGCGGTATGCGTGTGGCACACAATGAGGCTGAGGCGCGTGACGGCTATGTTCGTGCGGCGAGCGAGGCCAAGTCGGCATTTGGCTCAGATGAAATTTATGTTGAAAAATACATTACCAATCCTAAACATATCGAAGTTCAGATTTTAGGCGATTCGCATGGCAATGTGGTGCATTTATACGAACGTGACTGTTCTGTTCAACGTCGCAATCAAAAGGTTATCGAAGTTGCACCAAGCGTTGGGATGGCTGATGACTTGCGCAATCGTATCTGTGATGCGGCAGTCAAACTTTGTAAACACGTTGGTTATGTCAATGCGGGAACGGTTGAATTTCTTGTTAAAGATAATGACTTTTACTTTATCGAAGTCAATCCGCGTGTCCAAGTTGAACATACAATTACTGAGGCAGTAACAGGTATTGATATTGTACAAGCGCAGATTCTCATTGCTGAGGGCGCTGATCTTCACAAAGATGTGAAAATTCCAGTGCAAGATGAAATTCAATTGCTTGGCTCTGCCATTCAATGTCGGATTACGACTGAAGACCCTGAAAATAATTTCCTCCCCGATACAGGAAAAATCGACACCTACCGTTCGCCGGGTGGTTTTGGCGTGCGTTTGGATGTCGGCAATGCTTACTCGGGTTATGAGGTAACACCTTATTTTGATAGTTTATTGGTCAAAGTGATCACTCATGCGACAGATTTCAGCGAGGCGATTTTGAAAATGGATCGTTGTCTGCGTGAATTTCGGATTCGTGGCGTGAAAACAAATATGCCTTTCTTGAAAAATGTGCTCAACCACCCAGAATTTGTTTCGGGTAATGCGAAAACGACTTTCATCGACAATACACCAGAACTCTTTAACTTTCCACGTTTGCGTGATCGCGGCAACAAGACGATGAAATATATCGCCAATATCACAGTTAATGGTTTTCCCGGCATTACTAAAACAACCAAACCTTATTTTGATGAAACACGTCAACCGAAAATTAAGCAACTTGACGTTTTGACAACGAAAAATATTTTGGATGAAAAAGGCGCTGATGCGGTGGTTGATTTTGTCAAATCACGCAAGGAAGTCTTGTTTACGGATACGACTTTCCGTGATGCGCACCAAAGTCTACTTGCGACACGTGTGCGTTTGCAGGATATGAAAAATGTGGCAGCAGCTGTTGATCAAGGACTCCCCAATCTCTTTTCGGCTGAGATGTGGGGTGGTGCGACGTTTGACGTTGCCTACCGTTTCTTAAATGAAAGTCCATGGTACAGATTACGCGAACTGCGTAAACTCATGCCAAATACTCTATTTCAAATGCTTTTCCGTGGTTCAAATGCTGTTGGCTACCAAAATTATCCAGATAATGTGATTCAAGAATTTATCAAGGTTGCAGCCAAAGAGGGCATGGATGTTTTCCGCGTGTTCGACTCGCTCAACTGGTTGCCACAGATGGAAAAATCAATCCAAGCCGTGCGTGACACGGGTAAAATTGTTGAGGCAACTATGTGTTATACGGGGGATATTCTTGATAATGACCGCCAAAAATATAGCATTCAGTATTATAAAGACTTGGCGAAAGAGCTTGAAGCAACGGGTGCGCATATTCTTGCCATCAAAGATATGGCTGGTATTCTAAAACCCCAAGCCGCTTATCGTTTGATTTCTGAGCTCAAAGACACCGTTGCTATTCCGATTCATCTGCACACGCATGATACGGCTGGTAATGGTGTAATTACGTGCTCGGCGGCAGTCACTGCGGGCGTGGATATTGTTGATGTGGCGACCTCAGCCATGTCATCAGGCACAAGTCAACCGAGTCTATTATCACTTTATTATGCTTTGGAAAATGGTAACCGTGCGCCCGAGCTTGACAATGAGAATGCGATTCAAATCAATCATTATTGGGAAGATGTGCGCAAGTTCTACGCACCATTTGAAAAAGGTTTGACCAGTCCGCAAACGGAAGTCTATATGCACGAAATGCCGGGTGGTCAATACACCAACCTCCAAGCGCAAGCCACAGCTGTTGGTTTGGGCATGCGGTTTGATGAAGTCAAGGTCATGTATCGCACGGTCAATATGATGTTTGGCGACATTATCAAAGTGACACCAAGTTCCAAAGTTGTCGGCGATATGGCACTGTTCATGGTGCAAAATGACTTGACTGAGACTGATATTTATGAAAAAGGCGATACGCTGAGTTTCCCAGAGTCTGTCATTAGTTTCTTTGCGGGCGATTTGGGTCAGCCAGTCGGTGGTTTCCCTGAAAAATTGCAGAAAATCATCTTGAAAGATAAGCCATTCATCACGGATCGTCCGGGTAATCATGCAGCACCAGTTGATTTTTCTGAAGTAGCTATTGAATTGGCTGAGAAATTGGGTTATGAGCCAGCGGAACATGAAGTTTTGAGTTACATTCTTTATCCGCAAGTTTTCCTTGATTATCAAAAAATGCAAAATGAATTTGGTAGTGTGACTTTGCTTGATACACCGACTTTCTTTGGTGGCATGCGTGTGGGCGAAAAATTGTCGGTTGAAATTGAGAAAGGTAAGACTTTGCTGATTCGTTTGGACAGCATTTCTGATCCTGATATGGAGGGTAATCGGACACTTTTCTTCAATCTTAATGGGCAACGTCGTGAGATAATTGTCAAGGATACATCAATTAAAACTACGGTTATTTTCAAAGAGAAAGCTGAACCAACAAATCAGTACCATATTGGTGCAACTATGCCTGGCTCAGTCGTTGCTGTTCTCGTCAAAGCTAATGATAAAGTTGTCAAGGGGCAACCCTTAATGGTAACTGAGGCAATGAAGATGGAGACAACGATTGAAGCGCCATTTGAAGGTGAAATCAAGAAAATTTATGTCAAGGCAGCTGAATCAATTGCGACACAAGATTTGCTGATTGAGATGAAATAAAATAGATTGAAAAAACGCTTGAAAATTGAGCGTTTTTGTGGTTTTGAAATGCGTTGTCAACATGAAATAACATTATTCAAAGCTAAATCTTTGACCAAAACTGACCAATGCGATATAATAGAATTATAAAAAATAAAGGAGCTATTAACATGGCACTCATTCCAACAGTTATCGAACAATCAAGTCGCGGCGAGCGCGCTTACGATATTTACTCACGCCTTTTGAAGGATCGTATCATTATGCTGACGGGCGAAGTTGAGGACAATATGGCAAACGCTGTGATTGCGCAACTTCTGTTTTTGGACGCGCAAGATTCGACCAAAGACATCTATCTCTATATCAATTCTCCAGGTGGTTCAGTTTCAGCGGGACTTGCCATTGTTGATACCATGAATTTCATCAAGTCTGATGTTCAAACAATTGTCATGGGCGTTGCAGCATCAATGGGGACAATCATTGCCTCATCTGGTGCTAAGGGCAAACGGTTCATGTTGCCAAATGCTGAATATTTGATTCATCAACCTATGGGTGGTACTGGCGGTGGTACGCAACAAACAGATATGCAAATTGTTGCGGATCATTTGTCAAGAACGCGTAAAACATTGGAGAAAATCTTGGCGGATAATTCTGGTCAAACGGTCAATAAAGTCCATAAAGATGCAGAACGCGATCGTTGGATGTCAGCTGAGGAAACCTTGGAATATGGGTTTATTGACGAGATTATGAATCGCAATGACTTGAAATAAAAAGGAACGTTAGTTTTAAAAAAATAAAATCTTATCAAATAGACTAAGATTCTGGAACAAAAGTCGAAAATTAGCATAATTTAGCTAATTATAAAATAGAAGAACCGCATGAAATCAACGTTTTCAAAAACGAATTTCATGCGGTTTTTCTATTTTGGAGACTTTTGTCCTAGCCTCAGTTTTAACCTAATTTTTCAACCAAATTGCATATAAAGTAACATTTTTCTCAGGAACAAAAAGATTATTTGCCCGATAAGTCGCTGTTTTAGCAGACGAACTTGTCGCCCAACCAAGGAAAGTATAGTTTTTTCGAGTCGGTGTTTGTGAAGTAATATTCAGGCTATATCCTTTCTCAACAATGGCTTTATCAATTTTCACACCTGTGCCACCGTTCAAATTGTAAGTGACTGTATAATCAACACGTTTGACCCAAAGTGCGTGTAAAGTCGTATTTTTTTCAATGCTAATAGCAGTGCCGATAGGATAGTCAGCGATTTTAGCAGAGGAAGAAACTGCCCAACCCAAGAAATGATAGCCTTTTCGTGTTGGTGTTTGTGGCATAACTTGCGCTGCTGTACCGCTAGTTGTCGTCACTTTTTCAGATTTCACACCTGTGCCACCATGAAGATTATAAGTCAGCGTATAAGTTTTCGGGATATGTTGCCAAACCGCATACAAAGTTGTTGAATGAGTTGCTGTAAAGGTTGCAGCTGGTAGATAAGTCGCCGATTTTGCCGTTGGATCTTCTGACCAACCACCAAATTCATAACCAGCCCGAGTTGGCAAGAGTGTTGTCAAACGAACAGTTGTCTTGTCAGTTACAAATAAATTCGCAGGTTTTACCCCATTGCCCCCATTCAAATCGTAAGTAATCAGATGTTCTTGCGGAATAATCGCCCAAATCGCATATAAAGTCAGCGATTTTTCCGCTGAGATTTCAGCATTTGCCTTGTAGGTCGCAGTAATGCTTGTCGCATTTTCTGCCCAACCGAGAAAGAGGTAGCCTTGACGATTAGGAATAGTGCTAGGAAGTTTGACTGTTGTTTCTGTTTCAGCCGTAAGCGCAGTCGGTACTTCGCTATCGCCTCCATTTAAATCAAAAGTTATTGTATGAAGTACAACAGGCTTCTGCGCCCAAATCGCATATAGGTTCAGTGAGCGAGCAATTTTGAAACTGTCGTTAGTCTGATATTGCGCAGTCGTTGCATTTGCATCATCTGCCCATCCTAAAAAATCGTAACCAGGACGGTTGGGTTTGTCATTTGTTATTTTAAGCTCAGCACCATTTTCCGCTACGACAGCAGGAGGTGTTGTACTATTGCCGCCGTTCAGGTCATAAGAAAGTGTGTAAACCGCTCTACCATTTGACTGCCAAATGGCATATAATATTGTATCTTTAGTGACTGTCAAAGTATCATTAGCTTGATAATCAGCAGTTGTTGCATTGATATTAGTTGACCAACCGAGGAAATCATAACCAGGGCGAACAGGCTGATTAGGTGTTATTTTAATTGTTTCTTTATCAGCAACAGTTATTTTATCAGGTACTTTGCCAGAGCTACCATTTAGCTGATAAGAAAGGGTATAAGTCGTTTTTTCTGGTGCTATATTAACAGTTGTCCATTTTTTAAGCTGTTCAAGATTATAGCCTGATAAACGAGCACCGATGTTATATTTTCCATCTTGTCCCGAATGAACAGCGACAATTTCATTGCGATCATTGACAACTGTACCACCTGAAGCGCCACCAATCGTGTCCATTTTATAACGAACAACATGACTTGAAAGGCTATCAATCGGGCCAGCATCAGAGCCAAGATACCCTTCTAAATCGTAAGAAAAACCTGAAACCGTCAAGTTTTCACCAACTGAAACATTTGGCTGAACTAACAAAGTTGTAGCAGAATTGCCCAATTTTGTGCTTAATTTAATACCGCCAACGTCAACGATTGAGTTATAAAAGCCACCTTTGGCATACTCTTCTGTGATGAAGAATTTTTCGGCTGTCGCCACACCGAGCGTTGGGTTACCAGCGATTGCACCTGCACCAATTGTTGCATAAATCGCCATTCCGCCGTGTTCTTTACTATAAAGAACGTGTGCTGCAGTGACAACAAAATCATTGTTAATCAAGGTACCACTTGCTGAAATTACCTCTTTATTTGGAAATTGGACAGAAATACGCACAGACGCTCGATGTGGTTTTTGTGAGAAATCAGTGATGATTTGCCGATTATCTTCCCCAAAAACCCCTCTTGTTTTGGGCAATGTTACCTCGTCAGCTGAAAGGCTCACTTGTCCCAAGAAAAGTGACATCATGCCAATAAGCAAAAGGCATGGGAGTGAAAATTTCAGTGTTTTGAATTTGATTGGATTCATATTTAATCCCCCTCTAAAATATTAAGTCTATACCAATTGGTATAGACCAATTTTAACAAATAAATCATAAATTGTCAATATCTTCTTAATTGTATCTTAATGTTTTATTTAAATCAAATGAAACTGAAAAGAGGGAGGACAAGAAGAAATTTAAAAATTAGACTTCTCCCAAAAATAAAAAAATTTGTTATACTATAGTCATGAACTATGAATCCCTCAGCAAACTCAGCGATAATCATTTTAAACGTCTAGTTGGCGTTAAACGTCCAACCTTTGAATCTATGAGCAGTCTTCTTAAGACCGCTTATCATGAAAAACATAACCGTCGAGGTCGTCACAGTAAATTATCAGTTGAAGATATG
>NZ_BLLI01000014.1 GCF_011170085.1 Pseudolactococcus hodotermopsidis | reverse complement strand
GTCGCCATAGTTGACGATAGAATCAGATTGTGCACCATCTGGGACAGTTTGGACAACATAACCTGGTACTGTTGGGGCATTCTGACCTGCTAGATGGGCATCAACTGGCGTATAAGTCACTTCATCTGTCACGGCATCAACTGATTTAGTAAGTGTTACAGACACAGTATGGTCTGGCGCAATTTGCTTACCAGTTTCATCAATGTAATGGACAGTCTTAGTCACTGTTTCTGTCGTAACAGTTGGTGCAAGTTTTTCATAAACAACAGTCAAATTAATAGCTTCATCATCGAATGTTACACGAGATTTTATCTCGCTACCTAACTCCGCAGTTTTGACTTTATAACCTTTAATCTCAGGCAACTTTTGAAAATCAAGTGTTGCTGACTCAGGACTATATGTCACTTCATCTGTTACCGCATCAACTGTTTTGGTAAATGTCACTGAATCTGTGTAACTTGTAGCTAATTCTTTACCATTTTCATCAACGTAATGAATTGTTTTAGTCACTGTTTTTGTCGTAACAGTTGGTGCAAGTTTTTCATAAACAACGGTCAAATCAATATTGTCATCGCCAAATTTTACAGTAGATTCTATCTCACTGCCTGTATCTGCTTTTTTGACTTTATAACCTTTAATCTCAGGCAACTCTTGAAAACCAAGTTTTGCTGACACAGGACTATAAACATCTTTAGCCGATGCAATATCATAAGTTCTCTTAAATGTTGCTGACTCTTTGTAACTTTCAATTAACTCTTTACCATCTTCATCAACATAACGAATCGTCTTAGTAACTGTATCAGTTGCTTGTTTTCGATAAATAACAGTCAATTCAATATCTTTATCACCAAATTTGACAACTGAATCTTTTTCCGCATATTCTGGACTTTCCTTAACATCATATCCTTCAATCGGAGGATTAGGTTGTCCTGACAAGTTTTCAGACTCTAAATTACTTTTAACTTCTACGGATTTTTCATAATCTGGCGCTAATTTTTCGCCCTCTTCATCAACGTAATGAATCGTTTTAGTCACTGTTTTTGTCGTAACAGTTGGTGCAAGTTTTTCATAAACAACGGTCAAATCAATATTGTCATCGCCAAATTTTACAGTAGATTTTATCTCGCTACCTAACTCCGCAGTTTTGACTTTATAACCTTTAATCTCAGGCAACTTTTGAAAATCAAGTGTTGCTGACTCAGGACTATATGTCACTTCATCTGTTACCGCATCAACTGTTTTGGTAAATTTCACTGAATCTGTGTAACTTGTAGCTAATTCTTTACCATTTTCGTCAACATAACGAATCGTTTTAGTCACTGTTTTTGTCGTAACAGTTGGTGCAAGTTTTTCATAAACAACGGTCAAATTAATATTGGCATCGCCAAATTTTACAGTAGATTTTATCTCGCTACCTAACTCCGCAGTTTTGACTTTATAACCTTTAATCTCAGGCAACTCTTGAAAACCAAGTTTTGCTGACACAGGACTATATGTCACTTCATCTGTTACCGCATCAACTGTTTTGGTAAATGTCACTGAATCTGTGTAACTTGTAGCTAATTCTTTACCATTTTCGTCAACATAATGAATCGTTTTAGTCACTGTTTTTGTCGTAACAGTTGGTGCAAGTTTTTCATAAACAACGGTCAAATTAATATTGGCATCGCCAAATTTTACAGTAGATTCTATCTCACTACCTGAAGGCACAGTTTTGACTTTATAACCTTTAATCTCAGGTAACTCTTGAAAACCAAGTGGTGCTGACTCAGGAGCATATGTTATTTTACCTGTTGTGGCATCAAATATTTTTTTGAAAACTACCGAATCAATGTAGCTTTTAGTTAATTCTTCTTCTTTACCATTTTCATCAACAGCAACATAACGAATTGTTTTAGTAATAGTTTTCTCTTCATTGGGCGTACTAGCATCAACAAATTCATCTATGACAGAGCTATGTTGAGGTAGCGTATCAGCGACTGTAGTTAAGTCAATCGTCACTTCCTGCCACACTTCCTCCTTAAAATTTGGTGCAGTTACTAGCATACGCACATAATATATCGTATCAGCTGGCATATCATCAGCAACTACAATAAATGAACGAATGTCAGACCAACTCTTTACATCCTCCGCCGACACGTAACCTGTCAAACTCAAATCATCTGTTACTTCCTGCGTCTTGGTCGAATAAAGAACACGAACATCGCTTGAAACTTTGTTATTCTCATCAACAATTTCAACAGCTGCCCCATTCAACTCCAGACGTAAGCCGTCTGCACTGTCAGGCAAATTGACTATTCCCCTCATCTTAGTCATCACTGAATTTGTCTTTGTATTGACCATAGCAACTATTAGGTGATGTTCTCCCCCTTTAATAACATCATTAAGAGCTTTGGTCCCAATTGTTCCAGTGTTACTTTCTATCATCAAACCATTTTTTAGGTCTAAAGTAGAGTTAATTGTTATCTCAGATGCCCCTAAAAAGACTGTTTTAGCCTCTTTTTGAGTCACTTGACTAGCTATTTCAGATCCAAGGGGTGTTTTTATAATTCCCTCACCACCCCATGAAGAAATTGACAGATTTAAGTCTGAGTCATTTTTCGTCGACAAATAAACCGCCATTTGCGTTTTCAAAGTTTTTCCGTATTCAAGTGTCCCATACGCTATCTTAATGCCACTAAGAAGTTCTGTCGTGACAAGTGTTCCAGTACCAGTCCAGTCTAATTTGACAACTGTCTGTCCAGTTTCGATTTGATAAGTTGAAAACTCAGGTTTTGAAACAGACCCATAGTCAACCCCCAGATACTGTGTTCCTTTAGGAAGTAAATAGTAAACAATAGGGTCGATTACATTTTTTACTGTTGTATCATTACCAGTCGCTGGCACAGAGAGTCCAAAATTGTATGTTTTACCATCACCAAATTGCGCCGTAGACTCTTTTGGTTTTTCTAATATCAACTCATAATTAAATAATTTAGTCCGATAAGTGACCTTACTCTTAGTCTCAATAGAACCAAGTTTATCGCTCCCTTTATATCCCCAGTTATAGTTTACTACAACATCTCTTTGATCATTATCCTCTATAACCTTATTATCTGAAAAAATCTCTAAAGATTCAGCCTCTACCATCATTTTAATCGTAGAACCCGTCTCCAGATTATCCCAAATATTTTCTATCTTCACAATTGTTATGGGAGAAGTTGCTTCAAACTTTTGAGAATTGTTATCGCCAGACATTTCATTTTCAAATATGTCAATTTTTCCATCTGAATAGGTAATCTTTGTCCGAACTTGACTTTTTTCATTGCTTTCAGGGTTAAATATCAACGTAAAAGCGCTAATAGTAGAACCATCAGGTGGTGCTACCAAAGTCTGATTAACATTTGACAAATTTGGAAGCGTAGTTGGCACCCCAAACGTACTGCTAAAGGCATAGTTAGTCTTTTCGTCACGAAATACGTTAGAGTGATTTGCTACTGTTACCGTACTATCCGAGTTCGAAACATTGGGTTTAGCAGTATAGTCTGGCTCAACAATTGTAATCTTAAATGGTTGAGTCATAGGTAATTCTACTGGGTCGGTTGAGTAACCAAAATAACCTGTAATAGTTGACGTCTTCGCTTGACTAGAATACTCTCCGATTGGACTAGTAAATTGCCCTACAAAACTAGGACTATCTTTAGCGTTTAAACGATAGATTGGTGTTCCAACACCAGCTGGTTGTGTCCAACCTGGACTTTTATCAACATTTAACTCAAAACCTGCTGGAATATCTAGCTTAAAAGTAGTTTTATCCCCCTCCCATATTAGCGGTCCATTCTTACCATTCGCTGAACCTTCAGTAGTAAAGCCTGAAACAGAAAACGTATAATCTTTATTTCCCATATAAGACTTTGAAATCCCTGATAACTTCCAATCGTTACCAGCGATATACACGCCAGCCTCTACATTAGTCACGCAACTTGTCTTATAGCTTGTACCATCAAGTTTTACGGCTAAAAAAGTGGTTTCAAAGTTACCAGGTTTGACTGCTTTAAGACCTGTTCCATTCACAATATCATCTAAAGTTGCTTGAAGATTGTTGACATCCGCAAAAGACAAAGTCATATAAAACTTAATACTTTTGCTATCCCAAAAACGAATTTTGTAACCAGTAATTTTGCCAGTCTCACCATCTGTTATTGGTTCTTCGACAGATCCTCCGTTTTCACCCAAATCCTCAAACTCTCCCTGCATATCTGCTCCCGCAGGCAAAGAAATTGTGAGTAAATCTCCAAGATTTGCAGAATAATCAATCTCAAGCACAGTAGTTGAGCTTTCATTCGTCACAACATTTGGCTCCGATCTAACAGAAAGAATACCACTATCATCAATAGGAGCATCATGAATGACAGGTTGATTTTCTGGTAGAGGAGTGGCTATCTCATCCAACTTATCTGATGTTGTTTCTAGCTGTTCTTGCGGCACTGACTCCTCTGGCGTTAAAGTTGCTTCATCCTCAGAAGAGACAGGTAAGGTCGCTTCTGGATTGACTGACTGAGTTTGCGGTACAGTTGATGTCAACTCATCTGCCAAAACAGTTAAAGCACTGCCACTGCTACTGAAAACTAAAAGCAAGATTGAAGCAGCATATAACCATGTTTTAACTGATTGCCACGTTTGAAGATAAGTCTTTCCTCTCCTGTTTATACTTGTTTCATGTTTCATAATATCATCTCCTTTAGTCGATTTTAAATAACATTTATGTAAATAATATATTTACTATTCATTATACCACAAAACTAATATTTTACAACTCTTTTTTAAAGATTTGGTTATGATATGTGATAACTATCGGAAATCTGTGATGAGTTAGACACAAAGAGCCATGTACGTCAATACACGGCTCTTTTTTGCACCTAACGGCGTGTGTTGACAACCTGTCTAGGTTATCAACATCTTGTCAATGATGATAAGCAATACGCCTGAGATGACGTTTGCTACTACTTCTGTGATGAATTAAACATGCTTAACACCTCCCTCCTAAACAAAGAGGTGCCGAAAAACATTATAACAGATGTTTAAAACATGGCAACAAAACATGAGCTACTTAAAAAATAAATGTGTCAAAACTTTTGACTTTTAAATAAAAAAAACCTTGATGAGAAAAACTCATCAAGATTTTAATACGGCATTTTCATGTGCTTGAAAGGTTCACACTCGCAAGCAATAATCCATCAATCCTTGACGGGCTATGCCCCGATTATCCGTAGCGTAAATGAGGAACTTGCGTTCCAAATCGACTCATCGCATGTGTTTATTATACACTATTTTTGGGAATGTTGCAAATACCCAATTCAAGAAACAGCTTTACTAATGTTAAGGTTCAAGACAAGGCTAAATTTAGAGTTCATCTCCACGCTAAGAGTAAGACTTTTGGTCATCCTTTTTAGTTAATCGAGCATACAAGCCAGCACCACTAGCTAAAATCAAAAGTGACACGACAATATAAATCATGGCATTTGAAGCGGTCAAACCGCCATATAAAATCATCAAAGCGCCGAAAATTGCCAGAATCGGACAAAGAATACCAACAATTTTATTGTGAATCAAGCCTTTCATCGTGCGAATTATCACGCCAACATATAAAAGAGCATAGAAAACATACATGATAACAATTGGAATTGATGAAATGTCAATTTGAAGTTTGCTGATGACAGGCACTTTGATTGACAAAAAGTGAATGGCTAACCACGCCAAAACAACAATAAAACTGATGATGACGGAAGGAATTGACAGATTAAATTTTGGATGTAATTTGGCGATTTTTTCACTTTGTGGCAATTCTTTTCTGAGCGCTAGGAAATAGGGTGCGCGAATTGTCGCAACGGTCAGCCCATTTACCGTACCTAAAACAGAAATAATCACAGCAACAAGCATGAGTTTCTGCCCAAACGTGCCAAATAATTTTTCCGCTGCTGCTGCAAATGCCAAATCACCCATTTGCATGATTTTATCTGGGCCAATCATTAGTGAAATGCCAACAAAATAGCTGACATAAACAGCTAAGATAACTAATGGACTGATGATTAAAGCAAGTGGCAGATTGCGTTTGGCATTTTTGATTTCATGACAAATTGACGGCGCTACTGTCCAGCCGTCATATGAAAAAGCAACAGCAACGATTGCACCTGTTGATGACATGATGATAGGTAAAGAAATGGTATGCGAGGTTATCGCTTGTGGATCGCCGAAAATTATACCGCAAATGGCAATTAACAATAACGGCACTAACTTAATAAACATCGCCGATGTTTGAAAAATTTCCGACATTTTACTTGAAAAAATGTTGAGGGCATAGGTTGCAAGCAAGTAGACAAGGCTCAACAGCCAAATGCCTATTTGCCCGAGCGCTAGTTTTGGAAAGAGCGAAATCGTGTAATTCGCCGCCACAAAGGCGATAATCGCTGTCAATGCGGGAAAATAGACGATGGCTTGAAACCAGCCGAGCAGAAAAGCAAAAAATTTGCCGAAGGCTTTTTCAGCATAGGAAATCAGCCCGCCCGCATCGTCAGTAATTTTCGCCCACTCCGCCATGGTAATGCCACCGAAAATGATGCCAAGTGCGCCAACTAACAAGACCAGACAGCCCATGAGAACGTTGCCGTTTGTCTGCGTTAAAATATCGTCAGCCTTGAAAAAGATGCCTGAGCCGATGACAATGCCGATAATCATGGCGATTGACATGAGTAGACCAAATTTGCGTGTTTCTTGTTTTTTCATATTACTCCTATTTTTATATCGTAAGCGTTTCCAACATTTAATTATAACTTAATTTTGGTGCTTAAACAAGCCATTTGACTCAATAAAAAAATACTTAGAATTTCTTGAAATTCTGAGTATTCTTTCTAATTCAAGCTAATTTCTCAGCCAACTTTGTTCGTCCAAAAACGACTTGATAAAGGACAGCACCAATGCCAACAGAGACAAATTGTCCCAAGGCAACCGTGCCATAAGTTGCAAGAAATGGCATGTGGAAAGCGTAGACAAGCTCCAAGGCTACCATGAACATCAGGGCAGCAATCGTTAGCGTATTGACGGCAAGTTTGGCAGGCAAATACGACATTTTCGATGTGATGAGAATCGTTAAGCCCAATGCAATCGCATTCATTGACACGCCAACAAGAACATCCATGAGACCAAGTGGCGAGGTGCTGTTGGCAATACCACAGCCTAGGATAATGGCAAAAGCATATTTTTTATTAATAAATATCACATGATTCAGCATAGAGGCAATCCGAAAATTGACAATTCCGAATGAAAAAGCACCGAAAACCAGGGTCAAAGTGACGTAAAGTGCTGTGATAATCGCTGATGTTGCTAGAAATTTGATATTTTTGTTGTTCATTTTATAACAAGCTATTCTAACTTAGAAATGAGCCAGAAATAGCTCATTCCTTTCTAATTTTTTAAAGCTAGATAGTTCTCGTAACTATTGTTGCGCAATTGACAGCTAGGACACTCGCCACAACCGCCGTCAACGCCCAAATAACAAGTGTGCGTGTGATTTTTGATATAGTCAAGCGCACCAAGCTCATCCGCCATTTGCCAAGTCTGTATCTTATCAAGATACATGAGCGGCGTTATCAGCTGAAAATCCTTTGCCATCGCCAGATTGACCGCCACATTCATGCTCTTGATAAACACATCGCGACAGTCGGGATAGCCCGAATAATCGGTCTCACAAACGCCAAGGATGATTTTTTTGATGCCTTGGCTTTCTGCGTAAATGCTTGCAAGCAAGATGAAAACGGCATTTCGCCCCGCAACGAAAGTATTTGGGAACTCAGCACCACGGGCTTGGGAAATCTCTGCGTTTTCATCCATCAGCGCATTTGACGTGAGTTGCGTAAATTCTGATATATTGACCAGCTTATGCGTGACACCTAAATCTTGGGCGAGCCATTTGGCTTTATCTAGCTCAATATTGTGGCGCTGACCATAGTGAAAGGAGATGGCGTGAACATTCTCACGTCCATAGTCATGAATCGCCTGCAAAAGACAGGTTGTCGAATCCTGACCACCCGAGAAAACAACGAGCGCTTGGGGAAAAGTTGACATTTTCATCGATTAGCCACCTTTTCGGGATACAAATCATGCTGAGTCAAGCGCTCCCAAGCCACCTGCTCCCACGGCGTGTTTTTCTCGCCATAGTTGACATAAGGATCAATCGAAATCCCACCACGCGGCGTGAATTTGCCCCAAACCTCAAGATATTTCGGCTGCATCAGCGCAACCAAATCTTTCATGATTTTGTTCATACAATCCTCATGAAAATCACCGTGATTTCTAAAAGAAAACAAATAAAGTTTCAGCGACTTACTCTCAACCATTTTCAGATTTGGCACATACGAGATGTAAATCGTCGCAAAGTCAGGCTGTGCCGTAATCGGGCAAAGACTGGTAAACTCTGGACAATTAAATTTGACAAAATAATCATTGTCGGGGTGCTGATTGTCAAAGGTTTCAAGCACAGACGGCGCATAATCCGTCGGATACTCGGTACCTTTGCTACCAAGTTGTGTTAAGTGTGACATAATAAGCTCCTAGTTTTTTTTCGTGGGATGGTTACGAACCACGTTATTTTTGATACTTTTCTATTATAGTGGAAAATCTTTAGGTGTGCAAGAGTTTTAAATTAAATGTTTATGATTAGAATCTCTATTTTTGTTGCTTTTGACTTCTCATGAAAAAAGCACCAGATTTCTCTAACACTTTCATTTTTATAGTTGGTTAATTTTATCACTCCACATCAAGCGAACTCTGATAAACAAACATCTTCTGCCGTTCAAGCTCAAAAGTAACATTTTTCTCTATCATATCAGCAAGCGCCATCACATCACGATTTTGAATCATTTCAATATAGAGCGCCTGCTGTTCTTTGTCAATCACAATCGGTACACCAAATGTCACAAGTGTTGCATAAGAAATCAACAATCTTCCAGTTCGACCATTGCCGTCTGAAAAAGGATGAATCTTCTCAAATTCAATATGACTTTGCGCTATCGCTTCAATCAGATGTCTATCTCGCAAATTGTTAAGTTGCCAATCATAATTTTCTACCCATTGTGTCATTAAAAAAGGCGTTTCAGCAGGTGTTGCTAATCTCTCAATTGACCCTAAAATAGCATTTTGTTGCGTTTTAAACTGCCCCTTATCTTCTCGAATATGATCAACCAAATCGGCTTGAATCTGTTTAACAAATTGAACAGTCAACTTCTCCAGACTTGCAACTTGTACTAACAAATCAGCAAATGCTTCTCTGTGATTGGCGACTTCGTACAATTCCCGCAATGACTTTGAATGACTAGGTGTCATCTCATCTATCAAAATCGTTATCGTATCACTAAGCGACAAAGTATTTCCCTCAATTGCGCTAGAATGATGCGCAATCCGAATCAAAACGTCCAAAGCATATTCTGAATTGAGACACATCGTTTTTTGAGCGATTGCTAAAAATTCCTTTTTCCTAATTGTCATTTACTTTCCTCCTAACGTCTTAATAGCGCTTTATCAAAGCGATTTTCAAAAACATCATTTTCCCAATAAGTCGCCTAAATCCCAACACCGATTAATTAGCTGAAAATAACGTATTATTACTTTTCTATTATAGTGGAAAATGGGGAGATTGGCAAGGTAGCAGTTTAATCAACTCTGATATTGAAAACTATTCTAATCTTTTAATAACAGAAGATTAGAAATATCGATATTACAATATCTTATTTAGCGAATCGAGTATATAAAAAGATATGCCTCAATTCCGCTCCTCATCCGCCACAATCCGATGCTCGCCACGCGCCTTGGGATGCACAAAGACATTTACCTCATCAGCGACCAGATGCAGAGGTTTGTGAATCACCTTGTGTTTCGTCTTATCGTTAAGCTGATAAATCGCGACTGGCAGCGCCATTGTCAACAGAAACCCCGTCACTAGCATCACTTGATAAGTCGTCCCCTCATTTTTGGCAATGGCGCTTGGCACGACAAATGAGATGCCCAAAACGACAAGTGAGCAGATAATACCCGAACTTGCGATAAGCGTTTTGCCAATCTTCCCGCCGAAAACTTGATAATCGCCTTTGAGCGTTGGCATTTTATGCACTAAAACGAGATAAGCGATGAAAAATATCAAATACATCATGTCATAAATCGTCGCTGTCAATGATAGCGCAACTTGGAAGGACAGATTATTACCGCCACCAAAAAGCGTCAGAACAATGACCCAAATGCTGACAATACCGCCTTGTAAAAGCACAATCGGCACTGGGACATTAGCCTGATTTGTCTTGCGGAAAATAGGGGGGAGTAACCCTTTTTGTGCTGCCATAAACAGACCACGCGCAGGTCCTACGACCCATGAGGTAACTTCTCCCAAAATGCCTAGCGCGATTAGGACTGAAAATACTTTCAGCAAAACTTGGCTCTCCAAGCCAAAATGCGCCAGATACTTCTCAAACGCTTGTAGCACACCACCGCTCAAGGACAGGTCTTTCACAGGGATAATTGCGCCGACTGACAGCCCGCCTATCGAATTGATGACAATTGCGAAAATCACTAGCATGAGCATGGCAATCGGATAGTTGCGCTGAACATTTTTGAGTTCATTCGAGTAAGTCGCCGAGGCCTCAACACCCATGTAGCTTAGGATAAATGAGACAAAAACGACGAGGGTCGCTGCTTGGCGAAAGTCGGGTATCACCCTAGCCCCAACGCCAGTAAATTGCAAGGGATTGCCACCAAGGACGTAAGCCACGCAAAGTGCCAGCAAAATCACTGCTGGCAAAACAATACCGAGCGCAAAGGTAAACTTGACCAATTTATCAGTAAAACCAGTCCCACCAAGCTGTGTCAATGTGACGAGCCAAAAAATAACAAGAACAGCGAGCGTTTTGAGGATGGGATTGCTATCAAGTGCTGACCACGATAAAACGTTTGATAGAGCACTTATCATGAAATAGATCATGGTCACAAAACCAACAGTTATCTGAAACCATTGAAAAAAAATTGCCATGAACCCGAAACCCTCGCCAAGTGTTTCGCTGACCCACGTAAAAACGCCGCCTTTTTCCCACTCGGGAATCGTTGCCATTTCAGCTGAACAAAGCGCTGCGGGAAAAAACCAAAGCAAGCCACCGACAATCAGGAAAAAGATAAGATTGAGTTGTGAGGTTGCAAATGTTGGGTATTCGTAAACATCCAGCACCATTGAGGCGGTCAGGGCGAAAAAGCCAAATAAAGTCAGTTGTTTAGTTTTGGTTGCCATATCACTACTTTTCTAATTTTGTTGTTTATCTTATTGTACTTGATTTTGCTGATTTTATCAAAGATTCTTGTAAATGGTAAGCAGTTACGGTATAATAGTAATTAGTTACTATTTAAGAGGAAAACATGTCGAAATCTAATAAAATTGACCCTAAAATGCAAGAAATTGTCACAAGGCTTTTTATCTTGCAAAATAAATTACAAACGGTTGGCAATCAGTTGCAAGATAACGTCACCATGAAACAATACATGCTGATTTCTTTGCTCCAAGCGACTAATGAACCAAATAATCTAAGCATTTTAGCCCAAAAAATGGGCTCTTCACGCCAAAATGTGAAGAAAGTCGCACAATCATTGGCAAAGAAAGAGTATATTCGATTTAAAAGTGGCAAACAAAATGCAATTTTTATCGAATTGACAGAAAAAGCTTTAGCATGCGAAAAACGAACGCGAGAAATTGAACGTCTGACACTTGAAACCCTTTTCCAGTCATTTGAAACTGCCGAACTCTCACAACTGCTCACATTTTTTGAAAAACTCTCACAAGGTGTCGCACAAGTTGAAAACAAAGTGAAAAAAGGAATAAATAAATGAAAATTCTAATCATTAATGGTCATCCCGATGAGAAAAGTTTTTCTAGTGCCATTTTTGATGCAGTTGTCAAAAATTTAGACACTGATAAACACGAGATTGAAACATTAGAGCTTGCCAAAATGACCTTTGACCCCGTTTTGCGTTTGGGTTATCGGCAACATATGCCAGAGGATTTGGCAATCGAAAAATCGCAAGCCTTGATTCAATGGGCGGAACATTTTATCTTTATTTATCCGATTTGGTGGAGTTCGATGCCAAGCCTTATGACAGGTTGGATTGAACGTGTTTTCACACCTCGTCTTGCTTATTCGGCCAATCAAAAGGGACATTTTCTTCTAAATTTCATGCTCGGACGGCAGTTTAAAAAGCTTTTGACTGGTAAAACGGCTGACATTATTGCGACTTCTATGGCGCCAAGCTTTTGGTATCGTCTCTTTTCTGGCGTGATTTCTGTCCCCGATTCCTACGGCATTGCCAGTTTAAAAAATGCAGTTTTAACTCATTGTGGTGTTAAAACTAAGAAAATTATGATTTTAGGCAATATGGGGCGAGAAGTCAATACGTTACAAAAACGGCAGAATTTTTTGACAAAAGTTAGCCGATATGCTCGAAAACTGTGACTAAATTTAGTCACAGTTTTTATAACATAGTATGATAGCAAGATAAATAATCAACCTGTCTTAATCGCCGATACGTTTCAGCCGAATCAATTCAAACATTTCATCAACTGTTGCTGTCAAATCAGTCATTTTTGAAGTCTCGCCAACTGTCGCAATCATTGGAAGAAAGGCTTGGCACATCGCAATCATCTTCTGATAGATGGCAATTTGTTCTTCAAATTCTATGATTTTCTGCGTCAAAATATTTTGCGATATTTGCACACAATCGCCTGTAGACTGGCTACCATAGAGCAGATTCATAAAAAATTGAATCTCTTTGAGAGAGAATGCACCCGCTTTCATGACCTCGATATATTTCATCTTCTCTAATTCAGTCGCACCAAAAGCACGATAATTATTGGCCTTTCTAGCTGGTGTTAGCAGACCGATTTTCTCGTAATGTCGAATTGTGTCCGTTGTCACACCAAGATAATCAGCGAATTCCTTTAAAGTTTGTGTCATTTTCAAGCTCCTTTGATAAAATTCGGTAAAACCAGTCCCACCGAGCTGTTCAATGTGACGAGCCAAAAAATAACAAGAACAGCGATCGTTTTGAGGATGGGATTGCTATCAAGTGCTGACCACGATAAAACGTTTGATAGAGCGCTTATCATGAAATAAATCATGGTCACAAAACCAACAGTTATCTGAAACCATTGAAAAAAAATTGCCATGAACCCGAAACCCTCGCCAAGTGTTTCGCTGACCCACGTAAAAACGCCGCCTTTTTCCCACTCGGGAATCGTTGCCATTTCAGCTGAACAAAGCGCTGCGGGAAAAAACCAAAGCAAGCCACCGACAATCAGGAAAAAGATAAGATTGAGTTGTGAGGTTGCAAATGTTGGGTATTCGTAAACATCCAGCACCATTGAGGCGGTCAGGGCAAAAAAGCCAAATAAAGTCAGTTGTTTAGTTTTGGTTGCCATATCACTACTTTTCTAATTTTGTTGTTTATCTTATTGTACTTGATTTTGCTGATTTTATCAAAGATTCTTGTAATAGCAAGTCAATCATTTATAAAATGACTGTTGCATGAGATAATACATGACGATTACTCATTAAAAGCTAGTAATCTGAACATTTTAGCTAACAATAAAACTGCAACTAAAAATAGTCGCAGTTTACTTTTTTTAAAGTTCACATCACATCTTCTCATACAGCTTAACAGCATTCTCAACCGTAAAGCCATATTCTTCAAAAATACGGTCGCAAGGGCCACTTGCACCCCACGTATCAATTGTAAGTGTTTGACCGTTAAGTCCAACATATTTGCCCCAACCAAAGCTAGTACCAGCTTCAATTGCCAGACGTTTTGTCACACTGCTAGGCAAAATTTCTTCCTTGTATTCACTAGACTGCTCATCAAAAATATTTTGCGCCGGCATTGAGACAACACGAACGGATTTACCAATTTTTTCAAGCTCATCGGCGGTATCAAGCGCAAGTTTTACCTCACTACCAGTCGCGATAATAATACCGTCAAGCACTCCTTTTTCTTTGTAAATGATATAAGCGCCGCGATTAACACCTTCTTCAGCTAATTCAGCTGTTCGATTAAGCACTCGCAAGTTTTGACGTGTGAGTATCAAGGCAGTTGGCCGTTTCGTTTCAGTCACAGCACGACGCCAAGCAGCAACCACTTCATTACCATCAGCGGGACGAATAACATTCAAATTAGGCATTGAGCGTAAGCTAGCTAATTGCTCAATTGGCTCATGGGTCGGACCATCCTCACCAACTGCAATCGAATCATGGGTCAAGACATAAACTGTCGGTAACTCTTGTAAGGCAGCCATACGAACAGCTGGGAGCAGATAATTTGAAAAAACAAAGAATGTGCCACCATATACGCGCGTACCACCGTGGAGGGCAATCCCATTCATAGCAGCCGCCATAGCAAATTCACGCACACCAAACCAGATATTACGCCCAGCATAATTGCCAACTTCAAAATCACTCTCTAATTTGACCATCGTGTTATTTGAGGCTGACAAATCGGCAGACCCCCCCCAAAGATTGGGCATTTGAGCTGATAATTTTTGAATTGTTTCTTGTGATGAAACACGACTGGCGGCGCTTGTACCAAGTTCGTATTTACCAAGCTCTAATTCAGGCGTTTTATTACTAAAAGCATCAGCATATTGCTTAGCAAGTTCAGGATAAGCTTCAGCATAAGCATCAAAAGTCTCACGCCAAACTTGCTCAAGATGCTCGCCACGCGCACGCAAAGTGTCATCAAACCGCTTAGTAACTTCGGTTGGCACAGTAAAGTCTGGATACTCCCAACCATATGATTTTTTCGCATAAAGAATGCCATCGGCACCAAGTGGCGCACCATGAACCGCAGATGTTCCTTGCTTTTCAGCACCATAACCAATGATAGTCTTGACTTCGATAATCGTTGGCTTATCAGTTTCTGCCTTGGCACGACTAATCGCTGATTCAATTTCTGTCAAATCATTCCCATCTTTTACCAAAATATGCTGCCAACCGTAAGATTCAAAACGCATTTTGATGTCGTCTGGAAACGATTTTGATAATGGTCCGTCAAGTGAAATATCGTTGCTATCATATAAAAGGACAAGTTTCCCTAATTTGAGCTGTGCGGCAAGTGATGCTGCCTCTTGCGAAACGCCTTCCATTAAGTCGCCATCTCCATTGAGCGCATAAGTATAATGGTCAACGATTTCATAGCCAGGACGGTTGTAAGTCGCAGCTAAATGCGCCTCAGCCATAGCAAGACCGACAGCATTTGCAATGCCTTGACCAAGCGGTCCTGTCGTTGCCTCAACACCGTCAACCCAATCAACTTCTGGATGACCTGGCGTTTTACTTCCCCATTGACGAAAATTTTTGAGATCATCAATTGACAAGTCATAGCCCGCCAAATGAAGCAAGCTATAAAGCATAGACGAGCCATGCCCCGCAGATAAGACGAAACGATCACGGTTCGACCAGTTACGGTGTGTCAATGGATTAACATTGAGAAATTTGCTCCAAAGCACGTAAGCCATCGGTGCAGCACCCATAGGAAGACCCGGATGACCCGAATTTGCTGCTTGAATCGCCTCAATAGAAAGTGTGCGAATTGTATTAACCGCCAATTGGTCGGTATTGTCAAAAGTCATGTTTGATTCCCTTTCATTTGTTACCTAAATTATAGTCGCTTTTATAATTTTGTATTTACTCAATTATACCATAATTTAAATAGAATTTTCAGAAAAAAGTCTAGTATCTTCTAAAATATACGCGTTCAAGTGTAAAAATGAAATGCAATATTTTGAGATAGAGCAGACAAGAAAATCAATCGCAAACGTGTAGATATACGGTTCAATGGTTGACGAAGAATTGACTGAAATCTGTTTTTTTGCTTATAAAGTGAATATAACAGTTTAAGGTGTTACTATTCACAAATTTCAATCTTATATTATACTCATTTAACTATAAAAAGATTACGCTTTAGACTAGATCCACCACTTCGTCGTTTGGCTACTATCTTTGCGCTTTAGCGCTTAGATAAGTAGCTATGTGTAGCGTGCCTAAGCGATTTATCGCTTAGGCATTGAACAATAAGTCGCACCGTATACCTGTATACCTTCGCCTTGTCGCCTGGCTTACGTAAAAGCTATGAACAACGTGGTTTAGCCGTTGACTAAAATTGACGAAAAATAGTTCAAAAGCTTTATAACTTTTTTTATATTTAAGCGAGTATATAATACATAATTTTCATATCAAATAAGATTTACCTCAATAGAGTGTGAGCTTTATTTTTTGTATAAAAAATGCCCCAAACAAAAAGCAGGAGCGAGAAAGGTGCTAAGATAAACCTTTTAATTAAGCATGTTTCAGACCATTTTCTTCTTGAAGTTGTTTGACCAAATCAAGACTGAGCTCAAGCCCTTTAGCTACTTGTTCTGGAGAAAGACCGTCTTTCAAGAAACTAATAGCTGCCGTAATTGCCTTATCTTCAATTGCTTGCTCCAAAGTAGCCTTATAATCCTCAATCCGCTTAACATCTGTTGAAATCATTTTCTTTTCCTCCGAATTCCATTTAGATTCATCTAATAGATTATCTGCGTCCAAAATAATCGTATCTGTATCTTCGTCAAAATCAAGATTCGCCCAGTATTGAAACCATTGTTTGAGAGCGCCACTTAATTTATCTACATCATACTTTTTCAACTCAAGAAAAGCATCGTGCACAAGTTCTTGAGCCGATGTATCTTCAAAAGGTGTTTCGCTGTTTTTATCTTTTAAAGTATAATCTTGAAATGGCACATCGTCTTTGAAAAATTTTCAAATAAAATGCTGACGATATAAACAGGCTGAACAAACGAATAAGCTGAGTGTGTCGAATCGACAGTTTCACGTGCTTTTTCAAAATTATTAACCATTTGTTCAACAGAATAAGTCAAGAGTCGTTTCAAAAACGCTTTTTGCTTTGCGACCTGAATCTCAATAATCACTTGACTACCATTATCCAATTTCGCAAGCACATCAACCTCAGTGTAGAAGATGCCAGATTCGCCAAGGTCATTTTCAGT
This sequence comes from Pseudolactococcus hodotermopsidis, assembly GCF_011170085.1. GTDB lineage: Bacteria > Bacillota > Bacilli > Lactobacillales > Streptococcaceae > Pseudolactococcus > Pseudolactococcus hodotermopsidis. The sequence continues at coordinate 21,228 of NZ_BLLI01000014.1, read as the reverse complement.
TCGGCGGAATTGTTTGCCATCCAAAATTTCTAAATCTTTGACATCCAACCCTAAAACTGCGTGAATCAAACGACGTGTATATCATTTGTTATCCAAAACAAAACGTCCAAGTGTATCTAGTGTTGGACTGAATTTTCTTGCCAATTTATCACTTCCTTTACTATGAAATTTAGCTCGCTTTTTGGGTTAGTGTGTTGTAAATCAAATTATTAATTTGCGAAACTAATGTTCATTTCAATTATTATTTAAGCATAAAAATGAGAAGAAAGTCAATTATTTCAACATTTATTACGATTTTTCGTCTAATCATGTTAAAATGAACCTATGTATGTTAGTTTTCCTCTTTTATTTAAGCGGATTATAATCAATAAATTTGTTTTATATGTGAAATAACTATTTTCCAAATCAACTGCAAACAATAACTTTCCAAATTTCTCTAAAAAAATTATTAAAAAATCATGCTGAAAAACGTCAACATGATTTTTTAACTTATAAAGTATCACGCAACCCTTTTTCAAATTGCGCTTTTCTTGCTTTTTCTGGTGTGATGTCATTCCCCTTAGGGTCAACGACCTTGATTGACTCAACATGATGGCGCAAACTTGATTTGACACCAGAAATGTAAGCCTTACGGAGTTCAGCTTGTTCAAGCATCTCTGCTTTTGTCAAACCAACCGATTTTTTCTTACGTGCAAGCGCATTAATGCGTTCAATATCTTGAGGTGTTACCATATTTTTCTCCCAGCAATTTATTTAGTATTAATCAACCTAAAATCAGCAATTTCACTAGCTTTTTCGGTAATATTAGTAAGCAAACTCAAACGATTATTTTTGAGCGTTTCATCTTCTACCATAACCATTGTTTTGTCGAAGAAATCGCTGATTGGTTTTGATAGACTGAAAAGTTGGGTAATATTTTGGTTAATATCAGCTGTCATATTTAATGTTTGACTTGCAGCAAACAAAGCTTTTTCAGACTCATTTTCAAATTTCGTTTCATCAATGCTTGGTTCATTTTCTAATTTATCTGCCAAGTTAAACACACGTGCAAGATTTTCAACTGAATTTTTGAAAGTTGATTCAGTTGATTTGACGTCAATATAGTTAGCGATAGCAGTAAGTTTAGCCACATTAAGTGAACTTGTCGCAAGCACAGCCTCGACAATATCATGGCGCGCAGTACCTTCAAGCATTTTGGCAACGCGACCATTGATAAAGGTCATAACCTCATCATACTTAGCATATTTGAAACCATTGAGCGGCAACTCATAAAGCTCAGCGATGAGTTCAGCAAGTTGAATCGTCCATTTTTGCTTGTCAATAATCCGTAAAATGCCGGCTGTCGCACGACGCAGGGCATAAGGGTCATTTGAGCCACTCGGAATCAAACCAACTGTGAAAAATGACAAGATTGACTCTAACTTATCGGCAATCGCAAGCACACTACCAATCGCTGTCTCTGGCAAAGCACCGTCAGCAGACGTTGGCAGATAATGTTCCCGAATACTTGTCGCAACTGCTGCATCTTCTCCAGCTAATAGCGCATATTTTTCACCCATGACACCTTGCAATTCATCAAATTCACCGACCATGCCTGTCAAAAGGTCAAATTTGTAAATATCAGCCGCACGGTCAAGTTTTTCAGCATATTCTTCTGGCAAATGAGCCTGTTGGCGAATCTTTTCAGCAATCATTTTGACACGTCTCATATGTTCGTAAACGGAGCCAATTTTTTCATGGAAAGTGACTTTTTTGAGTTTTTCAACCAAATCAGAAATTTTTAATTTTTGGTCTTCACGCCAGAAAAATTCAGCATCTTCAAGCCGTGCAACGAGTACTTTTTCATTGCCACGCGCAACATTTTCAATAAATTCAGCATTGCCATTTCGCACAGAAATGAAATGCGGCTGCAATTTGCCAGTTAAATCACGAACTTCAAAATAACGTTGATGTTCACGCATTGACGTGACCAAAACTTCTTCTGGTACAGCCAAATATTTGGCATCAAAATTACCAATAAAAGCTGTCGGATACTCAACAAGATTGTTGACCTCCTCAAGCAAATTGGGCACAAGATAGATAGTCCAATCGTTATCGTCAGCAATTTCTACAATTTGTGCTACAATCAAGGCTTTTCGCACCGCAGAATCAGCAACAACAAAAGCATTTTTCAAAGCATTTTCATAATCTGTCGCCTGCTCAAGTACAATCGGCGTATCTGCTAAAAAACGATGACCGCGCGTCATTGCATTTGCCGTCACATCAAGCAAGGTAAATGCAACAATTTGGCTATCTAACAAGCTAACAAGCCATTGAATCGGGCGGATAAAGAGAAAATTGTTGTTTGCCCATTTCATATAAGTTGAAAAATTCATCTTAGAAATCACATCAGCACCAATTTTTATTAAAATATCTGCTGTTTTAAAGCCTGAAGTATGTTTATTGGCATAGTAATAATCGCCTTTTAGCACCAAATCATCGGGTGTCACGCCTTGACCACGTGAGAAACCTTGAATCGCTTTTGACCAATTTCCCTCACTATCTTTGGCGATTTTGGCAGATGGACCTTTGACTTCTTCGTCGATTGACTCTGATTCATTTGCTAAACCACTGACAAGTACTGCCAAACGACGTGGTGTTGAAAATTCTGTCACAGTTTCAAAAGTCACACGATTGTCAATCAAAAAATCTGATACACGTGTTGCCAATTGCCTTGCCGCAGCGCTTACCAGATGTGCTGGCATTTCTTCCAGACCAATTTCAAGTAAATAGTTTGCCATTATTTGTCACCTCCCGCAACTTCTGTGTATTTCCCATTTTCTCCGAGATATTTATCACGCAAAAGCGCCTCTTTAAGCAAAGGAAAACCGAGTTTTGCGCGCTCATTGATAAAAGTCCGAGCAACTTTACGCGCCATTGTCCGCACACGCTGCAGATAACCCGCACGCTCAGTCACAGAAACCGCACCACGCGCATCGAGTAAATTAAAAGTATGCGAAGATTTTAAAATAAAGTCGTAAGCTGGATGAACCAGTCCCAAATCAAGCAATTTTGTCGCCTCAGCCTCATAAGTATCAAAAAGTGTCAGCAACATTTCTTGATTTGAGCTTTCAAAAGCAAATTTTGACTGCTCATACTCGGGTTCTGTGAAAATATCGCCATAAAGCACGCCATTGCCCCATTCGAGATCATAAACTGACGCAACCTCTTGGATATAAGAGGCGAGACGCTCTAAGCCATAGGTAATTTCAGACGTGACAGAATCAACTTCAATGCCGCCGACCTGTTGGAAATAAGTAAACTGTGTCACTTCCATACCGTCAAGCCAAACTTCCCAACCTATCCCCGCCGCACCCATCGACGGATTTTCCCAGTTATCCTCAACAAATCGAATATCATGCTCAAGCGCATTTATCCCAAGCGCAGCAAGGCTATCCAAGTAAAGTTGCTGGATATTTTTAGGCGAAGGTTTCATCACGACTTGAAACTGATGATGCTGAAAAAGTCGGTTAGGATTTTCGCCATAACGACCGTCAGCTGGCCGACGTGACGGCTGCACATAGGCGGCGTGCCACGGCTCAGGACCATTCGCCCGCAAAAAAGTATAGGGCGACATCGTCCCCGCACCAACTTCATTATCGTAAGCCTGCATGAGATTTGCACCTTGTTTGCTCCAAAATTCTTGGAGCGTTAGGATAATTTCTTGAAATGTTAGTTTTTTAGACATAATTTCCTCCATCTTTTTCGTTTGAAAATGGCGTACAGAACGCAAAAACGTCCTGACACCAAAAACACACTGTGTTCTAGTATCAGGACGCCTTACTATTAAAGACGCGGTTCCACCTGAATTCTTGGCAACTGCCAAGCACTCGTATTAAATTTTAGCTCCACCTGCGCCACCAGACTTCATTGCTTTATTTTATTATAACTTAATTTTGATATTTTTCAACCATTTTATTTCAAACATTAAATTTTCAAGAAACGTCTCATCGAAATGATCGAGCCAATTGAACCAATCACAACACCAATCACAATCATTAAACCGATAATTTGCGGAACAAAGCTAGTCGGATTAAGCAGATATAGTTCTTCTTGAGCAAGTGATTTTTGAAACGCCACATAACTAATACGATAAAGAAAGGCAATAAGAATGCTTGGTGCGATTGAACCAATCAAGCCAACCCATGCCCCCTCAAGGAAAAACGGCCAACGAATATAACCATTTTTTGCACCGACTAAACGCATGATTTGAATCTCTCTTTGTCGCGACATAATCGTAATTCGAATCGTATTTGAAATCAAGAAAACAGCAACAAATAAGAGCAAAGCAGCACCTCCAAGTCCCCAAGTTTGGATAACATTTGACAATCTAAAAAGTTTCTCAGTGTTAGTACCACCATAGTCTGCACGATAAATACCTGAAATTTTACCAATGGCTTTCGCAACTGATTTGACATTCTCAGGCTTGTCTGCTTCAACCAAATAAAGGTCATAAAGCGGGTTGCTATCGCCCGTGAACATCTTCCATTCCTTGCCAAGTGTCTTAACGACCTTATCCAACTCATTTTCCTTGCTCGAATAGGTAATTTTGGTCACATTTGGAATTTTCTCAATTTCATCGTAAACTTTGTGATAATCAGGGTTAGCAATCATTTTTGAGGTATCATTTGGATCGGCAATTTCTTCGTCATTATCATGCACACTAACTTTCAAAAAGGCTGAAACCCGAACATTATGTTCCAAATCAGTCGCCAATTTTGTCGTATTAAAAATAACGGCTAGAAAAGTACCTACTAAAAAGAGTGTAATCGTCACAGAAGAAACTGCTGCCACTGTCATCCAACCATTTCTGCGGAGATTTTTGACTGATTGCCACAGGTGTTTAAAGAATGTTCTAATCATCGTAACCATAGTCTCCTTCCATCTGGTCGCGCACAATCCGACCATTTTCAATAGCAATCACGCGATGACGTAACGTATTCACAATTTGTGAATTATGCGTTGCCATCAAAATCGTTGTGCCTTGAATATTGATTTTTTCTAGCAAATTCATAATTTCCCAAGAATTTTCAGGATCTAAGTTACCAGTCGGCTCGTCAGCAATCAAGACTTTTGGTGCATTGGCAATAGAGCGTGCAATCGCCACACGTTGCTGTTCGCCACCAGAAAGTTCGTTTGGAAAAGAGCGGACTTTATGTTTTAGCCCAACCAAGTCAAGCACTTCCATAACACGTTTTTTGATGTCACGCGGTCGTTTACCGATAACTTCCATGGCATAGGCAATATTTTCATAAACCGTTTTATTTTGTAACAGCTTATAATCTTGGAAAACAACACCAATTGAACGGCGTAATAAAGGGACTTCACGTTTCTTGAGTTTGGCAAGATTATAGCCAGCAACAACGCCCTCGCCTTTGCTCAGCGGTACTTCGCGATATAAAAGTTTGATAAAAGTTGATTTACCAGCACCTGATGGTCCAACAACATAGGCAAACTCTCCCGCCTCAATATCAACTGAAATATTACGTAAAGCCGTTGTGCCATTATTGTATTTTTTTGTCGCATTATTTAATTTGATAATACTGCTCATATTTTTCTCATTCTTTCTTCAGGTACTGAATTTTATTATACCAAAACATTATTACCGACGGATTACAGGCTTACAACATTTTCCATTTGAGATAGGCATCAATGAAACCGTCAAGGTCGCCGTCCATAACATTGTCAATCTGACTCGTCTCATAACCTGAACGCGTATCTTTGACTAACTGATAAGGCATGAACACATAGGAACGAATTTGTGAGCCCCATGAAATATCGGCTTGGTCGCCTTTTAATTCGTCAACTTCGGCTTGTTTTTTCTCAACTTCTAACTGGTAAAGTTTAGATTTGAGCATTTTCATAGCCAAATCTCGGTTACCGTACTGAGTTCTATCCATGGTGGAAGAGACCACAATGCCTGTCGGTGTATGAGTCAAGCGCACACCTGTCGAAACTTTGTTGACATTTTGCCCACCCGCACCACCAGAGCGGAAAGTATCCATCTTGATGTCGGCATCGCGCACGTCAACCTCGATTGAGTCGTCAAGCTCAGGCATGACGTCAACTGATGTAAATGAGGTATGACGGCGGTTTTGCGAGTCAAACGGCGAAATGCGCACGAGACGATGAACGCCTTTTTCAGAACGCAGAAAACCATAGGCATTATTGCCTGTAAATTTGAGGGTAGCAGATTTAAGCCCAGCCACATCGCCGTCTTGATAATCAACCACTTCGACCTTGAAATTATGGGCATTGCCCCAACGCTCATACATGCGCATGAGCATACTCCCCCAGTCCTGCGACTCCGTGCCACCCGAACCTGGATGAATTTCAAGAAGAGCATTCATGTGGTCATAAGGCTGATTGAGTAGCATTTCAAGCTCGTAGCCTTGCATTTTACTACTAAGTTTTTCAAGCTCCATTTCAAGTTCTGCTTGCATTTCTTCGTCAGCATCTTCTACCAGCATCTCAAGCATGACTTCTTGATCGTCGTGCATGGCTTGCATTGCCATGAAAGTCTGATACTTGGCTTTGAGAAGATTTGATTGCTCAACGACTTTTTGCGCCGCAATGTTGTCATCCCAAAAACTTGGGTCTGACATATCATTATCTAGGAGGGCAATTTCTTCTTCTAGGCGGTCAAGGTCGAGATTTTCTCGAAATGAGGCGATTTTTTCCGTATTTTGCGCAATTTGATTGCGAATTTCACTAATTTCCATAACACTCTATTCTACCACGTTTTCATGATTTTTTCAATAACCTAATTTTCAGTTTACTTAATGCCCATTGCGCCGCCTCTTGATGTACTTCATTGCGTGGATTTTCCGCAATTTCTTCTAAAACTGAGATTGCCGTTTTATCGTTCAGATTAGCAAGCGCATAAATTGCGTTCCTTTGTAGCACATTTTTCCCACGCCATGCCCCTGCAATTTCGCTGAATTTTGCCTTAAATTCCTTGTTGGTCAGTTGGATAAATGGTATCAGCTCGGGAAAGGCGACTTCTGGGTCAATCGTCGTCTGAGCTTGGTTATCTATGCCTTTGTTATAAGGACAGGCAATTTGACAAATATCACACCCATAGATAACATTTTTCATCTTTACCCGAAATTCTTCAGCCAATTGCCCCGTTGTCTGCGTTTGAAAACTCAAACAACGCTTAGCATTCATGGTCGAATCGCCATTAAGTGCGCTTGTCGGACAAGACGTGACACAATGATTGCAATCGCCACAATCATAGGTAACAGGACGATCTGGCGCAAGATTGAGATTAGTCACGAGTTCCCCCAAAAACATGTAGGAACCAAATTCTTTCGAGATGACCAAACCATTTTTGCCGATAAAGCCAATTCCCGCCCGTCTAGCAACTGCTGTATCAACTAACGCACCCGTATCAACCATGGCTTTATGGTCAAATTCATCTGTCAATTCGGCGATTCTAGCTGACAATAATGCCATTTTTTCAGTCAAGATGTGATGATAATCCATACCCCAACTTGACGGCGAAAATTTGCCACGTTTATAGTCAGATTTCTGTGGCATCTGCGGCAATTTATTGGGATAAGCAACAGCAATTGAGATAATCGTTTTAGCATTTTTCAATAAAAGTTCGGGTTTGGTGCGTTCAGCAATATTTTTATGCTCAAAACCCGAACTTGTCCCGTTTTCTTGTGCCATTTTCAATGATTTTGCCAGATAATCGAAATTATCAGCAGTTGTAAACCCAATTTTAGAAATACCAATTTCTTTTGATAAAGTAATAATTTGTGATTTCAAGTCAGTCATGCTACTATTATAATATGAAATTGACAAAAAAACTAGCGATTATGTCAGATTTACATCTTGATGTGAATCATTTGGATAGCAGATATATTGAAATTTTGATTCAGACTTTACTTGATGAGGGAGTAACTGATTTACATCTGGCTGGTGATATATCTAACGACTTTGAAACACTGTCCAAACCTTTTTTAGCTCTACTTACTGAGCATTTTACAGTTTCTTACAACCTTGGCAATCACGATATGCTTGGTATGACGGAGAGTGAGATTAGTGACAAAGATTTTCAACTTCGAGCGCTTGGCGATAAAAAACTGCTAAGTTTCGCAGGTTGGTATGACTATTCTTTTTGCCCAGAAATCAGCCTTGAGCAGAATTTACGAACGAAAAATACATTTTGGTTTGATCGAAAAATTAAGCGGAAATTTGATGACCCAACGACTACTTATCAGATATTAGCTAAGCTAGACGACACGCTTGCAACACTTGACACAGAAAATCTGATTGTTGCGATGCACTTTGTACCTGATAAATCATTTTTAATGACCCATTCAAAATTTGTGAAATTTAATGCTTTTATGGGTTCTGAAAAATTTCACGATATTTTCATGAAATATGGCATAAAAAACGTTGTTTTTGGGCATAATCATCGCTCTTATGACAAGATAATTGACGGTGTGCATTATCAATCAAAACCACTTGGTTACAAGCGAGAATGGCATTTAGTGGGAGATTATTTCAAAGCTCATCCTGAATATGACGCGCCTAACACCCACAATCTTCACAGGCGCTATCGTCAACTCAAACAAATAAAAACATTCGATACTTATCTCCTCGAACATTTTTCCGAAGAAATCAAGAGATCGGTCATTTTTTTCTGAGTTTAAATCTGACAAATGATCAAAAAAATGGTATAATCATCTTGAGAACTTTGAATGTTAGAAAGTTGGTAGGATGATGAAAATCCCCAAAGAAGGCGACTTTATTACGATTCAAAGCTATAAACATGACGGCAGCTTGCATCGTACTTGGCGTGATACGATGGTGCTAAAGACAAACGAAAATTCAATCATTGGCGTGAATGATCACACCCTTGTGACAGAGAGCGACGGGCGACGTTGGGTAACGCGCGAGCCTGCGATTGTTTACTTTCACAAGAAGTTTTGGTTTAATATCATCGCTATGATTCGAGAAAATGGCGTGAGCTACTATTGTAATCTCGCTAGCCCCTACACGCTTGATAATGAGGCGCTCAAATATATCGACTATGACCTTGACATCAAGGTTTTCGCTGACGGCGAAAAAAAGCTGTTAGATGTCGAAGAATACGAACGCCACAAGCGAGAAATGCGTTATCCCGCAGATATTGACTATATTTTGAAAGAAAATGTCAAAATTTTGGTCAATTGGATAAATGAGGGTAAGGGACCATTTTCTAAAAAATACGTTGAAATTTGGTACAATCGCTATCAGCAATTGAAATAAGACCTCACAATGTGATGTCTTATTTTTTTATTTTCGGTTGTCCAAATACAATATCAGTTTTACCAGAAGTAATTCCTTGTGCTGCATTTACCCCCATTTTCGCAGCATCGGCTGGACTATCAACTTTCCTGTTACCGACTTCTGAAAAAACAAGTTTCAAAATTAAACATCCACTAATATCAACGTCTACTGGGGAATCATCTAAATAAATATCTAAAACCCCCACTTCTTCATTACTTCCATCATCATTTAAACCTAAGATCCCCTCTAACTTGGAATAATTCCTTCCTAGGTTGTATTCAATTTCTCCATCACCATCATTGGAAAAAGAACTCCTACTTTCATATCTTATTGAATGACTTTTTATTTCTCCATTCACACTATATGTTTCATCCAATTGAAGTTGCCCTCCTCGATTTTTAGGAGACTTTTCAGAAAGAAATTCACTAGCTTTAGACTTTTCAGAAGCTTCATCTACTGACGAATTTTTTCCAATAGATTCAGAAATTTCTGTGGTTTCAGTGGTTTTATCCTCCTCTTCATTATTTGTTTTTTTAACAAAAGAAGAAGAATGGGCAACTTGTTCCCAATTTCTTTCAACCTCACTATCAATAATTATTTTTACCACGCCAAAAAATATAATTATAAGAATTCCTAGTGGTATACCGAAATTTTTAATAACGGAGTTTTCTTTTAAAGAATCTCTTATTTTTTACACACCATCCGCTCATACTCCCGTTTAGCAAGCGCAAAATTTCCAACAGTTGCTGAGGCATTGTCAGCAATAGCGGGCGTTTTTAGATAATCCACTAAATCTGGCACGGTAACATAGCCGTTGAGTTGTGCTGCAAACTGCTTGCGGACGCGGTTCATCATGTGTTCTTGTGCCATGACACCGCCACCGAAAATAATTCTTTCTGGGCGCAAAATTAAGGTCGCTTGCACAGCGGCTTGCGCAATATAGTAGGCTTGAATGTCCCAAACTGGCGACTCTAGCGCAATATTTTCACCACGAACGCCCGTACGCGCCTCCAAAGACGGTCCAGCTGCCACGCCCTCCAAGCAGTCGTTGTGAAATGGACAAACACCCGCAAAATCAAGGTCATCCGCATGACGTTTGACAAACGTATGTCCCATTTCAGTATGCGAGACACCGCCGATAAAGTCCTCGCCTTGAATCGCACCAGCGCCAATGCCTGTGCCAATCGTGTAATAAACCAAGCTGTTAAGCGAGCTATCCAGTATTTTTTCGCCATATGCCGACGAATTCACATCTGTTGTAAAATACATGGGCAAGTCAAGTTGCGCTTTCAGAAAGCCAATTACATCAGCATTTGCCCAATGGGGTTTTGGCGTTGTTGTAACAAAACCGTAAGTTTTTGAGCCAATCGCCACATCAATCGGTCCAAAACTACCGACTGAAATCGCAGCTAAACTGCCCTCATCATAAAAAGGCTTGAAAAAATCGACTGCTTTTTGTAGCGTTTCTGCTGGCTTTTCTGTCGGAAATGTCGTGCTTTCCAAAATCATTAAATCTGCATTTCCGACAGCACAAACAAATTTTGTCCCACCAGCCTCAATACTGCCAAATAATTTTCCCATTTTTCCTACTGAACTGTTCAACAGCTCATTCCTTTCAAATTTTTATGGGCATCTCTAAAAACTGCTTTTGTTCTTTTTTAGATAAAATTTTCTTAGGCTAGGAAATCCGACGAAGGCTTGCTAGCGCAAGTCAAGGAGGATTGACGACGACTAAGGAAATTTTAGCAATTTTTTCATGCACCGAGTAACCGCAGGTGCACATCTTTTTTCTGTTAGCGATTTTATGAGCTAACAAAAATGGGCGAATCTGAGTTTTTAGAGATGCCCTTATATTTATATACGTTTATTTATATTTTATCATAATCTCAAAAAAAATAGGCGCTAGAAATTGATGATTATTTTGTTTGTGGTCAAATATGATTATTTTTTCATACAGATTACCGTTTTCAAGTCTATTTTCATTGAATTTTATGAGTAAAAATGACCTTAAATCTTTCTAAAACTAACTTAGTTTTGGAATCAAAAATCTGACCATTCGTCAAATTTTGTGAAAAATAACATTCGTGTTATCATCTCCAATAAGTTAGCGACCGATTCCCTTCGCCTTTCAAAAAAGCATGTTCCTCACTTATCTCATCAAAAGCCGTCACCTCCACCTGAAGTTCTCGTAAAACCGCGATTGGCTTGCCATAACCATTTTGTAAAATGATATAATCTCCAACTCTCGGTAAAGCGACCTTATTGTCGTCAAACCAAGCCAAGCTACTTGCAGTAGCCGTTTTTTTTACCACTTATGACTAATGCTGCTAGATTATCTGCCATTTTTACAGAATCTCCAAAATGCCAACTGTCGTATTTCGCTAATTTAAAAACACCTGAAATATCACAAAATCTCTCCCAATACTCACTAATCGTCATTTGACATGCAATGCCCGTCACTTGTCAACTTTTGACAATGATTGGTAAAATCATAATAATCAGGCTTGTCATCATAGAAAATGTGACTGATAAGTTGAGCATTATGACTAAACTCGTCGAATAATTCCGCATTTAAATAAATAGCATTCTCATTTTTATTCTGATAAAACAGATAAGTACCACAAAATTGACAAAAAGCACGCGACACCCAACTACTTGACTGATAGAGTGAAATAAACTCATTGCCACATAAAATCTCATAATCGATTGTTTAATCAACGGTGTATACATCGTTACACCCGCATTTTGGCGCCGACACATGCCACAATGACAAGCGGTAATTAACAACTCCGTTTCTTTAATGTTCAACTTAATTTTTTCACATAAACAATGCCCAATAACATTTTTCATCGTCAATTTCCTCTCAAACTAACTCGTGTAAGGATTTTCCAAATGTCGATAATTTTCAACCTCGTCCCAAGCAATCAAGAAACTTTTTCCTTTGCCACAAAATACAGAGTCTGCTGTATTTTCCAAATCAGCAGCAATATCATAAGCAAAATCAGCAATTACCTCATCAGCATTATGACAAAGGTCATAGCCTGCCAAATTCAGGCTGATATTGCCGTTGCCACTCGTATAGGCAGTAATTTCTGCTTGATAATTTTGCAAGAGAATCGCTGGTGCTGTACCTGACAAAGTTGCAAGATCGCCAGTCAGCTGAGGCTCAGAAAATTCCGCCTGCATGCGTGTCAAATCAGACATGGCACGCCCAATCTTATCAACAGGTACTGCCAAATCGAAGTAATAATATGGCTCTAGCAAAACACTTTCGGCTTTCCGTAAACCGTGACGAACCGCCCGATAAGTCGCCTCACGAAAATCACCACCATGCGTGTGTTTATTGTGCGCTCGCCCTGTCAAAAGTGTTATCTTAACATCTGTAATTGCTGAACCTGTCAGCACCCCGAGATGTGATTTTTCTTGCAAATGTGTCATGACACCCTTTTGATAAGATTTCTCTAGCATTTCCTCAGAACAAAGATTAGCAAACTGCAAACCAGCTCCCCTCGGCAAAGGTTCTAGCAAAACATGAACCTCAGAATAATGGCGCAAAGGTTCAAAATGCCCGACACCATAAACCGTCTGCGCAATCGTCTCCTGATAGACGACCCGACTTTCCTTAAAAGTCACATTCAAGCCCAAACGCGCAAAAATAACACTTTTCAAAATTTCAATCTGCACCTCTCCCATGACCCGAACATGTATTTCATTTGTTTTTTTATACCAAACAATATGAAGCTCAGGATTTTCCTCTTCAAAAATCTGCAAATTCTTATAAAAAATGGCGGTATCGACCCCGATTGGGACCGTTATTGCATAAGAGAAAATCGGTGTCATCACAGGCGTAACAGGCGTACTGTCATTGCCAAGCGACTGTCCAGCATAACTTTGTGTTAAACCCGTTATTGCCACAATATTACCAGCCGATACTTCTTGAACAGTTTCATATTTGCCACCTGAGTACAGGCGAATTTGCTCAACTTTTTCAGACCACTCATCGCCTGTTTTGCCAGCAATTCCAGATAACATATCCTTGACTTTCAGCTTACCGCCCATAATTTTCAGATGTGTCAGGCGCGTTTTTTTCTCATCTCGTGAAATCTTGAAAACACGCGCCCCGAATTGCGTTGGATACGATTTTGCTTGGATAAATCTTGGGAAATTTGTCAAAAATTCAGCAGTGCCAATTAATCTTAAGGCTGAACCGTAAAAACATGGAAATAACAAACGTTGTCCAATCAAATCTGCAATTTCATCGTCACTAATCTTACCTGTTTCCAAATAATTTGCCATTAATGTCTCATCTAACAAAGCAACACTGTCATAAAAGTCAGCTGAATTTTCAATATCAAATGCTAGGCAAGTATCGCTGAGTTCTTGTTGCAATCGTTTTTGTGCTATCAGCTTGTCGCTGCCTGTCTTGTCCATTTTATTGACAAATAAAACAGTCGGTATCTCATACTGGGCAAGCAGATCCCAGAGTGTCTTGGTGTAACCTTTGAGCTCCTTAGAGCCGTCGACAACAAGAATTGCATAATCAAGCACCTGTAAAGTTCGCGCCATTTCAAACATAAAATCACTATGACCTGGCGTATCAAGAAAAACAATCTCGAAATCGCCGAGTTCAAGCCGAGCTTGCTTAGAAAAAATCGTAATGCCCCGTTTTTTCTCTAGCTCATGCGTATCCAAAAAAGCATCCTCGTGATCAACTCTCCCAAGCTCACGGATAACACCTGTTTGATATAAAATGCTCTCAATAAGTGTTGTTTTTCCCGCATCCACATGGGCGAGAATCCCAATAACTATCTTCTTCCTTGTCACTATTTTCTCCATTTTTCAGTCAGGCTATTTTGAGTTCACAAAATTTTATTTTCTCATCTCCAGAAGCTTGTCATTTCTCCCATTCCTCTCGCAACACGCCAAATTTAACTGACTCTCAATACCGATTTTGCCAATAACGTACCTTGCGAATCTGCGCCTCTTCGCTCATACCAAGCTTTTGCCCAATGCGAATCATGCCCATATTTCCCGACCAAATCGTAAAGCCGATATGCGGTAAATCAACAGTTGCAAATAAATGTGTCAACCAAAGTTTTAGCGCTCGACTGCCGATCTGCCTGCCCCAAGTCGTCTCAGCGTACAAGACAAGACCAATTGCCAACCACCGTCACAACTCACCATCCACAAAATATGCCGAAACAACACCAATCAGCTTACCATTGCCAAAAATACCATAACGAAAATCATTCTTGAAACCGCATCTGCCAGAAAACTCTCCCAAGTGTGAAAAGGGTCATTAAAATATGAGCCATTCCAATTCAACCATTCAGGTTTTGGCTTGCCATAGGCGATTTCCCCAAAGTGATCGCATATCTTGCTCGGATAATTTTCTTAGTTCAAGTTCATCATCAATCATTCTCTTAGCTTCTCCATTTAATACTAAACATATTATAACATAAAAACGCTTCTATTTTGAAACTTCCTGCGTTTTCTTAAATTGTCACAAAAAAATATTGCCGTAGCAACATTTTTTTAATTTATTATTCTTATTTAGTCGTAAAATCAAAACCCATAATCGCTTCAAATTCAGGAATTCTCGACGAAATTCTTCTACTTGACAATTGAACACCACCCATTTTCTTGTAAAATTCCTTAGCAGTATTGCCCTCAACGACAAAAAGAAAGCATTTCTCGATTTTGAGATTTAAGAATAACTCACGAACATACTGAAACAATGCCGTACCAATCCCTTGAGATTGATAAGACGATGAAACATATAAAGTATGAATTTCCCAAGTGTAATCTGGCACTTCTTTACGGTTTTCGATAATTGAGATAAAGCCAACCAGTTCATCTCCAAGAAATTTTCCAAAAAAGATCTCGCCAGTCTCTAAACCATTTTCTAAAGCAAAGTAAGCCATTTCAGCTGTTTGATAATCAAAAAAATGGGGCGAGCAAAATGGGTGATAGGTCTCATACCAAATTTTATAATAAAAATCTGACATATCCAAAACCTCTTCGTCAGTTAGTTTCCTAATCACATGATTTTTCCTTATTTTAATTTTTTACAACCCAATACGCTCAAACACTTCATCCACACGTTTTGTATAGTAAACAGGATTGAAAAGTTCCTCAACTTCTTCAAGACTGAGTTTTGCCATCACTTTTTCATCTGCCAATAATTGTGGCTTGAAATCAACTTGATTGTCCCAAGAATAAGCTGTTTTAGGCTGTACCAAATCGTAAGCCTCCTCACGTGTCATGCCTTTTTCAATGAGTTTGAGCATCACGCGTTGGCTGTAAATCAAGCCAAAAGTACTATTCATATTGCGAATCATATTTTCAGGGAAAACCGTTAGATTTTTGACGATATTGCCAAAACGATTGAGCATATAATCTAGCAAAATCGTTGTATCTGGCGTGATAATGCGTTCAGCTGAGCTATGGGAAATATCACGTTCATGCCATAAAGCAATATCCTCGTAAGCAGTTACCGCATGACCACGAATCACGCGCGCTAAACCTGTCATATTCTCAGAGCCAATCGGATTGCGTTTGTGGGGCATAGCTGAGCTACCTTTTTGACCTTTAGCGAAAAATTCTTCAACTTCACGTTGTTCAGATTTTTGCAGACCACGGATTTCTGTTGCCATGCGTTCGATAGAGCTTGCAATAATCGCCATGGTTGAGAAGTATTCAGCGTGCAAATCACGTGGCAAAACTTGAGTCGAGATTTCTTGCGCTGTGATTCCAAGTTTCTCCGTCACATAACTTTCAACGAATGGTGGGATATTTGCAAAATTGCCAACAGCTCCTGAAATTTTACCTGCCTCAACGCCACGCGCCGCATGCTCAAAACGCTCAATATTGCGTGTCATTTCGCTATACCAAGTCGCGAGTTTGAGACCAAAAGTCGTCGGCTCAGCATGAACACCGTGCGTGCGCCCCATCATAATCGTGAACTTGTGTTCACGCGCCTTATCAGCAATAATGTCAGTGAAACGTAGCAAATCAGCCCGCAAAATATCGTTAGCTTGCTTGTAAAGATAACCGTAAGCCGTATCCACCACGTCAGTCGAAGTCAAGCCATAATGCACCCACTTGCGCTCGTCGCCAAGACTTTCGGACACCGAACGCGTGAAAGCAACCACATCATGACGCGTTTCTTTCTCGATTTCGAGAATGCGGTCAACGTCAAATTTGGCATGCTCACGAATTTTAGCAACATCTGCTTTAGGAATCTCACCCAACTCAGCCCAAGCCTCGTCCGCCAAAATCTCCACCTCAAGCCAAGCACGATATTTATTTTCTTCCGTCCAGATAGCGCCCATTTCTGGACGAGTATAGCGTTCTAACATGATTTTTATCCTTTTCTAATTTTAATTAAGTATAGGGTATCTCTAAAAACTGCTCCTGCGATTACTCGTCGCAAAAAGATTTGCTTTTGTTCATTTTTAGATAAAATTTTCTTAGGCTAGGAAATCCAACGAAGGCTTGTTGGTGCAAGTCGAGGAGGAATGACGACGACTAAGGAAATTTTAGTAAAAATGGGCAAATCTGAGTTTTTAGAGATGCCCTATAACATTACAATCATCGGTCAGCAGGGTCACATGACCCATCTTCCGATTTTCCTTTGCCTCTATTTTACCATATAAGTGTAGATGAGCGCTAGGATTTTCTTTTGCAAAATGACGTGCAGCACCCAAATCTTGCCCCAAAACCTGTAACATGACTGCAGGGGACAACAAGGTTACTTTTGGCAATTCTTCAGCTAAAATACCGCGAATATGCAAGTCAAATTGTGAAAAATCACAGCTTTCAATCGTTGCATGACCAGAATTGTGCGGACGTGGCGCAAGTTCATTGACCAAAATATCATGCTGTGTCACAAACATTTCCACACACAAAGTGCCTGACAATTTGAGCGACTGAGCAATTGTCAGCGCCATATCACGCGCCTCTTCTGCCAGATACTTAGAAATACGGGCAGGCATAATTGTTTTATCAAGAATGTTATTTTTGTGTAAATTTTCACAAACTGGGAAAACTGAAAAATCAGTCCCATTGCCAGAAATAATCACTGAAACTTCTTTCAAAAAATCAACAAATTCTTCACAAACACAGTCAGCTGTGGTCGCAAGTTCACGCCCTTTTTCCAAGTCTTCAACCGACTTAATCACGACTTGACCATGGCCATCATAACCACCAGTCGCCGTTTTTAGCACATATTTTTTGGACAAGTCAAGGTCGTCCAACTCTGTCGGCGTGCTCACGACCTGATAAGGCGCAACTCTCACACCTGCTTTAGTCAGAAAATCTTTTTCAAAAATGCGATTTTGCGATAGTCGCAGCAAGTCCAAACCTTGTGGCAACTTATCCGCATAAGGCGCTAACGCATCAGCTGAGACATTTTCAAACTCATAAGTCAGCACGTCACAACGTCTAGCCAAGTCAGCAATCGCTGCCGTATCATCATATTTTGCCACAATCAGCTCAGCTACACTCGCTGCAGGACAAGTCGCATCTGGATCAAGCGCAATCACCTTATGCCCCATATAAATCGCGGAAATCGCCATCATCTGCCCGAGCTGACCACCACCGATAATGCCAATCGTTTTTATCTCAGTCAAGGTCGTCACTACTTTCTATTACCGCCTTTTCTTGATTTGCGCGGAATTTGGCATAGCGTTCAGCCAAATCGCTGTCCGAAATCGCCAAGATTTGCAAGGCATAAAGCCCAGCATTTTGTGCGCCAGACTCTCCGATTGACATCGTTGCAACCGGTACACCACCTGGCATTTGAACGATTGATAAAAGCGAATCTAAACCGTTTAGCGCCCGAGATTTAACTGGCACGCCAATCACTGGCAGAGTCGTTTTCGCAGCTACCATGCCCGGTAAATGCGCTGCGCCACCCGCTCCTGCGATAATCACTTCAATCCCACGTTCACGCGCACTTTCTGCAAAGGTAAACATGAGATCTGGCGTTCTATGCGCTGAAACCACTTTTTTCTCATAAGCCACGCCAAACATATCTAGTACGTCCGCCGCGCGTTTCATGGTTGCCCAGTCGGACTTGCTACCCATGATAATCGCAATTTTCACTTTTTCAAACATTTGCCTTATCTCCAATATCGTTTCTGTAAAAAAGTCCCGTCGTATCTTGGCTTTTTAGCTTGCTATAAATGGCGTTCTGTGCGCTAGCAACGCTGTCACTTGTCGTTTCAAGGAGATAAACACGCCCACCATTTGTGACAAGTTGTCCTTTTTCATCAGTAGTAACCCCTGCATAATAAGTGGTAATCGCACCAGAAGTTTTCTCGGGTACTACAAGACCTTTGACATAATCCCCTGGATAGCCTTCAGCAGCCACAACGACCCCTAAAGTCACACCAGCATTTAACCAAGTAAAATCGGGTGCTTTATCTGCCAACAAGTCCCGCAAATTAACTGCAAAATCAGACGTCAGACGTGGCAAAATAACCTGCGTCTCAGGGTCGCCAAAACGTGCGTTAAACTCAATAACCCTCGGCACACCGTCAGCTGTCACAATCAAGCCAGCATAGAGAATCCCCGTGTAAGTGCGCCCCTCACTAATCATACCATTGACAACGGGCTTGATAATCGTCTCAATCGCTGTGTCAACGACCGACTGAGGAAGATGTGAAACAGGCGAGTAGGCACCCATACCGCCTGTATTTGCCCCTTTATCGCCGTCATAAGCACGTTTATGATCCTGTGCTGTCGGCATGATATAAAATTTATCGCCCTTGACAAAGGCAAACAATGAAAACTCTTCGCCGTCAAGAAACTCTTCGACAATTACACGAGAATTGCCAAATTTATTATTTTCAAGAACATCGCGTGTGAACGCAACTGCCTCAGCAATCGTTTCAGCAACGACAACGCCTTTTCCAAGCGCTAAACCGTCAGCTTTGATGACAATCGGCGCGCCTTTTTCTTCGATATAGTTTTTTGCCTCAGCGAAATCAGCAAAAGTCTGGTGGTCAGCTGTCGGTACACCGTATTTATTCATGATTTGTTTGGCAAAATCTTTTGACCATTCCAATTCTGCTGCCAATTTATTCGGACCAAATACTGTGAGACCCGCCAATTCAAAATCATCTACAATTCCCGCTGCCAAGGCATCATCTGGTCCAATAAAAGTAAACGCAATGTCATTTGCTTTGGCAAAATCAATCAATTCTGCATGCTGAGAAATACCAAGTGCAACCGTTTGGATACCATCCAATAGCATACCAGCATTCCCAGGTGCCACAAAGACCGTCTCAACTTCGGGACTATCTAACAATTTCTTAGCAATCGCATGCTCACGACCGCCCGAGCCTATTACAAGTAATTTCAAGATGATTCTTCCTTTTCTTATTTTATATTTCATTTTATCACTAATTTTAGGCAAAGCTGTTAAATAATAGACGAAAAACCGAAAATTCGAGTAGAACGTTCGGTTTTTTCAGTTTATACGCCTTCATGTTAAGGGCATCTCTAAAAACTCAGATTCGCCCATTTTTGCACCTGCGGTTACTCGGTGCATGAAAAAATTGCTAAAATTTCCTTAGTCGTCGTTAATCCTCCTTGACTTGCACCAGCAAGCCTTCGTCGAATTTCCTAGCCTAAGAAAATTTTATCTAAAAATGAACAAAAGCAGTTTTTAGAGATGCCCTTAAAAATGTGATGTAAAAGACGAGCTGAATTTTTGGTAAAATAAGGCAGATTTTTTACATCAAGATAAGTTTAACAACATTTTGGCAAAAATCAAGTATCTCTTGTCATATTTTTAATACGTATTGGTGTTAAACTTCATATTCATCAAGCACATCACGCCCATGAAAAACGAGTTTTGCACCCTCCTGTATCAAATGATGACAGCCGTCAGATAAACCGTCTACGATATTACCAGGAATCGCAAAAACATCACGTCCTTCCTCCATGGCACGCTCGCAAGTAATCAAGCTACCCGAGCGCAACTTCGCCTCGGTTACCAAGACACCACGCGATAGTCCTGCAATAATACGATTTCGATCGGGAAAATGATATTTTAGCGCTTTTTCAGTTGGCCCATACTCTGTCAAAATCAGCTGATTTTTGGCAATATAA
Source organism: Pseudolactococcus hodotermopsidis (assembly GCF_011170085.1). GTDB lineage: Bacteria > Bacillota > Bacilli > Lactobacillales > Streptococcaceae > Pseudolactococcus > Pseudolactococcus hodotermopsidis. Next base: position 783 of record NZ_BLLI01000014.1, on the reverse strand, counting down.
TCCTGTAACTGAAAATTCTCACGCGGATAGTTGACATCAAGTCCAGTGCCAATCACAGCAATCGTTTTGCCACCATTTTTCATGGCAGCAATATGGCAAGCCGTATCAATCCCACGCGCAAGACCACTGATAACCACAAACCGATTCTCCAATTCTCTGATAATTTTCTGAACACTGGCAATTCCTTGCTTACTACAATCTCGACTGCCAACAAACCCCAGTTTTGCTTGTGTGAGGAGACTTAAATCGCCTTGATAAAATAGTAAAACTGGCGGATTGTATATCTCGCGCAAATTTTCGGGATAAATCGTGTCATCTAAAATTGAAAAAGACGGATATTTAAGAAATTCCCTACGCAACTCTTTGACATCAATCTGCCGAAACTTCTCCCAAAATAAGGCTTTGTTTTTCATAGTAGATGCTGTCACAAAACTTGGTAACAACAACATTTTATTTTTTTCATCAAAATCAGATTCAGCGATAAATGCTAAAAACTTGTTAATCATTAAAGTCGTCATACCAGCTTTTTTTAAACGATACAAATCAAAATTAGTCATACTAAAATTCCTCTCACTATACTATACGAAAAAAAGTGTGATTTGCTCGCAATTTTATAAATTTAAAGATTTTGTTTGAAAAATATTGTCAAGCGAAAGTGAAAATGTCCCAAAAAAAGTCTAAACATGAGTTACGTTTTGCTAAAGCAAAATTTACTTTTAGATTCCATTTTTGATATGATTGAGTTATGATTTATGCTGAATTTTCAGCTTGATATTCCAGAAG
>NZ_BLLI01000013.1 GCF_011170085.1 Pseudolactococcus hodotermopsidis | reverse complement strand
AAAGAAAAACAAGAAGAAAAGTGTGAAACAAAATCTTTTACAGTGCTTGTTAAATGAGCGTGTTTTGTGTGCTGTTATTGGAAATTTGTGATGTTGTTTGATAAATTAAATTTATGAAACGACCGTGGCCGTTTTAGTAGATTACATTGCAACTACTACCATTTTATGATAAAATAGAGATAATTGCAATAATGCGACCTAATTTTTAGGTGCACCTGTAAAAATAAACAATAAACTGGAGAAAAAAACATGCTTTTCAAAGTCTTTTATCAAGAAACAAAAAAACGTAGCCCTAAACGTGAAACAACACACTCGCTCTTTTTAAACCTCGATGTGCCTGAAGTTACTGACGATAATCTAACGGATGCTGAAAAAATGATTGTTCGTACTCGTAACGGTGTCATTCAAGCTCGCGATGTGATGCGCAACAACACTGACTATCATGTCGAATTTATTGACGCCATTAGTGATGAACAAGCAGAATATGAAAAAGAATCTGCGAGCTTTGCCATTACAACATTTTAATGACCCTTACAACTTGTGAGATTTGTCACAAGTTTTTTAATCATACCCAAAATACAAATAGAAAAGAGACTTATGACTGATAACAGTTACACAAATTTAAAAATCAAACCCGATGAAGTCGCGGTTTTCGCCATTGGCGGACTAGGTGAAATCGGGAAAAACACTTACGGTATTGAGTATCAAGATGAGATTATCATCGTTGATGCGGGTATCAAATTCCCCGAGGACGACTTGCTCGGCGTGGACTACGTTATCCCAGATTACAGCTATATTGTTGAAAATCAAGATCGGATTAAGGGCGTTTTCATCACACATGGTCACGAGGATCACATTGGTGGGATTCCATTTTTGCTCAAGCAAGCCAATCTGCCGATTTATGCTGGGCCATTGTCGCTTGCGCTGATTCGTGGCAAACTCGAAGAACATGGTTTGTTGCGTGATGCCAAACTCTTTGAAATTCATCCCGATGATACCATCAAGTTCAAACATTTGAGCCTGTCATTTTTCCGCACAACGCATTCAATTCCTGAACCAATTGCCATGGTCATTGACACGCCACAAGGAAAGATTGTTGCAACCGGTGATTTCAAGTTTGACTTCACACCCGTTGGCGAGCCTGCTGATTTGCACCGCATGGCTGCGCTTGGGGACGAGGGCGTTCTTTTGCTCCTTTCCGATTCAACAAATGCTGAGATTCCAACTTTCTCTCATTCTGAAAAAGTTGTTGGTGCGTCAATCCAGAAGATATTTGAACGGATTGACGGTCGGATTATTTTCGCCTCATTTGCCTCAAACATTTTCCGTCTGCAACAAGCGGTTGAGGGGGCGGTCAAGACTGGGCGTAAAATCGTTGTTTTTGGGCGGTCAATGGAGAAAGCTATTGTTAATGGGATCGAGCTTGGCTATATCAAAGCACCAAAAGGCTCGTTTATTGAGCCTGGCGAGGTCAACCAATATCTGCCTCATGAACTGTTGATTATGTGTACAGGTTCGCAAGGCGAGCCAATGGCTGCACTCTCACGCATTGCAAACGGCATGCACCGTTTTGTGACCTTGCAAATGGGCGACACTGTTGTCTTTTCGTCTAATGCCATTCCTGGTAATACGCATGGTGTTAATCAGCTGATTAACAGAATTTCCGAGGCTGGTGCTAAAGTTGTTTACGGCAAGATGAACAATATCCATACCTCTGGTCACGGCGGTCAGCAAGAGCAAAAACTGATGTTGCGCTTGATTAAGCCTAAGTATTTCATGCCTGTTCATGGCGAGTATCGCATGCTAAAAATTCATGCAGGTCTCGCCCAAGACACTGGCGTGCCAAAGGAAAACTGTTTCATTTTTGAAAATGGAGATGTTCTTGCATTGACGGCTAATTCGGCACGTCCTGCTGGTCATTTCAATGCACAAGATACTTATGTTGACGGCAATGGCATTGGCGATATTGGTAACGCTGTTTTGCGTGATCGACATGAATTGTCTGAGGACGGTGTTGTTCTAGCCGTTGCGACTGTTGATTTCAAGAAAAAGATGATTTTGGCTGGTCCAGATATGCTGAGCCGTGGTTTTATCTACATGCGTGAATCTGGCGATTTGATTCGTTCGGGTCAACGTGTCTTGTTTAATGCGATTCGTAAGGCGATGAATGATGAAAATGCTAACGAGGCTAGCGTTTCTCGCGCCATGACCGAGGCAATCAAACCATTCTTCTATCGTGAATTAGAGCGAAATCCGATTATTATTCCCATGATTTTAACACCTGATAAGAAATAAATAAGTAAAAAGCTTGACACCAAAATTGGGGCAAGCTTTTTTTGATAGCATCACTTATTCCAAAAATAAACATCAAAAAGGCGGTCTCTTAAAATGAGGGGGAGACCACCTTTTTTCTGTGTATTTGAGGGAAATACACAGATGAATGATGTGTAACTATTCATGAAATTTAGTTTTACTTGGGCTTCATGAACCCAAGTTTTTTGTCATAGACTTGTCTCAATTATAACAATGTGACAATTTATCACTTTCGCCTAAATCTGGCATTCTAATACCTAATTCAGTGGATAACTTGAGAGGCATATCACAGGCTTTAAAAACTACTGCTTGCCCAGCTTCTGTGGTAAAAAGGAGCGTATCTTTTGAAACATCATTGACAAAAATAACTTCGTCGTCATCAAGTAAGAGATTGTAGACTTGGCTAACTTGCCGATACGCCTTTTCTGGTGCTAATTCTAAAAGTTTGACCTGTTTAACAAAACCATTTTTAGTCGCAATGGCAATTTTGTTTTTCTCATCTAGTTTGTCAAAGATTTTCGCAAAGATAACTTTTTCATCAGCAACGACATTAGAAACAAGCTCGCTGATATGATTACCAGAATCATTTTCATCAACAAGAGGAAGATTTTTCAACTCAGTAACTGATCTGTAAATCACATGACCGAGATTTGTGAAAATCATGAGGCTATCCGTGCGACAGGCTTTTTCAGAAAAGATAATAGATTTATTAGATTTAAATGTAAGATACTCATCTCTTGTCAGATAACTTGCTGTTGTTCGCTTAATGCAACCAGTAGCCGTTATCGTCACAAGAATATCTCGCTTTTTAGCCAAAAATGTTGTCACGCCAATACCCGCAAGTAAGCCACCGAGAGCAGGTAAATTCTCAACGATTTCTTCCAACGTATCTGTATTTGGCAAAACCTCTGGAATGACTGGGTCAGGTGCCCCATTAGGTGTTGGATCCGTTTCATTTGGAATACCATCGCCATCAATATCAGCATCACGCTCATTTGGTATGCCGTCACCGTCAATGTCATCGTCCTTACTATTAGGAATACCGTCACCATCTACATCGTAAGGATTAGCAATTGGTTTAGTCCTATCGCCATTTTCATATGTATTATCAGGAATAGCCGTCCCTGATTGATCGCCATTTGGTGTCTTATCAAAGTCATTGAGAATGCCATCGCCATCAATATCATCGTCTATTGCATTCGGTACACCGTCGCCATCAATGTCAGGATCTTGTTGATTCGGAATGCCATCGCCATCAACATCTGTTGGCCCTTTAATTGGTGTCGTCAAATTGCCATCATGGTAACCATTATCCTTAGAATCAGTCGCGCCATCAGGTGTTTTATCCTTATCATTTGGAATACCGTCGCCGTCAATATCATCATCTTTAGAATCACTGTCTTCCAATAAGTCACTGTCTTCCAATGAATCGCTGTCTTCCAATGAATCACTGTCAAAAGTAGAATCAGAATCCCACAACGAATCAGAAACCCAGTCCTCATGATAAGTCACAACACTCGTCGTCTTATCATTATTTGAAACATCATTAAAATTTATTTTGTTATTAGTATTAGCAATTGTTTCCGCCTGCTCAACCTTGTACTTAGGGACTATTATAACATCAGGGGCTGGGAATGTCACATTACCAACTGCATCAACTGTTACACCATTACCAATAGCAGCACTATCTAACGTATATTCTGGTGCCTTAGGATTACCCGCATAATCAGCAAAATTTGCCGTGATTTTCTCATCTGAACTTCCCAGTATTTTCGTCATATCCCGATAATAAGTATAAGTAACCTCAGCTGTCATGGTATAGTTATCTGGCAAGAGTTCTGCTGATGAAAAATGATCATCATCAGCATACCTATAGATTACCTCATGAAAAAGACGTTTCGTCTCCGTCACAATTTGAGATTTGTGAACCAGCTCAACGATAAACTCTTGCACAATCGTGCCATCCGTATCAAAGGTCGTCACACCATCCACGAAAGAATTAGCGCTAACCGTTAAACCCTGAGTCTCAAAATTGGCAAGTTTATCAGCCGTCGTGTAATTAATAACCGAGCCACTCCCGCCATCCTGAGGTGTATCAGTCAGTAAAATCGTCCCACCAGCCGTCATGTCTTTGTAAATGATTCTAGCTTTCTGCATTTCACCAACGTATGTAATATTATGAACTTGTGGCACACTATCATCTGTTGATTTCAAGTTATTAGTAGTATCTGTTGGCTCACTAGGAATACCTAAATTAATCTGATTATCCGCAACCGGTACGCCATCAATCCTAGCACGATAACCAGGAATCACAAACTCACCACCAAGTGTTGGAAAATCAATCCCTGTTGTTGATGTTTGTGTTCTAGTCACAACAGCGCCATCAGGTTTCGTAATCGTCAAAATACGCTTTTGAACAGACGGCAAAACATAGAATTTATTTTCTTGTGGCACACTATCAAGCAAACCAAAACCATTTGACGTATTGTCAGCTGTAAAGTTAAAATTAACGCTTGACCCATCAGACTGATAGACAGCATTTGAAATACCTGTTCCTATTTGTTGACCCGTAAAATAGTAGCCAGCTGCAACTGTTTGCACTTGCGCAGATACCGCCTTGGTAACTGTATCCGTTAAATTCCCCTCTACAACAGTATTTTCAGTTGTTTGATTAATTTGGAAATTTTTAAATTGTTGCAAATCACGTTGCCATTTGACAGACAAGTTTGGATCTATATCAAAAACCGTTTTAGATGGATTCAAAATTTTATCATAATGGTAACCTGATAACCCTAAATCTGGTGCATTATAGTAAACACCAGCATTTTCATCTTCATTACCAACAGCCATCTTAGCACCACGAGGAATTATAACTGTTGCATTATTAGCGAGTTTATTACCAGCATCATCTTCAAACTTAACAGTTGCAACTGTTTTCAAATAAGAACCAGACAAAGATTCAAGCGTAATATTCGCAGAATTTCGACGTCCCAAACCACCATCTCCATCTCCTACATAGCCAAGATAAACCGCTGAATTTTCTGGAATTTTATACCTAACTGTCTGGCAATTGCCACGGTCAGAACCTATACCACCTGTATAAACATTCGGATTAACACGATTAACTCGATTTTGGTTAATCTGATATTTCATCGTCAAAATATGTGTCGTATGATTATAGTCACCTGATATTGTAACATCTGTAAAAGCATTAGCAGCTATATCTGTATAGTTTTGGTCAGCATAACGACCACTTGTACCACCGTCCATTTTGATAGAAAGCGCACCACTTGATAGAATAGCAACATAAGCACCCTCATTGTGAAGACCAACAAAATACATGTATTTCCCTGGTGCATCGCCATCCGCCAAGGACCCTGCTGAGCCTTCCCCATTACCATCTTCTTTCCCTAATTCATTGCCAAGATTTGACGGATGTACATTTGACACAAAAAAACCTGCAGCTGGCATTTCTGCATTTTGTGCATTGACATTCGTTGAAAAACTAAAGTCTTGTTCACTATCAATTGCTTGGTTAAAACCTGCAACAATACTACCTTTTGTACCAGTCACAAGCGTATTACCACGCCATTCAAAAGCGCCACCTAAAGCATAAGTATAGTCATATGACTCTGAAACATTATGCCTGAAATCATTTGCAATATCTGGTTCTACTGTAAAATTCATCCAAGAGACATTTGAATCTGGTAAAAGAATTTCACCAGCCAATGGTTCAGCACTTGCCAACTCAGAAGTTGTTATACCTTTTGCAAAACTAACCATTTTTTTGCTAATACGCGCTGATAAACCGCTACCATGCACAACCGTTGCTGCTGTTGCAACAATCGCCAAAGCCGAACTCGCATAAAACCATTGCTTACCAGATTTCCATGAACGGTAATGCGTTTTTTTCAACTCTTTCGTCAACCGATTCAACTTATAAACACGCTCATACCGCCCAAGTGATACTTTTTCTAATGGTGTATGTTTACCAGTAACGCCAAAAGCAAGTCCCTTATTATGCCTCCCTGAAAGCAAACTAACCCCTTTATTTCGCTTCCCCCACGAAATACGATTAAATTTAAACGCTTTTATCATCACATTCCTCTTCTTTTTACCTTATAAATCTGCCATATTATTCATTCATTATAAGAATATTTTATCAAATATTTTTCAAAAAGTTAAAAAGTGTTCGATTTTGGGACACTTTTTTTGATAATTTTTCAATAAACTTGATGCAATCAATTTTATCAGTTATTTTTTTAGAAACGCAAAAATGTTTGATTTTGAGACATTATTCTTAACGCTAGTCTTTAATCACAAGAACACAAAAAAAACGCAATCATAACTCTTTCGAGTCACAACAGCGAAGAAATTTGAATTATAAAATTTTTTCAACCTTTAGTCGTTTTGTTTTTATTTTATAAATATAATCTTTTTATTAAGTAAGTAAATCATAATCTTGCGACACACCGAGTTCTTCACGCCATTTAGCAATTTCTTCATGACTAAGGTCATAATCATCTTCTGCATAAAGTTTATCACGATTACCAAGAACCTTGTTATTTTCAATGACGAACTCCGAAACAAGCAACAACTTTTGGAGATTGACGGCAGCTTTGGCATACTCACCAGTTAGCTCCATGTAAATAATCTCAGACAAACGCTGAATTACCGATACCTGCAAAGTCAAAATATTATGTCGCGATGCTTGTATTTTCGTATAAAATCTCTTAATCCGTGCGACATCACGCAATGCAAGACTTTTAGCAAACAAAGAATAACGAAAAATCGTGATAATGCTAATCATATAGTTATCATCGTATTCAATAATCGAGCGATCATCTAGGACATCATACAAATTGTCAAGCAAGTTAATTTCCTTGAAAGATTTGACCTCCGCAAGCGAAAAAATAACCATAACTTCATAACTCGTCCATAAATCTCGCTTCATTAACTGCTGATAGAGTTCATCAAGCAAATCTGAAACATCTGTACCTGCAATCTCATCTTCCAAGATTTTCATCAGTAAAATCGTCAAGGGAAAAAATTCCTTGATATAGTGATTAGTCCGAAAAGTATTGAAAACTTCCTTGTAAGCACTTGGATAATTCCCCACAAACTGGTAAGCTGACAAAATCTGCACATGAACGCTGATAATATCATAAGTCTCATAAGGCGATGCTTGATGTGACATATCAAACCAATCTAGTTTCAAATATTCAGACGAATAAATCTCATAAGGTGTCAAATTCAATATCTGGGTCAAAATCACAGCATCTTCTGGCGTTAATTTAGCATTGCCTGTCGTTAAACGATGATACCTTGAGCGAGAAATACCTTTATCAACAATTTCTCTTATCTTAATCTTTTTTTCCTGGCGATAGTATTCAAACTTATCAATGTTATTTATCATTTTCTCCTCTTCTTCTTCAAACATTCCTTATGCTTTTTATTGAAAATTATAGTATTTTATAAGCTATAAAAAATACTAACCATTCTGAAAACGTCCCCACATTTTATTGTATCAAAAAAGAAATAATCTTCAAAAGAATATCAGTAGTCAATCCTGACTTTCAAAACTTCCCCCCGTTTGAAAAGCTTTGTCCACTGGTTCTAACTTTTTTTGTAACGCCTCTCTATTGGCTTTTAAATCATAATAATCCTGTTTTTCAAGCAAAGCTCTGACTTCTGCTGCAAAAGCTGTCCGCTTGTGGAAAGAATATTTAACCAAATAATCATCCGTTGCATTAATTTTAAAGGACATTTTAAAAAGTTTGATAAGCGCAAAAGCTAAAACAATCCCAACAATAACTAAACCAACCATACCAAGCAAACGCGTTTCATGATTAGAAAGCCCTTTGATAAAACCACTTATCGGGTTTTTCGCCATCAACTTAGCAAAAGTTTTCTCCCCCAAGGGCCCTTTAATCGAACCAAAAATCATCAGCGCAAAATTGATAATAACCACACCCGCTGCTGCACCAAAAACAATAAATTTGACGATTGAGCTAATCAAATACTTGGTCAGATAAACACTCATTGACTTACCTTCTGCGCGAATAAAGTGAATTTTCCGTGTCAATTTTGCACGATTGAAAACTTCCTTTTTAGCTTCCAGAACTTTCTGAGCCAAAACCGCATCCAACCTGTCAATCCTCTCTTCAATCTCCAAAGTCGGCATTTCAGCCTTGACAACCGCACCAAATTCCTTGCCCAAAGCCGTTCGCAACTCATCTGACATAAAACTTGCTTCAAAAGCATAGTTATTCATTTGCCGAAAATCAATTTCATTAAAATCATACCATTCGGCAAGTTTGAGATATTCATCATTGAGCGTTGTGCCTGAAACCGTTCGATTATCCGTGTTAATCGTCACTCTAACACCCGCATCAAACAATTTCTTAAAGGGATAATTTTCTAGCTTATCAACAGCCCCAGTCTGAAAATTAGAGGTCGGTGCCAATTCAAAAGTCGTTTTATTTTCAGCAAGCGTTGCCCAAGTTTCTGGGTGCGCATTGATAGCAACACCATGACCAATCCGACTTGCACCAGCAGCAACTGAGTCTAGTACATTTTGCGCACAGCCACATTCTCCCGCATGTAAAGTCAAGGGAATGTTGTTTGCCTTGACTTTCTCCAAAACAGGCGCAAATTTACTGACAAAGCCAGCAACTTCTTCCCCAGCCAAATCAAAACCAGCAACATTTGTCAAAGTCCCATCAACAATGCCATCAACCAACTGCATAACAGAAGCAACTGGCTCATTGCGCATCCCTGATAAAATCAGGTTTGACTGAATACCATAGTGAATTTTACCCGCTTCCAAACCACGCCCCACAGCCTGAACAGCCTGTATCATCGTAAGCCCACCCGCCAAATGCTGAGTTGGCGCAAAACGAATCTCAATATAGCGAATCGCATCTGCCACACACTGCTCAATCACATCATAAGCTGCAAGCGCAAGATTCTGCTCCGTTTGAAGCAAGGGCAAAACAAAGTCAAAAGGCTTGAGATAACTCCTCAAATCATGCCCCTCTGTCGGTGCTGTCAATCTTTTTTGCAATTCAGTATCTAACAAAGGAATTTTAATCCCAGCATTTTTCGCCAAAGTGCGAATCATCTTCATCGAAATTGAGCCGTCAAGATGACAATGTAGCTCAATTTTTGGTATTTGCTTAATTTCTTGAATTGAAGTTTTCACTTTTTACTCCTTATTTGAACTTCAAGCTAACTTACGTAGAAAAAAGATAACTTGCAGAACCTGCGCCAGCGCAGAACCGTCAATTTCCTATTTTTCTACGTAAGTTTGCGCTACGCGCACCGCTTTCAGTATCATTATTTTTATCAATTCTTTCAACCTAAAAATATCTAACCCTTAAAAGTCCCAACTCCAGTTGCATAATCAATCGTATAATTTGGCTGCACATTAAACACATAAACATTGAAATCACAAGCCTTACCATCATCTTCAATCGACTTTGCCATTAAATGTACCCCACGTGGTAAAAGTTCAGCCCCCTCATAAATCGGCGTTACCTGATAACGCACATGCAGCCGCTCATAGTACAAAACATCTGAAATAGCCGTCTCAAATTCCTGCATACCAGGCGAGTTCATCGCTCGTGTCCCTGTTACCAGATTCTCCTTGCTACCTGCATCGCCCGAAAACATCCACGCCACCAAATGACTACGATTATATAACGTAACCAAGCCATTACCAAAATAAATCTCCTGATTATTGGACTTGCCATCGTGATACCAACCGATTGGATCGTTCGGGATACGCGGTCGCTTCATGGTTTTAACTGCCATATATTGATCATAACTCAGACGAGCATTGGCTTGCTGCGCTCTATCTAAAGCATCTAGCGCTGAAAATGTCAGCCAGTAATCTTCCTCAGAATCCTGACGCAACTCTTCTTGCGTAAAAGTTGCCCTACCACCATTAACCTCAGTAAAATAATCATCTGAACCAGCCCATTTAAGTTTAAGAAAATCAGAATTAGCCTGACTATTCTGATTAGAAAACGATTTCAAATCGCCAAACTGACTAGGCAGAAAATAAACCGCCAAGCCAATCAAAACAACAACTGCAACAACTAACTGTTGCCTTCTAGTCAGCTTCTTGTAAAATTTCCTACCTGTTTTAAGTAACTTTTTCTGCTCAGATTTTTTCACAATGATTTCTCTCTAATGCTAATTTCCCATGACAATTGCCACAACGATAGTTGTCAACAGCCAACTTTCGACGGCGCAGATAAATCTGACCACAAGTCTGACACACATAAGTCAAGTGCTGACTATCAGGCAATGTCGGTGCAAACCGCAAACCACCAACCTGTGCCAATAGATTTTTAAAGTCAGAATCCGCATGCTTATAGCCACGTCCCGCACGATACAGATGATAATGTACCAATTCATGTTGCACAATCTGCCGAAAAACGTCTTCAGAAAATTGGTCATACATTTTTTCATTAAAATCCAAATGCAAATCTTTCGGGAAAAATCTCCCACCTGTTGAGCGCAAACGCCCGTTAAATCGCACCTCATGCTCAAAAGGTTGACCAAAATCAGTTTCTGACACCCATTTGACAAAGGCTAAGAGTTGGTCATCTTTACTTGTCATCATTTTCTGGTAAATCTTTCGGCGCAACCATCGACAAGCCGACCTTGCTGCCACGACTTTGGTCAATTTGATAAACCCAAACCGTCACAATCTGACCAACAGCAACGACTTTTGAGGCATCTCTAACAAAATTTTTCGACATCCGAGAAATGTGAACCAGCCCATCTTCTTTAATACCAATATCCACAAATGCGCCAAAATCAACAACATTTCTGACCACACCTTCCAGTTTTTGACCAACACGTAAATCCTTGACTGACAAGACATCCGACCGCAAAATCGGTGCATCAAAATCATCCCGCAAATCACGACCAGGTTTGAGCAAATCAGAAATAATATCTTGCAATGTTTCCTTACCAACCGCCAGTTTTTCAGCCAATTTCGGCAAATCAGCTTTTTCAAGTTTCACACGCGCCGCCTCATCCAGCTCAGAAATGCCAAACGCCGCAAACAAATCAGCCACAACTTTGTAAGATTCTGGATGAACGCCTGTATTATCTAGGATATTGTCACTATTTGGAATGCGCAAGAAACCAGCCGCCTGTTCAAACGCCTTAGCACCAAGACGTGGCACTTTCGTGATTTCTGCGCGCGATTTAATCACACCATTTTCCTCACGATACGCCACGATATTTTTGGCAATGGTCGCATTCAAGCCCGCAACATGGGAAAGCAAACTGCTGCTTGCCGTGTTGACATTGACACCGACTTGATTGACCACCGTTTCGACAACAAAATCAAGATTATCCGTCAACTTTTTCTCAGACACATCATGCTGATATTGCCCAACACCAATCGCTTTGGGTTCAATTTTGACAAGTTCTGCAAGCGGATCTTGCAAACGCCGCGCAATCGAAATCGCCGAACGTTTCTCAACTGTCAAATCAGGAAACTCTTCCCGCGCCAATGGACTTGCCGAGTAAACGGACGCCCCACTTTCAGAGACGATAACGTATTTTGCCGACAAATTGTTCGCCTTAATCACGTCAGCGACAAATTGCTCACTCTCACGCGAGGCTGTGCCATTGCCAATCGCAATCATCTCAACTTCATAATCTGTGATAAGTTTCGCTAAATCTTTCTTAGCTTGTTCAATCTGTGACAATGAGGCAGGTTTAACAGGATAGATAACAGTCGTCATCAACATCTTGCCTGTCTTATCAACAATGGCAATTTTCGCACCCGTTCTGAAAGCAGGGTCAAAGCCAAGCACAACTTTGCCTTTCAATGGCGCAACCAACAAGAGATTCCGCAGATTTTTGCCAAAAGTCTCAATCGCACCATCTTCGGCACGTTCTTTGAGTTCTGCCCGAACATTGCGTTCCATAGCAGGCACAATTTTTGATTTCAGCGCCTCATTAATCGCTGTTTTCAGATAAGGATTATGTTTGGCATTGTAGCGATTTTCAAACATCAACACCATTTTGTCAAAATTATTGTCAAATTTAACGCTCAAAATGCCGAGTTTCTCGCCACGATTGACCGCAAGCACACGATAATTCGGCATCTCAGAAATTTGATCCGAAAAATCATAATAAATCTGAAAAACACTTTTCTCATCAAGACTGGCATCTTTTTCAACGGTTGCCAAACGAGAATTTGTCTTGATTTCGTTCAACACCCAAGCCCGCATCTTGACATCTTCGGAAATGGCCTCAGCTAAAATATCAAGCGCTCCCGCAATCGCATCGTTAGCGCTTGGTACCTCTTCATTTAAAAATTCAGCAGCTTTTCCAGCCACATCACCATTTTGCATGATGAGTTTAGCCAAACCAAAAAGCCCACGCTCCTTGGCAATCATAGCTTTCGTGCGACGTTTCGTCTTATAAGGCAGATAAAATTCTTCGACTTCAGACAATTTCTCAGCTGCCAAGATATTGTTGCGCAACTCATCCGACAATTTGCCAAGCGCCTCGATTTTAGCCAAAACCGCAGTTTTACGCTCATCAAGTTTAATCAACTTCTCATGTTCATCAACAATATTTTTGATTTCAACCTCATCAAGATTGCGCGTTACCTCCTTACGATAACGCGCAATAAAGGGAATCGTATTCCCATCGGCTGTCAGCTCAAGCACCGTATTGACTTGCTTAGGTGTCACATCAAGCGACACTGAAATTTTAGTAATCTGTTCGTTTTGCATATTCTTTTCCATTATTTAATTATACCACATTGGAAAAATACTTTTGTAATAAACTATCATATTTTTTACAAAAATTTTATGAAATTCTTCTAATAATCAATACACCATTGCCTAAAAAACTCTGTGATACGTCATTATGCGCATCACAGAGTTTTTCAAAAGAATTTATAACTTAAAATTTCTAAAAATTGGATAATCTTTGCGATAAATTTTGCTTGAAACCGCCTCATGAGGCAAGGCGATTTTTTCAACAGTCTCATCTTTAATCAAACTTAAAACTAATGGATCGCCAATTACTCTTTTATAACCGGCATTGACAGCTGTCATAATTTCTTTTTCTGTCTTCATCACAAAATCGCCCTCACTTTTTAAAGTCTGTTCTAAATCAAAACAAGATGCCACAACAACTTTTTTAGGGCATGCTAAACTTTCTCGAATTGAATTTGCAATGATTTGGTCATGAATGATAAGCGTTTCTTTCTCAACATCAAGCTCAAGTGGTTCAGCCACCAAAGTTGTCATTTTTCTAAGAAGCGTCGTCCCCGCTCCGATTGGTATACCACAAATATAGGGAATGTCATATTTTCTTGCCATTAATTTAGCAAGTGCTAATCCTGAATGACTTATCACAACATTTAAGGCTGCCGTTGCGGCATTTTTTATGTCATCAATTGTTGTTCCCATTGCAAAACAAGCGCCGATTTCATAATTATTGTCTACAAAAAAACTTTTAATCTGAGTTATATTATCATTAATACCAAAATCTAGCGGACTAGCACCTAAAATATTAAGCTGTTGTTTCTTTTTTTGTTCAGGTGCTTTGATATATTTTTTAGCCAAAGCGACTAACGCCAGACTAATTCCTTGATGATAAAACAATTGTCCTGTGGTATCAAAGCCAAAGGTCGGTATCCCCAAGCGTTCTTCGATTTCCATTGCAATGCCTGTGAAATCTGTCCCAATTAACATAGGAACAGGTGAGCCTAAAATAGCAATAAACTCTGGTTTTAGGGCTTCTGCAGCTACTTTTATTTTTTGGATTAATTTTTCATCATCGCCCAATACCGCATCAATTTCACGCAATCTTGAACAATAAACAAAACTTTTTGAGTTATACCAACGCGGTTCGTCGTAACCAGTATAATTGCCCGTACAACCCGAGGCATCATGGATGACAATCAAACCACCCAATTCAAATAAAGCCGAACAAACACCTGAATAATCTGGTGCAAATGGTGGCAATGTGACACATAATTGACTCATTTCACACCACCAATCCTGCTCTATGAATTTCAATTTCAAGACTGCTTGTGTTAAGACTCGCTTGAATCATCTTATCAAGCAAAATTTCAATCCCCTGAAACCCAAACATGCCCTCGTCTAATTGTTGCTCAACCAAATGATTTGACGTGAAATAATAGCCTGCTTCAAAGCCAATCGCAAGCATTTCAGCTTGTTCTGTACGCTTGAGTGGCGCATCAAACTGACTATGAAGATAAAGTTGAATCTCAGTATTATCACTTATCCAGTCACAATCTTCCTGATCAATTTTTCTGAGTTGATCAAGACAAATTGCCTTGACATTAAAGCCATTTTCATACAAAAAACGTGCCAGACCAAAAGGTCTAAATGTTGCCGTATCATCAATGACAATCTCTCGCTGCCCGACTATCTCACGCGCTTGCTTTATTTTATGACTAAGACTTTTCTCCTGTTTTGAAAAATCTACTTTGGCTATGCCAAGTGTGTCGAACAATCGCTTATAATTTTCTAATATTTCTTTTATCGAAAAACTAAAATTAAATTGAAAATAAGGCATTTTTAATCGTTGTGTCATATCTATTGCCGCCATTTTTCCAAGGGGAGATAGAAGTAGATTGAGCTGCGATTTTGCTAACTCTTGATAGGCTTGATACGTCTTGCAATCACTGATATGCTTGAGTTGAAAACCAGCATTACCAAGCACTTCATACAATTCTGATTTCTCGTCAATTTTAACATTAATACCTGACAACAAAATTGTTTTTTCTGTCATATCTTGTGACGTCAAAAAACTATAAATTGTTTTTTGAATATTGACAGCTGGTGGTAATTTAGAATCACTTTGAATTGGATTCATGTGACCCATACTAAAAGCAATATCTGGTTGTTGCTCACGTAACTCATCAAGTAAGCTGTCAACATCTGTCCCCATCAAGTCATCAATACAACTGACAACAATTAATACCCCTTTAGGGCGAACTGGTAAAAGTCGTAATAATTCGCCAATATTTTCAAGCAAAGCCTCTTCATACCCACCTGAAATAATATCAGCTTCATCCAAATACAAATAAGACAATCGCTCCTTATAACCGTGGAAAATAGCGCCTATTGCGCCGTGACGACCACAAGCCGACGGACAAACAAAAAGTTGATGAATTTCTGGTACCAACATCCCAACTCGAACAATTCCCCAATCTCCATGCGCTGGGGAAGAATAGCCTAATCTTGATGAGGGTTTCTTATTTAAGGCACAAAGACTCAGGCACATACTCACACACCTCCATAATTTGTTTAACCAAGGCACGGTACTCATCAGCCATCTCAGAATCTGGTAAGGCCTCAATCACTGTCTGTCCCTTTTCTTCTGCCTCTTGTACGCTTGCACTTCGAGGTAAAACTCTCGTCACTTTGGTTTCGATTTCTTGTGCTAACTCATTGACCAGCTCAATTTCATTGGCAACATTTCTTGCATTCAAAATAATGCCTTGCATTTTGGCATAGCCACGCCCCTTAAAGTTTTTGATTGCTAAGGCAATATTGGCTGCCGCATAAATTGCCATTTTTTCACCTGAACTAACAACAAACACATGCTCAGCATAACCGCCACGAATCGGCATAGCAAAGCCACCGCAAACAACATCGCCAAGAACATCATACAAAACAACATCTGGCTGATAAATCTCATAAGCACCAAGTTCTTCTAATTTATCAAACGCCGTAATAATCCCTCGACCTGCACACCCAATACCTGGTGTCGGACCACCAGCCTCCACACAAAGTACACCATTATAGCCTTCTTTTACAATGTCAGCTAACGCAATCTCATCACCTTTTTCACGGAGCATATTTAAAACAGTGTTCACTGGCTTGCCAGCACAAAGATTTGTCGTTGAATCGGCCTTTGGATCGCAACCAATTTGCATCACTCTAAGTCCCATTTCAGATAATGCTGCTGATATATTTGAGGATGTTGTTGATTTGCCAATGCCACCTTTACCGTAAATTGCAATTTTTAACATTTTAACATTCCTTTCTAATATTATCATTTTTCCATATGATTTACAATATAGCACACGTTATTCTGTCGTTGAAAAAAACGAATCATCTTCAATAGTTGCGCACGATTTTCCTTTTTTAGACCATTTTTCAGAATCCGAACTGTCCCACTAATGCCCTCATCTCGTAGTAAACCAGAAAAACTAAGCAAAGAGCACTTACCAACTTGAAATTCATGTTTAAAAGCCGTCTTAGCAAAAAGCGCACGCCACTCACCAATTGACAAGGGGGAAATTGGCATATTAACTGTTTGTCGTAACTTATTTTTAGTCTGTTCATTTTTTACCTTGAAACAAACATCTTGGGTCAATAATTTACCACCAGACTTCAAAACACGATAATATTCTGCCAAAGCTTGTTGTTTCTCATCTTCATCTAGCATTGTCAGCATCGCTTCATTGATGATACAATCAAAATAATTATCAGGAAAAGGTAAATCTAAGGCATTAGCAACTTGAGTTGATGCCAAGTTCGTCAAATTTTTTTCATTGATAGCAAAATTAGCACGCTTAATGGCTTCAGAATCAAGGTCAATACCGATAACTTGACTGCCAAATTTCTCAGCAATTTCCATCACTGTATCGCCTTGATGACAAGCAACTTCTAAAATTTTCTTATCCTTAGAAAATTTACCTCGCTCAAACAACCAGTTTGTTGCCACAATACCGCCTGGTCGCAGACGTTTTTTACCAATTTCCGTTAAAAAAACATAGCCTGGTTTTTGTTTGTCTGTCATCTAAATCTCTCCATAAGCCAACCATAACAACATGCCTTCAAGCATTCGCTCGGTCGCAGGCATAAAGTAAGCACCATAATGGTAGTCAGGATCTAAACAAGTCACAACCCAATTTCCTTTACTGGATAACTTATCCACATAAAAAATAACACCACTATCATCTTTGGAAATCAAACTAACCGCTCCTTTTGGTAAGTCAAAATGACCATGCTGATGCCAAGTACAATCTGCCAAAGTCAAATAATTAAAAATCGGATAGCTAGGTGTCTCAATCTTCAAACCGCTATCAGGATTCTCTTGTGTCCACCACCAAAAATTTGTCACCCCATCATGCCAAGTTAAATTAGGGACTAAGTCAATCGGTTGAGGACCAAAAACAGCAACTGTTCCACCATTATCAGCAAAATCTCGAATTTTTTCTTTATTTTTTTCTAATAAAGCTAGCGGTAACTGAGAAGGAATCCAAAGCACCGCCAAATCAGCCAAGGAAGTCTCCGCCAAATCCGGCAAATAAATTATCTTTTCTATGAACTGTGCAAATTTTGGTTCATTCAATGTTTTATAATGAAAAGCATTTCCTGCATACAATGCGCCTATTTTTCTCAATTTATTTCCCCTCTAATCTTGTGAGTTCATCTTCTACCCACTTTGCAACATTAACAGAGATGACATCCGTTGATTTATCTTGATTTTTATAGCCAAATAATTGACGGCCTGCATGTACCAAAATCGTCCCTTTAGTCGTTTCGCGGTCAATATATGAAATCACACCACCTGTTTTAAAAGTCAAGGAAATTTCAGCATGTTTGGGTGGTAAATACCAGCCACGCGCATTAAAACCTGCAACGCCTTTATTATAAGTCAAATCATCTGCCTTAACACCTTTGAAAATGCTAGAATTTGTCGCAATTTTAATCTCATAATCATGATAACTAATCAATCTCTTAGGCATAAATAAAGTCGCACCGGGAATAAAATCTCGAAATAATTGACCACAATAGATAACAATTTTTTTCTCATCAAGAAATTGAGAGATGGCTTCTTTGTGTTTAAATAACAACTCCTGATCCACAAATTCCGTTATCAAAAGCACTTGGTAATGCGACAAATCATTAAAATCAAACGCATACTGATCCACTAAATCAATAAATGGTGCAACAACTTGATTGATTGCAAAGGCATTATTGGGATATAACTGGATTATTTTGTTAAATTCTGACAAATTCTTTTCTCCTTGATGTAAAATAATGACTAGCTGCCAATAATTTTTGAGTATAGTCTTGTTTAGGGGCATCTAAAATCGTTTTCGTTATCGCTTTTTCGACAATTTTACCTTGCTTTAAGACAATAACTTGATCTGAAAAATTTTCAATCGTTTTAATATTGTGTGTAATAAAAAGTATCGCAACACCTGACAGACTGATTTCTTTAAAAATCTTCAGTAATTCTTGTTCATTTTCACTATCCAAACCAGAAGTAACCTCGTCAGCAATAATCAAATCAGGTTCGCATAAAATCGCTCGAATAATCGCCAAACGCTGTTTCTGACCACCTGAACATTCATGCGGATATTGTGTTAATAACTGTTTATCCAACTTCAATTTGTCAAGATAAACGTCAATTTGAGTGCTATTTTCAAGTTTCTTCGACAATTTCAAAGGCTCTAACAAGGATTTTCCCATCTGCCACTTTGGATTAAAAGAGCGACCTGGATTTTGAAAGATATACTGCATTTTCAAATTGGCAATTTTCGTCACTTTACCTGTTGTCAGATTTTTGATGCCACTGATACATTCCGCAATCGTTGATTTGCCACTCCCTGATTCTCCGATCAAGCTGATAATTTCACCTCGATTAATCGAAAAATCAATCGCTTCAAAAGCACATATGCCATCAAAAAATTTACTACAATTGTCACATTGAATCAATTTCATATCACCGCTACCTCCTCAATAAATTTTTGATTTTCTATTCTTAAGATACGATCTGAGATGCTATGTGCAATCTCTAATTCATGTGTAATAAATAACAAACCAATCTGACGATTTTTGATTTTAGAGACAAGTAAGTCAACGATTTCTTTTTTCAATATCGGATCAAGAGCGCTCGTACATTCATCTGCGATAATAAAATCTGGTTCATTGATAATCGCTAAAGCAATCATTGCGCGCGATAACATTCCTCCTGAATTTTCATGCGGATAAGATTGCAAGATTGTCTCATTTAACCCAACATTTTCAAGCGCTTCAGCCACCTTTTGCCGATTACTTTGATACTCGTAAAACTGCTCGCCTATTGTCAAAACTGGATTAAATGCCGCATTTGCATCTTGGTAAATGTAGGTGCATGTCTTGCCGATGACTTCTTTTTTAGCCGCCGTTGTCATATCAATCTCTGCTATTTGAACATTGCCAGACATATTTTCAGGCGGTAACAAGCCATAAATTGCTTTGACAAAACTCGTTTTACCAACGCCCGAAGCCCCCACAATACTGACGATTTCTCCCGCTTTCATTTCAAATGACACCTGTTCTAATATTAGTTTATCATCAAATTGAAGCGTCAAATCAGTCACACACAAATTAGCATTTCCAAAATAATTTTTGGGATTTTGAGACTTTTTCAACTTCTTCTTGTTTGAAGTTATCTTAAGATTATTTTGAGGTTCATTTGCAAAAGTTAAACAAATCGTTGTCAGTAGCAAAATCACAATAGCAGGTAAAACTAACCAAAGCCAACTGTTATTTAAAAAGATGAGTTTATTAACAAAGCCCTCATTAATAATATTACCCAAAGTTATCACGTTTGGATCACCAATCCCTAAGAAAGCTAGACCTGTTTCAGCAATAATCGCCCCACGAAACTGGATAATAAATTTTGATTTGACAAGTGAACTAATATTTGGCAAAATATGTTGCCGTAAAATATGCCACATACTGCCACCAAAATTTTTAGCAGAAATAACATAAGCCATTTCTTTGAGCTGTAATACTTCTGCGCGAATCAGACGCATATAGGCAGGCCAAGTCAAAAAACTCATCATCAGAATCAATTCAAGAAAACCACCACCTGTAAATGCTGCCACAATCAAAATGATAAGCAAATTTGGAAAAACCATTAAAATATTAGCAAGACCATTGATAAATTTATCTGATAATTGATGAAAACCTGCTAATAAACCTAAAATCGCACTCAAAGCTGTCGAAATCATGGACACAATCAAGCCAAAAAGGAGACTTGTAAAAGTGGCATGCGCAAGTCTAGTCAAAACATCCTGCCCCATTGCATTTGTCCCAAGTAAATGCGCCTGATTCGGTAACATTGACATTTCAAATGCAATACTATTAGGTGCATAAGGCGAAAATTTCATCATAAAGAAACTAAGTAACAAAATCATTAGAAAAAGAAAGGTTGAAACTTTAAATTTTTTCAACATTTTTTCCTCCAATTCTCGGGTCTAATTTTGGATAATACAAATCTGTCAAGAGATTAATACTCAAAATAACTAAGGCAAATATTAGAAACAAGCCTTGCATTAGCGGATAATCACGTGATAAGATTGATTCTTGCAATAATAAACCAATTCCTGGATAGGAAAAAAGTGTCTCTACAAAAATAGCTCCTGTTAGGATAATCGCAATTCGTTGCATCATCAAAGTAAAAATTGGTAATAAGATATTTCTAAAAACATGCCGATAAATAATTCGATGGTGTTTGAGTCCTTTCATCTCAGCAAATTCAATATAAGGTTGCTTTAAAATCTCCCTTGCTTGATTTCTAACAATCAAGAAAATACTTGGTACATTTGCCAAAGTCAAGGCTAAAACAGGCAAAATGCCATGTATCAGCCTATCTTTAATTTGAGACCAAATTGATGCATTTTCTAAAAATGACGTTTGCGCGCCACTCATCGGCAACCATTTCAATAAAATACAAAAAGGAATCACAAGTAACAAACCAATCAAATATTCTGGCAGTGACGATAAAGTCAACATCCCGATAAAAATGCCTTTACTTCTTAGCGTTTCTTTTTTATCTGCCACAAAAAGTCCCAATAAAACACCTATGAAAAAAGAAAAGAAAATAGAAATACCAACGACAGCAAGTGTATAAGGCAATCTCGTCAAAATCAACTGTATCACTGGCTGCTGATATAAATAGGACACCCCAAATTTAAACTGTACTAAATGACGCAAATAAATCAAAAACTGTTGCCAAATTGATTTATCCAAATTGTAGTAGCTCATTAATTTTGCTTGTTGCGCCGCAGTCATCGTTGGCCCATCACCTCGTCCTAAAATAAAATCCAAAGGACCTCCTGGAAGCAATCTTGGCAAAAGAAAGAGCAAAACAATAAGACTAGCAAAAATAATGAGATAAAACCTGATTGTCTGCTTCATATGTTTAACGCCTCATTCTACCTTATTTTGTCACATCAACAAAGGCTAATTTATTATCCGTCAACGGAATACCGTCTGAAATACCATTTGCTGTATTAAACCAACCATCAAAGACTGTCGCATCGTACATAAAGTAAAATGGTCGATGATAAAGTAAAAGTGTCGGCAACTCT
Source organism: Pseudolactococcus hodotermopsidis (assembly GCF_011170085.1). GTDB lineage: Bacteria > Bacillota > Bacilli > Lactobacillales > Streptococcaceae > Pseudolactococcus > Pseudolactococcus hodotermopsidis. The sequence continues at coordinate 17,031 of NZ_BLLI01000013.1, read as the reverse complement.
TCTGCTAAAATATCTTGCATTTTATTAACCGTCTCGTGACGCGCTTTTTCGTCTGATTGTGACATCTGTAAAGTTGCCAACTCTTGATAAACTTTATTTTCAAAAACAGCAGTGCCCGCAAAAGTATTATAGGCTTGACCTGAGAACCAAAGTCGTAAGAAATCAGGATCGCCAGAATAACCAATATGCCCTGTAATCGCCATATCATAATCATTATCAGCCAAAGCTTGGTTAAATGCTGCCGCATCAAGCGCCTGAACTTCCAAAGTCACACCAACTTTTGCTAGCATATCTTTCATGATCAACGCCTCTTTTGATTCGCCACTAGAAATCAATTTCAGATTCAACTCCTGATAATGCCCATCAACTTTCTCATATCCCAAAGAAGTAAAAATTTCTTCTGCTTTTTTCGTATCGTAGGCATATTGCTTCACATTTTCATTATACCAATCAGAGTCTGGTGGAATCACCCCCGCACTTCCGACCATCGGTTGATCGCTTCCCAATACTTTTTTAGAAATCTCAGCCCGATCTAGGGCATAGGCAATCCCTTGGCGCAATTCCTTAGAGGCAAATTGTTTCTTGTTAAGATTGAAAACAATCCGTACAGCACTACCTGTTGGCTCACTTGCTAAAGCCGTAAACCCTTGCTTTTCCATCTCAACTTTTTGCGCATGGCTAAAGGTCATCCCTCCATCAATTTCCTTATTTGTCAATGACAACATCCGATCTTGAACAGCCAGATATTGAACACCTGCAACCGTTACATTACCTTTGAAATAGTTAGAATTTTTCTCAAATTGATAATTACCAGCAGCTTCATCATATTTTTTCAAGACAAATGGTCCTGAACCAATCAAAGCGTCTGCTTTCAAATAATGCTTAGGATCTGTGACATCTTTCCAAATTGATTCTGGAATAATAGGTAAAATACCAGCAATTTCTGAAATAAAAGGTACAAATTTTTCTGTTAAAGTGATTTTAACATGTGTTTTATCAATGACTTCTGTCTTTTCAATTTTAGACATATCAGCACTCCATTGATAACCATATTTCTTGAAATAATCATAAGAAAATGCAACATCCGATGCCGTCAAAGCCTCACCATTTGAAAAATTAGCATTGTCAACAATCGTAAACGTGTAAATTAATTCATCTTCCGATATTTCCCAATCACTAGCAAGCCAAGGAATCACACCCGTCTCATCTTTCCAAGTTAAAGCATCAAAAATAAAACTATTACGTAAGTAGCCACCAGGCCCCGCCTTCGTAAATGTAAATGGCGACAAAAAGCCACTATCTTGCCAACCAATTTTGACAATCTTTTCAGCACCAGTAGCAGGAATTGACGATTGATTTGAATCTGCCGACTTTTTGCCAGAACAAGCAACCAATACTGAGGCACAAACTAACAAACTGATAAATGATATGAATTTCTTCAAAATAATTCTCCTAATATTTTTTATTTCGTAACTATTTAAAGATAACATAATATTCCAGAAATGTAAATACTTTTTTACAAATTAAGTCGTATAACTTTTGCATTTTTTTCTTTTCCACTATTATGTTAGGCATAATAGCATTCAAGAAAGGAAGTGAGCAAAATCGACTATATCAATGAAAGTCAGCTGAGAAAAGGCATTGTTGAGGGATTTTTACTGATGATTATCGGTAAATCTGACAGCCTTTATGGTTATGAAATTTCCCAAAAATTTGCGACAATCGGTTTTGACGACGTTTCCATGGGCACAATTTATCCAATATTGACCAAATTTGAAAAAACAACTGAGTAACGACCGAAACACGAAAATCTGCCGAAGGTCCCAGTCGCAAATACTACGCACTCTCCAATGACGGCAGGCAAGCAACCAAAGATTTTATCGCCAGATTTGGCAAATTCATCAACATTTTTGAAGATTTAACACAAGGAGGAAAGCCATATGACAAATGCAAGTCACGTTAAAGCAGATAATGATCAGCTTGCTATGCACTTAAACAAGGAAAATCAACAATTTTTCATCTCGCTGACTGCTTATCTGCGTGGCACGCCGAAAATACTTTTATTGCTAAAATTGAAAAGGAAAAAAACTCATGACACATAACCAAAAGCTCGAATCTGAGATCATTTCCCTAATCAACCACACGCTCAATAAAGAAAATATAAAATTTGCGATGAATCTGCTTGTATCGCTAACAACAAAAGCCTATTTAAAAGACACAAGTCTATTTCAAAATAAAGTCAGTGAAATTTTAAATGATATTGCCACAGCGCAAGCGGACGGTATCTCTGCTTACGATTTTTTCGGTAATACTCCTAAAATCACAGCTGACAAGATTCTCGAAGCCATGCCAAACGCAAGTAATAGACAACTTTTCAAACAAGCTTTGCCAACTCTCGTCATCTTATTTATTAGTAGCCTGACGCCAACATTATTTGACAAAGAAATCAATGGCGTCGTGCAGACTTATTTCTCACTCCCATTTTTATCATAATTCTCATTTTTTACATCTTACATATTGTCATCATAATGAAAATGATTCATCTGCTAGCATTTAACAAAAGTAGATTCAAAACTTACTATAAACTACTGACTATCGCTTATTTTATCGGTAGTATCGTTGGTTTTGTTGGCATTCTCTTTAGTCCACCAAGCAGATACGACTTTCACTTTCTCTGCTTTGAAGTACTCGGTTTTACACACTTTATCATAGTTGCCTTATCAATTTTTAGCGTTATTCTCATACACTTTTTCTTCTTTAAAAGGTCAGCCAAACTAACTAAAATGGCACGTACTACAAGCTGTGATAATTGAAATTTCCGTTAGTTTGGCTGATATTTCTTATTATCGTTTCATTTGCTACAAAAAAGGAGCAAGACATGACAACACTTAAACAAATTTCCAAGGAAACAGAAAAAATCATCTCTCAACTTGATGAAGAAAACGCCACTTTCGTAAACGATTTGGCACTACATCTGGCAACACTGGCAACTTTCAAAGATAAATTAACGCTCGAACTGAAAATCAACGAAATCGCAAATGACATCGCAAACGCTCAAGCAAACGGCATTTCCGCCGAAAAGTTCTTTGGCAATCAACCCAAAGTCGCCACAAAGGAACTCCTCAAAGCCCTACCCAAGAAAAGTAACTGGCAATTTATCAAAGAAAATACTATTCTCACGTCAATTCTCCTCATTTACAGCCTCCCAATCGCCACACTCTACACCCGACAAATCAACGGTCAAACGCACCTCTATCTTTGCTGTCCTCTCATTGATTATCTGCCTCATTTTCACAGCAATTCTCTTTTTCATCCTCAATAAATGCCTCAATCTTTCAGCTTTTAACGCCAAACATCGACAAGGTTATCAATTATTAAGCCTAGCAATATTTTGCTTAGCAGTTGCCTTATGGCTGTTCATGCCACAATTGATTGAAAAATGGCAACGCTACTTTTGGCAGATTGAACTACCACCAGTTATCAAACCAATACACAGCTTTATCTTCGTTATCATCGGCGCTTCCTACATTCTCAAACATTTTCTAAAAAATAAGGAGTAACACCCATGCCAACTCTCAAAGAACTCACGCTCGACAATGATAAAATCAGTCAAACTCTAACGCTTAACAATAAAAATTTTCTGCTAAATTTAACCATTTACCTCCGAAATAACGCTTTTTTTAAATCCCCCATTGAACTTGAATAAAAAATAAATGAAATCGCAAATGACCTCAAAACCGCCGAACTTGACGGCATTTCAGCAGAAAGGTTCTTTGGCAATCAGCCAAAAGAGGCAGCACAAGAAATTCTCAAAGTCATTCCAAACATCAGTATTTGGCAGATTTTCAAAACAAATATCTGCCTTGTCATCCCCTATCTATTTTTCTTTCCGATTGTGCAAAGTATCAATACCATCGAAATCAACGGACGAGAACACAGTTATTTCTCACTTTTTACAGTGTTTATCACCCTACTTTTTGCTGATCCTCGTGATGATTATTGTCTGAAAAAATAAAATAACAAATCATTTTATTTTTTCAGACAAAGCAACGTCGAAAATTCCGATTTTCAGTTTGGCTCACAATAGTTTTATGTTTTGTTATCCCAAGTTTTTTTAGGCATTACCAACTCAACTTTTGGCGTATTGAAGTCTCCTCAACTCTACAAGAAAACCTAATGTTTATCTCATTAATATCATTCGCCTATTATATCCTAAGCCATCTCTACCTGTTTAAACAGGCACATTGAATTCCCAAATAAAGCAAAAAGCGCCCTTATTGAGCGCTTTTATACTAGCCGAAATCTATTTTATTTTTGTGCTTAAACACGTCTATATCTATTTTTCTTCAAAACCAGTAGTCGCAACTTCTGGAAATTCAGCAGAAACAATCGTCGCACAATGGTCACACAATTCAGCAAAATGCGGATTCGCATTTGCCCCAACTGTATTATCCAAACGACGACAACGTTGACAAACCTCGCCATGAGCATGCGCAACTTTGATTGCAATTTCATCAAGCTTTACCGCCTCCTCAGGCGCAATCTCGTCAGAAATAGCAAATTCAGACACAATCAAAAGTGTTGCAACATCTTCTTGCTCAGCAATGCTTGCAATCAGCACCTTGGTCACTTCATCAGGATAAACCGTTACGCTAGCCTCAAGCGACTTGCCGATAACCTTGTCCTCGCGCGCAACTTCAAGCGCTTTTAGCACGCCTGCGCGGAAGTCAAGAAATGCTGACCATAAATCAAGAATTTCATCTGCATCTGCAATAACGGTAGCATTTGGCATCTCAGCCAAATAAGCGTAAGCCTCCTCTTCTTGTTCCAGATAAGTCCAAATTTCCTCAGCAGTATGTGGCACAATCGGCACAAGCAATTTCGTCAATTTAACCAGAATCTCATACATAACCGTTTGCATTCGACGACGAGCAAAAGAATTTTCAGACTCAATATAAACAATATCCTTAGCAAAATCAAGATAGAAAGCAGACAAATCATTAGTCAAGAAATTGAAAATCGTCCGATAAACCTCCATGAAATTATAACGATCGTAAGCCTCGCGCACCGATGTCACAACCTGATTCAGACGAATCAAAAGATATTTATCAGAACCATGCAAGTCAGCAAAAGCAATCGTATCCTTTGATTTATCAAAATCAGAGGTATTGGCAATTAAGAAACGCAATGTATTTCTAATTTTACGATAACTTTCTGAAGTTTGACCAATCAAATCCATAGAAACACGCACATCAGACGTACTATCAACGCTAGCAACCCATAAGCGCAGAATATCTGCACCATACTGTTTGGTCACGTCTTTCGGTGCAATCCCATTGCCCAAAGATTTAGAAAACTTACGCCCTTTGGCATCTTGGACGAAACCTTGCGACAGCACCGCCTTGTATGGCGCAATACCATTAACAGCAACAGAAGTCGTGATAGACGAGTTGAACCAACCACGATACTGGTCAGAACCCTCAAGGTAAAGGTCGGCTGGATAAGTCAATTCTTCCCGCTGATTGAGCACGCCATGCCAAGACGAACCCGAGTCAAACCAAACGTCCATAATATCCGTTTCTTTGGTAAATGCCCCATTTGGCGAACTTGGGTGCGTGAAACCAGTCGGCAAAAGGTCTTTCGCCTCACGTTCCCACCAGATAACCGAACCATTTTCAGCGAAAAGTTCAGCAACATGTGCCGTTGTTTCAGGTGTTATAATCGCCGTCCCATCCTCAGCATAGAAAATCGGTAATGGCACGCCCCAAGCACGTTGACGGCTGATAACCCAATCACCACGGTCACGAATCATGTTATATAAACGCGTTTTACCCCATGGCACAATCCAATCCACTTTTTCAACTTCGCTCAAAATATTCTCGCGAAATTTGTCAATTGAGGCGAACCATTGCGGTGTTGCGCGATAAATCACAGGTTTCTTAGTACGCCAGTCATGCGGATAGCTATGCGTGAAAAATTCAAGTTTGAGCAAAGCATCATTTTCTTCTAACAATTCTGTAACTTTTTTATTACCTTCATCATAGAAAAGACCTTCAAGTCCTGGTGCTTCATTCGTATAATAACCCCGATTATCAATTGGCGACAAGACACCAAGTTTATATTTCCGACTGAAAATGTAGTCATCTTCCCCGTGACCTGGTGCAACGTGAACCAGCCCAGTACCCGAATCAAGCGTAACGTATTCTGCATTCATGACCAAGGTTTCACGGTCATAAAATGGGTGTTTGGCTGTCATCAAGTCAAGTTCTGCTCCCTTAACTGTTTGGATGACGTCATAGTTTTCCCATGCCAATTTTTCAGCCACAGCATGAAGCAATTCTGAGGCGATAACGAATTTACGTCCATTCACAGCAACAACCACATAATCATAGTCAGGATGTGCAAAAATTCCCAAATTTGACGGAATTGTCCACGGCGTAGTTGTCCAAATCACAAATTCAACATCTTCTGGCAAAATTCCCTTAGTATCCGTTGCTTTAAATGCAACAAAAATTGATGCTGAACGCACATCTTCATATTCAATCTCAGCCTCAGCAAGCGAGCTTTCAGATGACGGCGACCAATAAATCGGTTTCGCGCCTTTATAGATATAACCATTTTCAGCCATTTTACCGAAAACACGAATTTGCGCTGCCTCAAACTCAGGCTGCAAAGTCATATAAGGCTGTTCCCAATCGCCCAAAACACCGAGCGATTTGAAACCTTTACGCTGAATAGCTACTTGCGATAGGGCATAATCCCGACACAGACGCAAATAATCCGCACGATCAAGCTCTTTACGCTTGACACCTTGCTTAGTCAGCACTTGCTCAATCGGCAAGCCATGCGTATCCCAGCCAGGCACATATGGTGCGCGAAAACCTGCCATGTTTTTGTAACGGATAATCATATCTTTTGAAATTTTATTCAAGGCATGCCCAACATGAATATCGCCGTTCGCATACGGCGGACCATCATGCAGAACAAATGACGGTTTCCCCTCGTTTTCTTTGAGACGGTAAGCATAAAGGTTAGCCTTATCCCAAGCCTCTTGCATGAGTGGCTCTTTATTAGGCAGACCAGCACGCATTGGAAAAGCTGTTTTGCCAAGATTTAAAGTTTCTTTAATTTTCATATTAATAACTTCACTTTCTTTATTATCAATTTGGGTAACAATTTAGTACGGGCAACCAACTCTAAAACCAGAATAGTTTTTATCTGTTTTTAAAGTTTTTAAGTCCATTTTTTCGATACAACTGTGACTATACTCGTTTAACTATAAAAAGCTAACACTTTTCGCCACTTCGTCGTTGACAACTCTCACCGTACACCTGTACGCTTTGCCTTGTCACCTAGAATTGACGAATCTAGCACAAAAGTTTCGTAAGTTTTTTTACAGTTAAATGAGTATAACAAACCTCTCACGACAAGAAAATTTTCCAAACTTTTTTGACGTAAGGACAAGGCTACTAAGACGAGCGAGCCTTTGTTACAACTACGAGATGAAAACTAACGACATCATCACAATAAAAATTTACAAACTTTTTCGAGTTTTTTGTCATGAGAACAAGTCAGCTGAAAGGAAATACCATACGGCTAAGAGATGAAAACTAACGAAATCATCACAATAAAAATTTTACAAACTTTTTCGAGTTTTTCTGTCATGAGAACAAGTCAGCTGAAAGGAAATACCATACGGCTAAGAGATGAAAACTAACGAAATCATCGCGATAACAAACTTTTTCGAGTTTTTTGTCATGAGAACAAATCAACTGAACCGAAGTAGCATTGGGCTAAGAGATGAAAACTAACGACATCATCACAATAAAAATTTACAAACTTTTTCGAGTTTTTTTGACGTGAGAACAAGTCAGCTGAAAGGAAATACCATACGGCTAAGAGATGAAAACTAACGAAATCATCGCGATAAAAATTTTACAAACTTTTTTGAGTTTTTTTGGCGTGAGGACAAGGCAGCTGAAGGGAAGTAGCCTTACGGCTACGAGCTGAAAGCTAACGAAGTCATCGCGCCAAAAAAACAAAAAGGCTTGACGTAGGGACGAAAAGCCGCGGTACCACCCTAATTCACTTGATATACTAAACAAGCCTCACAAATAGTCTGATAAAGGAGACCAAACTTAAAACATCAAAACAATCTGATGTCCATCAACAAAGGGAATACAAGACTTCCACCATTCTCTTGCTCGCTGTTAATATCTGTTGATTTTCGCATTATCGTTTTATTTTTCAGTATCAGCTTCTGGCGCAATACTCTGCTCATTCAAGCTAGAAACTTCTGCTTGAATCGGAGTTGCTGCTGCTTCAAACTCAGAATCAAGTGCCGATTTCACCTCAGTTGTAAAATGGTTAATCTTAACCGTATTACCATCATGCTCGTCAATGATTTCTTTGAGTTTATCCTCGCCATCAGCAATATAAGTCGCAGTCGGGCGCAAAACATCTTCCCATTCATGAGACTTGATACCCTCAAGTTGCGCTTCAACCATTAACGTCATTCGTTGATGATAAATGCGCATCTTGCGTTTTAATTCATCTGTTTCTTTAACCAAACGGCGTGCATCATCAGAGGCAGAGTTGAGAATACCACCCGCCTCTTTCTTAGCAGCCTCCAAAATATACTGAGCTTTTTGCCCTGCCTCACTTGTAATCGTATTGGCTTCATTTGAGGCTTGCTCTTTCAAATTATCTGCTGCACCTTGCGCCACAACGATTGATTTATTGAGCGAATCTTTCATGCCCTCAAAATAATTCACACGCTCGCGCAAACTTTTCAGCTCACGGTCTTGTTCTTTAAGTTTCGCTGCAAAATCATCATAATCTCGAACAATTAGATCAAGAAAATCATCAACATCGCCTTTATTGTAGCCACGTAATTTTGTTGAAAATGTTTTGTTTTGAACATCTAAACTATTTAATGCCACAGGTGGTATCCTCCTTATTATATGTAACGTTTTTTAGTAATTTAAATTTTACTTGTAATGAGTTTAACTTCTACTCGAAGTTTCTCTTTTTTGGTCAACCCAAGATTTTGAACAATCTTAAAACGCCCAAAACCACGCACGCTAATCAGATCATTTTCATCAAGCTCAAAGTCATTACGCAGATTTTCTACATAATTAACCTTTACCTTACTTGATTGTATCAAATTTTGCGCCAAATTGCGAGAGATATTAAAAATACCTGCAATAGCTTTATCCAAACGCAAACTTGACACTGTGATTTGTTTCATTAGCGAAAGTTCAGCTGACGGAACAAACTGTGCCAAATCAATCTCTCGAATTTTAACACCACTTCGCGCAATTTTCGTGATTCTCTCAATAAATAGTGGCACAAGTTTAGCCTCAACAAACACCTGAGCAAAGCTATCATGCACCACAATATCACCAATTTTAGCACGTTCCAAGCCAGTTTCGCCAAGGAAAGTTCCCAAAATTTGCGAATGTTTAAGTGTGACAAATTGACTTGCAAAATCAATTTGTAATAAAGCCAATTCAAAATCTGCCACATCTAATTCATAATAACTTGGTGCTAAAATTGCCTTAACATACTCTGTTTCAGCGACAGCTGAACTGGTAAATAGCTGAAGTTCTGCCGCATTTGCCAAAGTCGTCAAGATAAAAATCTGCCGAGGATTGAGAAAGTCAGTCACAACAAGGGTGTAAGTCTCAGAAACGCGCACCACCCAATCGCTGACTTTTTCAATAAAGTTGCGCTCGCTCGCCCGAAAATGCTGATAAATACTTGTCTGCTCCATTAAAAATAAAAGAGAGAAAAAAGCAGACGTTGCACCACTTCAAGAATCAAAAGACCAGCAATAACCGTGAAATCAATACCCGCAAATCTCAGTGGCAGACGTTCAAAAATAGATAGATAGGGTCGAACAAGTCGCTCTATAAACCTACCAACACCACTAAATGCAAGGTCAGGCACCCAACTCATCAAAGCATAAATAATCAAAACGCACTCATAAAGTGTGAGTAGCCTATCAATGAAAATAATCATTCTTCCCCCCAATTTTTAGAAAACTGACCTTAAAAATTGTCCAAACCTTCAAAATTACGACCTGAAAGCACACTCAATTCTTTTTCAGCATCAACAGCCATACCGTTTGGTGTCAACAAGAAAATTTGCCCACCAACATTTTGAATATCACCATCAATTGTAAAGATTACCCCAGTCAAAAAGTCAATTGACCGACGTGCTTGTTGATCGCTCATATTTTTAAAGTTGAGCAAAACACTCTCGCCATTGCGCACAACACGAGCTGATTCCATGACATTATCATAGGCAGCTGGCTCCCTTATCGCAATCGTTGGGGTAAGACCTTGAGTTTGAGGAGGGAGTTTCCTTTTTGGTGTATTTGAATGCCCTTGATTTGGCATTGGTTCAGGTCGCACTTGCTTTTTTTGTTCTTGCCTAGGTTCAGGAGTTGGTGCGCTATTTGTCACGACCTGCGGGCGTTTCGGTTGTATCTGAGGTTGCGCCGCAACTGGAGGGGTTGGAGCAGACGCGACTTGCGCTTGCGGTCCTACTGTTTCGTCCTCATCTCCTATTACAAAAAAGTCTCTTGCTTTTTCTAAAAAGTCTTTAAAAGCCATTAATTTCTACCTACTTATTTTATTTGAAAAACTCACTACCGATTCTAACAAAAGTTGCACCATGTTGAATAGCGCGTTGATAATCTCGACTCATTCCCATTGATAACTCTGTACAAGGGCTATGAGTTAAATTTTGAGCCGCAATTTGACGTTGCAAGGCGCTTGCCTTGGCAAATATCGAATCAAGCTCAGCATCTGTTGCATTAATTGGTGCCATTGTCATTAAACCAACGATTTGAATATGAGACAAATCAGCTATTTCCGCTAGAACTTGGTCTAAGTCATTTGGCGAAAAGCCATGTTTACTTGCTTCACCCGATACATTGACTTGCAAAAAACACTTGATGACATGTTTGGCTCGCTTATCAATTTCTTGTGCTAATTTAACAGAATCAAGCGCATGGAAATAATCAACCAAGTTAATGACCTCTTTGACTTTACGACGTTGTAAGGTACCAATAAGATGCCAAGTCACATCAAGATTAGACATCTTGTTATATTTATCCAAGAAAAGCTCAGTCCGATTTTCAGCGATATTTACAATCCCCGACTTGACCAACTCACGTGCAGCCTTTGTGTCAACAGACTTAGTGACACCGACAACAGTGGTTTTGCGCCCGCAACTTTCTTCAACTGTGGCAATCTTTTTCAAAACCTCTTGGACATTTTCAAAAATGTGCATGACTTAACGTCTCAAAAATGGCGGTATATCAAGGTCATCATTAGTTGACGAGGTTGCTGTACCTCCAAAACTGCTGACACCAGCTGGATTAGCTGGCTCAGCTGGTGCACGACGCACATTGTTTCCTTTGCGAATGTCCCAGTTACCAAAAGCTGATTCTGGTGCAGAACTTTCAGGTTCTGCTTGACGTGTGCCAAAATTATTATTGGATAAATCAAGATTTGATGCACCAAGCACACGACGACGTGGTTGCTCTTCTACTGGTGCTTGCTGCTGATGCATCGGCTGTTGTTGGGCTTGTGTTTGATTTAATGTTGTTTGATATGAGGCTTGTAACTCATCATCAGAGACACCTGTCGCAACAACAGTAACACGAATTTCATCTCTTAGGCTATCATCAATTGATGTACCCAAAAGGATATTGACGTCATTACCAGCGGCTTGAATAACGAGCTCAGAAGCATCTTGGGCTTCGGTCAAACTCATATCCATACCGCCTGTCACGTTCAAGAGAACATTTTCAGCGCCTTCAATCGTTGTTTCAAGAAGTGGCGAGTAAATCGCTTTACGCGTTGCCTCAATCACACGATCTTCACCCGATGCAGTTCCAATACCCATGAGCGCATCACCTTTATTTGCCATAACAGTTTTCACATCAGCAAAATCAAGGTTAATCATCCCAGGATTGGTAATCAAGTCTGTCACACCTTGCACGCCTTGGCGCAAAACATTATCTGCTTCACGAAGTGCCTCAGTCAATGGCGTTTTCTTGTCAACGATTTCAAGTAAGTTATTATTTGAAATAATCAACAAAGTATCAACTGCCGTTTTAAGCATTTCGATACCTTCTGAGGCAAAATAACCACGTTTTGAGCCTTCAAAACCAAATGGTCGTGTAACCACACCAACGGTCAAGGCACCTAATTCACGTGAGATTTTAGCAATAACTGGCGCAGCACCTGTACCAGTTCCACCGCCCATACCAGCAGTGATAAAGACCATATCCGCACCTTGTAAGGCTTGCTCAATGACTTCGGCAGATTCTTCCGCCGCTTTTTGACCGATTTCGGGTTTTGAACCTGCGCCCAAACCACGTGTCAATTTTGGTCCGAGTTGAATCACAACATCTGCTTTAGATGCGTGAAGTGCTTGAACATCTGTATTTGCGGCGATAAACTCAACGCCTGAAACGCCTTCTTCAACCATCCGATTAATGGCATTGCCACCGCCACCACCGACACCGATAACTTTTATAACAGCTCCTTGCATGAGCCCATCGTCAAATGAAAATTCCATGATTTAATTTCTCCAAATTTATTTTGTAAGGTAATATCTATTTTCTACACTATCTTGAAATTACCTAAGTCCAGTTTTAATCAAACATATTATTGACAACATTACGCAATTTGTCAAAAATACCCTCACGTGGCGCTTTTTCTCCTGATGGCGTCTGACTAACTTGTGGTTTTGGTAACACATAAGTTGGTTCATCGCTATCTTGCGAGTAAGTATTTTCAATATAAGTAGGTGTAGGCGTTGGCTCATTGTAAATCGGTACATTATCCACTATTGGTTCTGCAAAAGCAAGATTACCGACTGCTGAACTCGCCACCAAAACCTCAATGTCTGAACGACTGCCAACATAATCAACAATCGAAATAACTTGAGCAAATGTTGGATTACGAAGTCCCATTTCATTTGGCACATATAGGCGAACATTGGCACCAAGAACTTGCGTAGCAAGCTCTGTTATGCCTGGCATTGCTGCAGCACCGCCAAGTAAGACAATACCACCTGGTAAATCAATATCACGCGAGCGCTCCAAATCTTGGCGGACACGTGTAAAAATTTGAACCAAGCGCGCTTCAATAACTTGTGACAAATAATATTCCGTAATTTCAACAGGTTCTGTGTGGCCAACAACATCAACAAGAAATTTTTCATCTTGACTTGCGCGTTCTGTTGTTGCCTCGCCATAGTTGAGTTTAAGATTATCTGCCTGTTCAAGCGATGTATTGAGAACAGTTGAAATATCTTTGGTAACGTAATCGCCACCCTCAGAAATAATGTGGGCAAACTGCAATTCTTGATCGCGCACTGCAATCACACTCGTCTGTCCCGCACCCAAATCAATCAGTACCGTACCAAATTCACGCTCACCCTCATTTAGCACATGATGTGCCAAGGCTAAAGGTGCAATCACGATATTTTCGATATGATAACCCGCACGTTCAACTGCTCGACGAATGTTGTGTACCAAAGTTTTCGGCGCTGTATAAACTTGCCCTTTCATCTCTAAGCGGACACCAAACATGCCACGCGGATCTGAAATACCAGAAAAGCCGTCAACTGTGAACTCTTTTGGTTCGACAGCAACGATTTCACGCTCAGGCATCATACCCCGCATCAAAGCACTCGAAACGACTTGCGTAATGTCGCTTTCAACCACTTCTTTTGACTCACTATTAATCGTTACCATACCCTGACAAGTATCAACTTCGAGTCGATTAGCAGGAAGTGCAACATTCAGCTCTGTGATTTGAATACCCGCACGTTCTTCCGCAGCATTAACTGCCTTACGAATTGCATTTGCTACCTTTTCAATGTCAACGATTGTACCATTTTTTAAACCGTCAGATTTTGCATTTCCGACACCGATTATATTCATTTCTCCTGAGACATACTCGGCAACCAACACTTTTATTGTGCTAGTTCCAATATCCAGTCCCGTATAAAGTCCACTTTTGGCCATTAAAGCGACTCCTTCCATTTCCATTTCATCATATTTTTAGTTAATACTCTTTTACCTAGAAAATTAGCAGTTTTTGTATTTTAATTTTCTAGCTAGAGAGTATAATTATGTAAAAAGTTGCCTAGTATCCGATTTTCGGCATAAACACTCTTTTTTATTTTAACACAAAATCACAGTAAAACAAGATATTTACTGTGATTTTTTTGTTAATATTTGTAGAATTTAAGTTCAGTTGCTTTTTCCATGCGAAAATATGATGATGATACCTACTCCTGTATGCGTTACAATCGTTGTTTTAATTGGCTTATATCACTATTTTCAACTCAATGTCACTTAGCTAATTTAATTTTGACAATTTCTACAATAAAATTCTCTTCCAAGAAGCCAATGACTAAAATTTGAGATAATTGTCAGATAAATCTGTGATTGATTTTATACTATCTGTTGTGTTATTTAAGCTATTGCCTTCAAAACTTGCATCATTCGACAATTTCCTTAAAGTCGCTTCTTCATTTACTTAGCACCGAAATTTCGCGCCCATTCATACATCAGAATGCCTGCCGCAACACCTGCATTAAGGCTCTGAACATGACCTTTCATGGGAATCGTAATCATTTCATCAACTTGCTTTTTGATATTTGACGTAATACCAGCACCTTCTGCACCAATAATGAGCGCCACTTTACCTTGTGTGTTCCACTTACTGTACGGTGTGCCATTCATGTCCGTACCAAAAACCCAAAAACCCGCACTTTTAAGCTTGTCAAGCGTTTGAGATAGATTGGTCACACGGGCAATTGGAATATGATTAACTGCGCCAGTCGACGTCTTGACGACAACTGGTGTCACACCAACCGAACGATGTTTGGGAATGATAACGCCCGAAACATTTGTCGCATCAGCCGTTCTGAGAATACTCCCAAGATTATGCGGATCAGTCAAGCCATCAATGATGATAAGCAAAGGATTTTCCGCATTTTTTGTCAGTTTCAGCAAATCTGATAGTTCCTGATAGGCATAAGCACTCGTTTTTAGGACAAAGCCTTGGTGTACACCACCATCAGCCATTTCTTTTAGCTTTTCTTTACTAATAAAAGAAATATTGACTTTTTTCTCGCTGGCAAGACTTTTCATCTTGTCAACATTCTTACCACGCAAATCGTCTTGAATATAAAGTTTATTGCCAAGATTTTCAGTAAGTGAGTCAATAACGGCATGAACACCGTAGACTGTATCATTTGCCGATTCTGTTTCGCTATTTTTTCCTTGATTTTTATTCATAACTCTATTATAGCAAAATTTATGGCTTTTTTTGCCTATTTATAAGACAATCGAAAAACCGCCTCGTAATTTATACATGACGGTTTCTGATTTTTACCCTTTGATTATTGCCTCAATCTGAACACCTGAATCATGAACCCTTTCAATCGGTATATCTTCTGGATTGATATAAATAGTTTGCCCATCATCTGCTGTGAACAAAAAAGTCTCAGTTGTCACATTTGCAACACAAATTACTTCGTCATCAGTTGACAAATGGATATATTCTTGACTATTTTTCTTATAGTCTTGTCTCGGCGCCAAATCACTAATTGGAATCTGCTTGACTAAACCATTTTGGGTCGCAACAATAACGTTATCCGAACAATCACATCTCTCAACAATTTTCGCAAAAATAGCTCTTTCATCTGGTAAAATATCCGAAGTCAACTCACTAATGTGTTGCCCTTCATCATTTTCAGTAAGTCGAAAGTTTTTTACTTCAGAAATTGGTCGGTAAATCATTTTCCCACAATTTGTGAAAATTAAAATTTTATCAGATAAACGCGCTTTTTCAGCAAAAGTAATCGTGTCACGATTTCTAATGGTGTCAGCATTTGCAGATGTTGCGCTACGCTTGAGATAACCATCAGTTGAAATCGTTATCAAAATATCTCGCTTACGTGCAAAGGCAGCAGTACCACCGACACCGACAAATAGACCGCCTAGCGCTGGCAACATTTTCACAATCTCTTCAACCGCGCTAGCACTGCTTGGTAAAGTAGGCTCAACTGTTGTTACTGCTTGTTTAGCTGTTCTCGGTAACACGATTGGGTACAGAGAACCATATGGTGTGGGCGTTTCATCATTTGACGTATTTGCACTGGCAATGTCGAAAGACTGTTTATTTGGCAAATCATGACTGGTCGTATCAGAATTACCTTCATTTGGCATAATATTTCTAGCTCTATTATCAAAATAATTGCCCACAATTGAATCTGATTCATTGAATTTTTCAGAACTAAAATCTACCTCCGAATCACTATGTTCTTCGGAATTTAAATCTATTTCTGGATCACTTGATGCTTCAGAATCGCTGTGTTCTTCAGAACTTGAATCTGTTTCTGAATCGCTATCTTCGTCCGAATCTGAATCCACTTCTGAATCGCTGAACTCTTCAGAATTGGAATCCTGTTCTGAATCACTATCCTCATCCGAATCTGAATCTACTTCTGAATCACTTGACTCTTCGGAAATCGAATCTTCCTCCGAATCACTGAACTCTTCAGAACTTGAATCTGCTTCTGAATCGCTGTATTCTTCAGAATTGGAATCCTGTTCCGAATCACTATCTTCGCTCGAATCTGAATCCTCATCTGAATCGCTGAACTCTTCGGAAATCGAATCTTCCTCCGAATCGCTGTATTCTTCAGAATTGGAATCCTGTTCCGAATCACTATCTTCGTCCGAATCTGAATCTACTTCTGAATCGCTGAACTCTTCGGAAATCGAATCTTCCTCCGAATCACTGTGTTCCTCTGAACTCGATTCCTCTTCAGAATCGCTATCTTCGCCCGAATCTGAATCCTCTTCTGAATCGCTGAACTCTTCGGAAATCGAATCTTCCTCCGAATCGCTGTATTCTTCAGAATTGGAATCCTGTTCCGAATCACTATCTTCGTCCGAATCTGAATCTACTTCTGAATCGCTGAACTCTT
>NZ_BLLI01000012.1 GCF_011170085.1 Pseudolactococcus hodotermopsidis | reverse complement strand
ATTTTGACCAAACTAAAAAATTGAAATTGGTTGCCCAAGGTGGCACAGCTGGTAAGATTACTTATGCTATTAAAGATGCAGGCACAACAGGTGCAACGCTTAGCGGTCAAAATCTGACGGTTAATGCCGCGGGCAATTTGACAGTAATTGCTACTCGGCAAGGCGATGAGAAGTATAATGATGTTTCTGTTGAGCAAGTTATTTCAGTAATAGCAGATAAGGCAATACCAGAGCTTGAGATTGACGAAATTTCTGATTATCCATGGAATGAAAAATGTACACTCAATGTTTCAGGTAAAGGCAACGGCAAGGTTACTTTCAAGGTAAAATCAGGTTCTGCTGGTAAAGTAAACGCAACGACAGGGGAAGTGACGTTCAAAACACCTGGTACGATTGTCGTTACAGCAACTAAAGCAGCAACGAGTGACTACGGTACTGCCTCAAAAGATATTACTATCACAACTGTCAAAGCGAATCAAGCACCCCTTATTTTCACATCAGGAAATTTCCTTGATTTTAATCAAACTAAAAAACTTAAATTAGTCGCTCAAGGTGGTACGACAGGTAGGTTTATTTATGCGATTAGCAATGCTAGTACAACAGGGGCAACGCTTAGCGGGCAAGATGTGACCGTTAGGTCTGTTGGTGAGATAGCGGTAATAGCTATTCGAGTAGGCAATGCTAAGTATAATGATGTTTTTGTTAGGCAAGTTATTACTGTTGGTGCGGAAGATTTTTGAGTTGAATTGTCAGCGAAAAATTTTCCAGATGAGGGGTTTAGAAAGGCTTTGAGGTCGAACTTAATAGCAACAGAGCCTATAGAGAAACCTCTGAAGGAGAGCGACAGTACAAAATTAATGTCAATGCTGTTACGGAATTAACGGTTAATAAACATGGTATCAAAGACTTAACAGGAATTAATCTCTTTAAAAATCTCACTTATTTACATTGTGGTACTAATCAATTAGAGAGTATTGATATATCAGGATTAAAAAAATTACAGTATTTAGATTGTCACTATAACTACTTGACAAGTTTAAATGTATCTGGATTGACAGAACTAAAAGAATTACAGTGTTATCATAATGAGTTAAAGAGTTTAGATGTTTCAAATTTACTTGTTGACTTTTGAAGTTAAATAGATTTTTTTGAACAAAAAATTAATAATCTCATTTTCAAGCAGATGAAAACGCTTAATAAAAGCGTTTGTTTGCATTTTAGTAAAAATATGGTATACTATATAAGTTGAAGTAGAATATAAATTAAAGGAAAAAAATCTTGACTAAATTACGCGAAGACATTCGGAATGTCGCCATTATCGCCCACGTTGACCACGGCAAAACGACCCTGGTTGATGAACTTTTGAAACAATCTGATACTTTGAGCGCTCGCGCACATCTTGACGATCGCGCTATGGACTCAAACGACCTTGAAAAAGAGCGTGGCATTACCATTCTTGCCAAAAATACCGCTGTAAAATATAAAGAGAAACATATCAATATCCTTGATACGCCAGGTCACGCGGACTTCGGTGGTGAAGTTGAGCGGATTATGAAAATGGTTGACGGTGTTGTTTTGGTTGTCGATGCCTACGAGGGAACGATGCCACAAACGCGTTTTGTCTTGAAAAAGGCTTTGGATCAAGGCTTGACACCTATTGTTGTTGTCAATAAAATTGACAAACCGTCAGCGCGTCCAGAAGAAGTGGTTGATGAAGTGCTTGAGCTTTTGATTGAGCTTGGTGCGGATGAAGACCAACTTGAGTTTCCGGTTGTTTACGCCTCAGCTATTAATGGCACGTCAAGTCTTTCTGATGACCTTAAGACGCAAGAACATACGATGGAACCTTTATTTGAAACGATTATTGACCATATTCCTGCGCCAGTTGATAATTCAGATGAGCCTTTGCAATTCCAAGTTTCTTTGCTTGATTACAATGATTTCGTAGGTCGTATTGGTATTGGACGTGTTTTTCGTGGGACGATTAAAGTTGGCGATAGCGTTACCTTGTCTAAACTGGATGGCGCTAAGCAAAATTTCCGTGTGACAAAATTGTTCGGTTTCTTTGGTCTTGAACGTGTTGAAATCAAAGAGGCTAAAGCAGGTGATTTGATTGCTGTTTCGGGTATGGAGGACATCTTTGTTGGCGAAACGGTAACACCGTCTGACCATATTGAGCCACTGCCGATTCTGCATATTGACGAACCAACTTTGCAGATGACTTTCCTTGTCAATAACTCACCTTTTGCTGGTCGTGAGGGCAAATGGGTAACGTCCCGTAAAGTTGAAGAACGTTTGCAAGCAGAATTGCAAACTGATGTCTCTTTACGTATTGACCCGACTGATTCACCTGACCGTTGGATTGTTTCTGGTCGTGGGGAACTCCATTTGTCAATTCTTATCGAAACAATGCGTCGTGAGGGTTATGAATTGCAAGTATCGCGTCCTGAAGTTATCGAACGTGAAATCGATGGTGTACGTTCTGAACCATTTGAACGTGTTCAAATTGATACACCTGAGGAGTACCAAGGCTCAATCATCCAAGCGCTTTCTGAGCGCAAGGGGGCGATGCAGGATATGATTAATACCGGCAATGGCCAAGTTCGTCTCATCTTCCTTGTCCCTGCTCGTGGTTTGATTGGTTTCTCGACTGAATTTTTGTCAATGACACGTGGTTATGGTATTATGAACCATACTTTTGATCAATATTTGCCGATGATTCACGAACAAATCGGCGGTCGTAGTCGTGGGGCGCTTGTGTCAATTGATACGGGTAAAACAACGACGTATGCGATTATGGGCGTTGAAGAACGTGGCACGATTTTTGTCAATCCAGGGACTGAAGTTTATGAGGGCATGATTATCGGGGAAAATTCTCGTGAAAATGACTTGACGGTTAATGTGACCAAAGCAAAACAAATGACGAATGTCCGTTCGGCTAATAAAGACCAGACTAATGTTATTAAAACGCCGCGTATTCTCACGCTTGAAGAATCAATTGAATTTATGGCGGATGATGAATATCTTGAAATCACACCAGAATCTATCCGTTTGCGGAAACAAATTTTGAATAAAGCGGAACGTGAAAAAGCAAATAAGAAGAAAAAAGGGTAAGCGTTTAATTTAGTGGCTGGTTAGCCACGTTGTATATAGCTACTTCCCTAAGCTCTTCGTCACTTCGTTCCTCAATCACTAAGGGAGTAGCCATGTTTTACTTGATTATATTAGCACTCTTTGTTCTGTTTTATATTTTTCTAGCACCTGATGAGATTAAGAAAAATTTGAACCTTTTTGTTGTTATTATTGGCGCGGTTTTGGCTGTGACGGTGGTAATCGGCTTGATTGTTCAAAATAAAACGTCAATTTTGCAGGGACTTGTGATATTGGCTGGGCTTGCTCTGATGGCAGAAGGTATTCGTGAAATTAACCAACTATAAACAGTCGAAAGGCTGTTTTTTTGGTATAATGATAGTATGAAAATGAATGAAAAAGAGATGCTTGATTTTGCTGAAAATTTGGGTAGAAAATTGAAGGCTGGCGATATTATTGTTCTAACGGGCGATTTAGGTGCTGGTAAGACGACATTTACCAAGGGGCTTGGACTGGGGCTTGACATTCATCAGATGATTAAAAGTCCGACTTATACCATTGTCCGTGAGTACGATGAGGGGCGGCTACCTCTCTATCACATGGATGTGTATCGGATTGGCGACGATCCTGACTCGATTGATTTGGACGATTATCTTTTTGGTAATGGTGTGACCGTTATCGAGTGGGGACAGCTTTTGGCACAAGATTTACCTGACGACTATCTGGAAATTATTTTTGAGCCTTTAACGGCTAGTCGACATTTAAAATTGATTGCACATGGCAAAAGATATGAGGCATATATAGGATAATGGCAGAAATAATTGTAAGAGCGGCTGAGCCAAAAGATGCACAAAAATTGATTGACTTTTTGAATGCGGTTGGCAAGGAAACGCATTTTTTAACCTTAGATGATGCAGGGATTTTGATGACAGAAAATGACATGATTGCTTATCTGAATCAAATTAATGAAAAGGCTAATAATGCTTATTTATTAGCCTTGGTTGAGGAGGAAATTGCGGGTGTCGTTAGTCTGACGGCTGATTTTCATGAGCGCATTCGGCATATTGGGGAACTATTTATTGCTGTTCGTAAATCTTTTCAGGGCTATGGTATTGGCAGCATTCTAATGGCTGATATGATTGACTTTGTAGAAGAAACAGGTGTCATTAAACGTTTGGAGCTTCAGGTTCAAAAACGCAATGAGAAGGCTGTTCACATTTATCAAAAAAATGGCTTTGAAATTGAGTCGATTAGAAAATATGGTGCAAAAGATGAGAATGGGCAGTTGATTGATGTGCTAGAAATGGTGCAATTCTTTTAAAGTCTCCTTAAAATTAAAAAGACTAAAAGATTACAATTCCATGACATTTACTAGATTTTCAAGTGAAAAATCCTAAAATTTGATAAAATAGGAATATGAGACGAAATCGAGAAACTTATCGTGGTCGAAATGATAGGGCTTTAGAAGATAAGAAAATGACTGCTAAACATGGCAAGTCCAAAATGAAACTTTGGCAAAAGATTTTGCTTGGTAGCTTGGCATTTTTAGTGATTTCTGCTGGGGGAATCTTTGCCTATGGGACGATTGTGCTTCATCGGACAGAAGATGTTATGCGTAGTACTTTTGAAGAGTTGGGGCTTGGTTCTAGTAAGAAATCTGATGATATTATCAAGGCAACAAAACCATTGACGGTCTTGTTAATGGGAATTGATACGGGCGATAAGACTCGTGCGGATCTTTGGGAAGGGCTTTCTGATACGATGATTGTCATGACGATTAATCCGCAAACGAATACGACGACAATGGTTTCATTGGAGCGTGATATGTTGACGGATGTTGTTGATCCTGATGGCGATTTTCTTGCCACGGATAAGTTGAATGCTGCTTATTCTCTTGGTGGGACGGCTACTGCTGTGGCAACTATTCAGCAGCAACTTGGCTTGGATATTGACAAATATGCGCTGATTAACATGAATGGTCTGAAAGACTTGGTAGATGCTGTTGGTGGCATTGACGTCAATAATACGCTTGATTTTCCGATTTCAATTGAGGAGACTGAGCCTGACTATACAGCAACGATTGAGTCTGGTGTGCAGCACATTGACGGCGATCAAGCCTTGGTTTATGCGCGCATGCGTCATCAAGACCCTGAGGGTGATATTGGTCGTCAGGCGCGGCAACGTGAGGTCATTACGCAAGTTGTGAGTAAAGTTTTGAGCCTAAATTCCGTGGCGAATTACGAGAAAATTTTACAAGCTGTTTCGGGCAATATGAAAACCGATTTTGCAGTGAATGCGAAATCTTTGACAAGTTTACTTGGCTACAAAGATGCCTTTAAAAAAATGTGTTCGATTAAGTTACAAGGTGTTGGCGAGATGATTGATGGTGGTTCTTATCAGGTCATGCCTGAGAATAACTTGCTCAGTGTGCAAAATGCTTTGCGCTTGTCGCTTGGTAAATCAGCTAAGAAGTCTTTGTCAACTGGGATTGTTACTTTTGAAAATTACTATGGTGCTTTGTCAACAGAGACGATATTGCCGACAATCTTGATAACGGTTGATGGACAAACAACGGAAAAAACGTTGTTGACGGATGGCACACAAGTTACAGCAGATGAAGCAGTAGAAAAGTCTAATACAGCTACTGATGATAATGAGGAGGCAGCTGGTTACTATTATTACAGTTATGAAGATGAGCCAACACAAGAGACCAATAGTGAGTCGTCATCGCAACAATATGAGCCTACTGATTAATCTAAGTCAATAAAAAAGTTTGACGAAACGGTTAATTTTTGGTAGAATTTAGTAGTGTTAAGGGCGCTCTGGAAATTGAATTTTAGAGTCTGCCAAATGGTCTCATAGCTCAGCTGGATAGAGCATTCGCCTTCTAAGCGAACGGTCGCAGGTTCGAATCCTGCTGGGATCATCGCAAAAAAATGCCTCATTCTTGTCGGATGAGGTATTTTTTTGCGATATAGGCATTCTTTATAGTTAAATTCAGTTTTTAAATATTAGTCAGTTAGTTAAAATTATGTTATGATTGAGACAAGTATAAATTGGAGGCAGTATGCAGTATCTACCTTTGGAAAAAAGTGAAGTTTTGCGCTATCTGGGTTATAAACGTAAGCAAGAGCTGACAGATGATCTGTCGAGTTTGGTTGATGACTTGATGCTTGAAGTACAGGAAATATCGAATGCGCGTTATTTTTATCAAGCCTATGATTTTACATTGGATGCGGAAAATTTTGCGGTTCATGTGACCCATACAGACTTGGTTTTACAGTCGAAAACTATTTTTAATCAGTTGAAAAATGCGAAAAAAGTTGTGCTTTTAGCGGCAACTTTGGGCATTGAAATTGAACGACAAATCAGACTTTATGAATTGTCTGAGATGACTAAAGCGTTCATTTTAGATTCGGCTTGTGTTGATTATATTGAAAAAGTTTGTGATTTAGCTGAAGTTGATATGAACACAAAATTTTCAAACTATACGCTGAATCGCCGTTTTTCGCCAGGATATGGCGATTTGTCGCTTGATATTCAGCCGCAATTTTTGAAAACTTTGGCAGCTGACAAGCAACTTGGTTTGACATTGACCGAAACGAATCTGATGGTGCCAAGAAAATCAGTGACAGCAATTATTGGCTTGTTTGATGATGAAAAGTTGGCTCGTCCGCGGCGCAAAGCACCTGAATACCTGACCTCTGAATTAGTTGCGGCTGCTGGGTTTAATATTGAAAAATGACGATAAGAAAATTAACGAAACTTGCGCTATTGACAGCCCTTTCCTGTGTGTTGCGACTTGCTTTTGGTAGTTTACCTAATATCAAGCCAATTACAGCCTTATTTTTTGTGATCATGCTAACTTTTGGCTTAGTTGACGGCTTATTTGTCAGTTCGCTAACGATGCTTGTGACAGGTTTTTTGATGGGCTTTTCGCCAATTATTATTGGACAGATTTTGAGTTATGCAGTGATTTTGACAATTGGTTTTGGGCTGTTCAAAGGGGTTAGAAATTTAATTTATAGAACGATTATCATTTTTTGTTTGACCATGTTGTATGGATTTGTGATTTCTATTTTCTCAGCTCGCCTATTTGGCGCTAGCTTTCTACCTTTTTGGCTCAGTGGTCTGACTTTTGACCTTGCGCATGCCGTGTCAACGGCGCTCTTTTTTCCAGTGTTAGTGACCATTTTCAAAAATAAACAAGTATATATAAAGAGGTAAATAAAATGACGATTTTAGACGATTTAAAAGATAGAATTTTGCTTTTTGATGGGGCAATGGGGACGCAGTTGCAGAATCGTGGACTGCCGATTGGTGGGATTCCAGAGCATTTTAATCTCTCGCACCCAGAAATAGTTGCGGCGATTCATGCTGATTATGTTGCAGCGGGAGCGGATGTTATCACAACTAATACTTTTCAAGCTAACACGACTAAAATGACCGCTGAGGAATTGGCAGAAGTTATCACAACGGCAGTCAAACTCGCTAAAAAAGCGAATCCGAAATATGTTGCCTATGATATGGGACCAACGGGGCAGTTATTGCAACCAATGGGGACTTTGTCATTTGAAGCTGCCTATGATATGTTTGCAAGACAAGCGATTCTTGCTGAAAATGCAGGGGCAGATTTGGTCATTATCGAAACCTTGGCTGATTTGTTAGAAACGAAAATCGCCATTCTTGCGGTCAAGGAAAAGACGAATTTGCCTGTTTTTGTGACCATGACCTATCAAGAGGACGGGCGAACATTTGTCGGCACTGATCCCCAGACTGCAACGCTAACTTTGCAGAATCTTGGCGTTGATGTGCTGGGGGTTAATTGTTCACTTGGACCAAAGGAACTAGCACCAATTGTAGCAACGATTTTGGACTACGCTCAAGTGCCTGTCATGGTACAGGCAAATGCTGGCTTGCCTCAAATGGAGCATGGCGAGACAGTTTATAAAATTTCGCCTGAAACTTATGCCGACTACACACAAAAACTCCTAGATAAAGGTGTTTCGGTAGTGGGTGGTTGCTGTGGGACGACACCAGAGTTTATCAGACAACTGCGCACCATTATCAACAAAACTGAAAAAGTTGTGCCTCAGACGAAATCGGGGACTTTTGTCACATCTGGTTTGAAAACGGTTGAAATTGGCAACGGTCTGACCTTGATTGGCGAGCGGATTAATCCGACTGGGAAACCTCGTCTTAAGGAGGCGCTTCGTAAAGATGATGTTAGTTATATTATCAAAGAGGCGGTTGCGCAACGTGATGCGGGTGCAGATATTTTGGATGTCAACGTTGGTCTGCCCGAGATTGATGAGGCGCAGATGATGATCAAAACGGTTACAGAACTCCAGTCCTTACTTGATTTGCCTTTGCAGATTGATTCGTCAGAAATTGCGGCGCTTGAGGCTGGTGCGCGGCATTATAACGGCGTTCCGCTGATTAATTCGGTCAATGGCAAGCAGTCTAGTATGGACAAAATTTTTCCGATTGTCGCCAAATATGGTGGCGTGGTTTTGGGGCTGTGTCTTGATAATGATGGCATTCCCGAAACGGCTGAGAAACGCTATCAAGTTGCGGAGAAAATCGTACATGAGGCTGGTAAGTATGGCATTACGCCCGACCGTGTGATGATTGATCCGCTTGTTTTGACGGCCTCTGCTCAGCAAGACCAAGTGCCTGTCACGCTTGACACGATTCGGCTTGTCAAGGAGCGTCTAGGCTGTAAGACGGTCGTTGGCTTGTCAAATATTTCTTTTGGTTTGCCAAATCGTGCGCTTTTAAACGGCACATTTTTGGCACAGGCTTTTGGTGCAGGGCTTGATGCGCCAATTATGAATCCGCTGTCAGATTATATGATGAGCGTTGTGCGTTCAATTCGTGTTTTTACAGGACAAGATGCCAATTCTGCGGATTTCATTGACAAAGAGCAAGGGGCTAATATCGCAGTGTCTGCGGCTGGCGCCAATGGTGCAGCACCAGTCAAAACAGCTGAAAACTTAGATTTGAAAGACATGATTATCAAAGGTCGCAAGGAATTGACTGCTACTGAGACGAGGAAATTACTTGAAACAATGACACCACTTGACATCGTCAACACCTATTTTATCCCAGCACTTGATGTTGTCGGCGCTAAATTTGAAAACGGTGACTTATTTTTGCCACAACTCATGCAATCAGCAGAGGCGACCAAAAATGCGCAAGAAGTTTTGAAAGACAAACTCGCCCAATCGGGTCAGCAGTCTGAAAATCTCGGAAAAATTTTGCTTGCCACTGTTGAGGGGGACATTCATGATATTGGTAAAAATATTGTTAAGATGATTTTGGAAAATTATGGTTATGATGTTGTGGACCTTGGAAAAGATGTGTCGATTGAGACTGTTGTTGCCACGGTTATTGCGCAAGACATCAAACTTGTTGGCTTGTCGGCTTTGATGACAACGACTGTTCAAAATATGAAGAAAACGATTGCGGCAGTCAAGGCAGCTGCGCCAGACACGACATTTATGGTTGGCGGTGCTGTCCTAAATGAAGACTATCGTGAGTTTGTTGATGCGGATTATTACGCCAAAGATGCCATGGCAAGCGTTGAGATTGCGCAGCGATTTTTTAAAAAATAATAAAAAAACGATAAAACGCTTCCTAAAAATGTGAATCGTATATTTTCTGTGAATTTTAAATTAGTTTAAAATTAAAAAATAGCAGGTTTTACTTGTTGGAAATAAAAAAACACCGCTCTGTTTTTGTCTGAGCGACGGTTTTCGGAGTAAGAATGAAAAAGTTTTTTTAGGAATAAATTTATTATACGGCACTTACCTTAAATTAACCTTAAAAAATTATGGTAAAATAGAATTACCAAGTTTTTAAAACGAAAGGATAAAAAATCAGATGAAATTAACAGCTTTGGGTGTTTGGGGTGGCTATCCTTACAAAGATGCGGGAACGACATCGTATTTGCTGACAAGTGATAGCGGTTTTAACCTTTTGATTGATGCGGGGAGTCGTGCGGTAACTGAGCTTGAGCATGAAATCTCGCCTTTGTGTTTGGATGCCGCGATTGTCAGTCATTACCACGAGGATCACATCGCTGATCTTGGTGTTTTGCGCCAGTATCGTCAGCTTTGGCCTAAGACCGACCCCGATTGGGATAGCGCCATTCTCAAAATTTACGGTCATGATAAAGATGCGCAGGCTTTCAAAAATCTCACGCTTGATGGCGTTTCCAAAGGCATTGCTTATGATGTTCATGGCGTGCAGAAAGTTGGACCTTTCGATATAACTTTCAAAGAGACGGTTCACCCGATTCTATGTTATGCGATGCGGATTATTGAGCGAAAAACTGGTCAAACGCTTGTCTTTACTGGCGATACAGGATGGTTTGACGGTTTGATTGACTTTGCAAATGGGGTTGATATGCTGTTAGCGGATGTTTACTTTTTTGCTGATAAATCAAACATGCCTAACCATTTGTCAAGTGTTGAGGCGGGGCAAGCGGCATGTCAAGCAGGTGTGAAAAAATTAGTTCTGACACATTTGCCACAGTTTGGCGATTTGGAACAGTTACGCAAAGAAGCTGAAAATGCGGCGCAAGGTGTGTCAACTGAACTTGCTGAACCGCATAAATCATGGGATTTTAAGACATTTTGATAACATTTACCGAAAAAGAAAAAGATAATTTTATGCGCGAGGCATTACGTGAGGCCAAAAAGGCAGCAGATAACGATGAAGTGCCAATTGGCGCAGTCATTGTCAAGAATGGTGAGATTATCGCCCGCTCGTTTAATGCGCGTGAATGGCATCAAAAAGCGACCCACCATGCAGAAATTTGTGCCATTGATTTGGCAAATGAGGTCGTCGGCAACTGGCGTTTGCTTGACTGTGCGCTGTTTGTAACGATTGAGCCTTGTGTTATGTGTTCGGGTGCGATTTCCTTGGCACGACTGCCGCAAGTCTATTTTGGTGCAACCAATCCTAAATTTGGTGGTGCGGTAAGTTTGTACCAAATTCTCGAAGATGAGCGCTTAAATCATCGTTTACAAGTCGAATCTGGCATTTTAGAAAAAGAATGTGCCGAAATGATGCAAAATTTTTTCAAAAATCGTCGCAAAAAGGCAAAAGTGTGATATAATAGTAATGAGGCAATAGTCAGTCTATGAAGTGGGTCAGATGCGGAAGCAAGCAGCCCTAAGTAGGGTGGGTATGTGCCTTTTTTGTTTTTTATACTTGTAATGCGTGTCGTACAAATCTTTGCAATATTTTTCAATAACTGATAAGATGTGTTTAAGAACTTATCGTGAGTTTAAAATGGAGGTATTGGAATGACCGACATTAGCCAAAGCAAATTGGCATTATTTGCAGAAAATGATAAGGAACTTTGAATATGTATAACATGACAACTTATCTCTCAGAAATTGGTAAAATAACGCTTGTAAGTGACGGGAAGAATCTGAATGGTTTATGGTTGGCAAATCAGAAATATTTTGGTGGTCGCATTTCTGATAAATGGGTAGAAAATGCTAATCTGCCTGTATTTGACCTAGCTAAAAAATGGTTAGATAGTTATTTCTGTGGTAAAAAGCCAACAATTGCAGACTTACCTTTAGCGCCCATCGGTAGCGATTTTCGTCAGCGAGTTTGGCAGATTTTATGTGATATTCCCTATGGCAAACTCATCACTTACGGCGAAATTGCTCAGAAATTAGCCATGGAAATGGGCAAGGAAAAAATGTCTAGTCAAGCAGTTGGTGGCGCAGTTGGGCATAATCCGATTTCGCTAATGATTCCTTGTCATCGTGTTGTTGGGAGCAACGGGAGTTTGACAGGTTATGCTGGTGGTATTGATGTTAAACGGAGATTGCTTGAATTTGAAGGTGTGGAGATGAGTGAACTGTTTGTGCCTTGAAAATGAATGCATCTAATTTTGCAGCTATTTACAGATAATCGCAATTTTTAGGTTAATCCAAAACGAGGATGGGAAAAGTCAAAATAATAGAAAAATCGCATGAAATCAACGTTTTATGAACGAATTTTGTGCGATTTTTCTGTTTGCTGAATGAGCTAAATTTCGACTTTTGTCCCAGCTTCTTTTATCCAAAAAGTTTACCAAAGAAACTTTTCTTAATTTTAGGCGTTTCTGCTGTCAATACAATGTCAGGAAAAACATCTGTCAAGCCAATTTTATCAAGGGTAACAGCCATATCTGTATGAATCACAATGCCATAAACATCAGCATTATCGCTAGTTAAAATTTGTCCCTCAAATTGATGTTTAACCGCCATTTTCAGATAAAATGCCGACAAATCATCAGATAAATTGCCAGAAATTTTGACAAAAATTTTAGCATATTTACCGTCAAAATAACTTAAAATGTTGTCAAATTGTGATTTTAATCGCAAATTTTGCGCATCAGAAAAAGTAACGGCAAGTAAAACACGTTCCCGAAAAGTATTGAGATACAGATTTTGTTCATCAGGATTGAGCCGATATTCACCGTTTGCTGCACGATCTAGTCGCTCTTCGATATTAGTCATATTACCATTTTAACATAAAATTTGTTAGGCGTGATTGATAAGCGGGGAAATTTCATAGGTTATGACTGCTTTAAAAACTTTGCATATTTTGACGATAATACCTGTTGCAACTAAAAGACGCATTGAATTTGTTGAAAAATTAAATGGCGAACCGTACAAAAGTTCCTCATCATAGATACTTTACCGCCTAAAACTTACAAATCACTGCGAGAGTAAATGGGCTTATAATGCAGTTCTTTTGCTTTTTAGTGAAAATAAAAAAGGAGTGTCAAAATATGCGTGATAAAATTGTTATCTATCCTGCTGTATTTGAGAAAATGACAGACAAAGGTTTTGAAACTTACTATGATGTGCGTTTTCCTGATGTGCATAATGCTTGGGAAGTGCTAGGCCTCGTCTTAGTTGATGTTCCACCTATGCCATCTGATTTGTTAGAGGTTAAAAAAACAATCCTAATGCCTACGTGCAACTGGTTGAGGTTAATCTTACGGCGCACTCTAAAGGTCAAGAAAAATACAACAATTCCCGCTGACTTGGCAAAGCAAGCTGAAAATCTTGATATAAATTTCTCATCTGTTCTTACCAAGGCGTTAAAGCAAGAAATTAAAATTTTGACTGAATCTTAGTTAAGCGCCTAATTGGCTGCTTTTTATCTTTCAAATAATCGTTTTAATTTAACAAAAATTGAAACGTTTACCTATGCAAATTCCCCCCAAACGTGTTATAATACAGTCATGAACCTCTATGAAAAACTTGCGATTTTTACCACGATTGAAACCGAGCGCTTACTTTTGCGACCGCTTACTATGGCAGATAGCGAGGATATGTATGCCTATGCTAGCAATCCCGAAAATTTGATTTACATTTTTCCAGCGCATAAAAATATCGCTGACACTCAGTTTGCGATTGCTAATTTTTTTATGAAAGCGCCTTTGGGAAAATGGGCGATTGAACTCAAAAGTGAGCAGAAAATGATTGGGACGATTACTTTTGTCAAACTAGATGAGAAGAAGCGGATAGCGGAAATTGGCTATGCGCTGAACATGGCTTATTGGGGACAAGGTTTGATGACTGAAGCTGTCAGAACTTTGACGGAGATTGGTTTGACAGAGTTTGGCTTGTACTATCTTGACATCGTAGTTGAATCAGAAAATTTTGCCTCTTGCAAGGTCGCAGAGAAATCAGGTTATACCTTAAAAAAGAGCTACAAAGCAATTAACGAATATAGCAAAATCATCAAGAATTTCAAGTGTTATAGAAAGGCAAATCATGAGTAAACACCAAGAATTGCTTGATTATATCGACGATCTCGAAGTCGGCAAGAAAGTCAGTGTACGTGGGCTAGCCAATCGGCTCAAGGTCTCTGACGGCACGGCTTATCGTGCCATTAAAGAGGCGCAGTCGCGCGGTTTGGTTTCGATAAATGACCGTTCAGGCACGACACGAATCGCAACGACTGAACAGCGCGTGATTGAAACGCTGACTTTTGGCGAGATTGCCAAAGTTGCGAGTGCCGAGGTTTTAGCAGGGGAAAAAGGGCTGAGTCAGTCTTTTAGTAATTTTGCCATTGCTGCGATGACTAAGGAAAATATCCGTAAATATCTGAGCCATGATGGTCTCGTGATTGTTGGTGACCGCACGAATATTCAACTTCTTGCCTTACATGAGCGTAACGC
This sequence comes from Pseudolactococcus hodotermopsidis, assembly GCF_011170085.1. GTDB lineage: Bacteria > Bacillota > Bacilli > Lactobacillales > Streptococcaceae > Pseudolactococcus > Pseudolactococcus hodotermopsidis. Next base: position 25,591 of record NZ_BLLI01000012.1, on the reverse strand, counting down.
TGTTCTTATCACAGGTGGTGTGGATGTTGAGGAAGCGGTGTTAGATTATGCCAATGCGCATGATATTCCCGTTTTGCGAACTGATTACGACACTTTCACGGTTGCCAGTCGTATCAATCGTGCCTTGTCAAATGAACTGATTAAAAAGGAAATTACAACGGTTGCAGATGTTTATCAAAGTCACGCACCAACGCTTTTTGAGATTTCGACAGTTAAAGATTATCTTGACTTGGTCAAGAAAACCAATGAGTCCCGCTTTGCTGTCATCAATCAGCACAAGCTCGTTGTCGGTGTTGTCAGCATGCGGGATGTTACAGGCAAAAAGAACAGTACGACCATTGACAAGGTAATGACCCGCAATCCCAAGCTCGCCAAGTTCGAGATGACGGTCGCCTCAACCAGTCAAAAGATGATTTTCGACGGCTATGACATCATGCCAGTCGTCAACTCTGATAGCACTTACGCAGGCATTATCAGCAAGTCTGACATGCTCCGCAGTATGCAGGAGTCGGCTGAGCAGAGCCAGTTTTCCCACACACTGACTGACAATGTTGCGCGCACCATTCGAGAAGTTCAATCTTACTATACTTTTACTGTTGAGCCTTTCATGATGAACAATGTTGGTAACATCGCAAACGGCATGATGACAGAGATTATTAGTAATATTTCAGGTCTCGTCATGACTAAAACCAAGAATAAAAACATTATCATCGAGTCCATGACGATTTATTTTATGGGCGCGGTAGCAATTGACGATGAACTTGAAGTTTATCCCAAGATTATCAGCGAGACAAGGCTTGGTGCCACAATTGACTTTGAGGTCTATCTGGATTATCAGATTATTAGTAAGGTTTTGGTTACTGTGCAGATTAACTGAGTGCTATTTGAAATAGAAAAGAGAGATATGAACGATATACTAACAAGAATAAAAGCCTACGACGACATCATTATCCACCGTCACAAGAACCCTGACCCCGACGCACTCGGCAGTCAACTTGGTTTGCGTGAGATTCTACGCACAAATTTCCCAGAAAAAAAGGTTTCAGCTGTTGGTTTTGATGAGCCAAGTCTCGCTTTTTTGGGGAAGATGGATAAGGTTTCTGACCAAACTTTTGAAGGCAAACTCGTTATTGTAGTTGATACGGCAAATACGCCAAGAATTGACGACGACCGCTATCAAACAGGCGATTTTCTTATCAAAATCGACCATCATCCCAATGATGATGCCTATGGCGATTTGCTTTTGGTTGATACGACAGCTAGCTCTGCCTCGGAAATTATCGCCAATTTGGCACTTGAAAATAGCTTGCAACTTTCTAGTGAGTCGGCAAGGCTTTTGTATGCGGGCATTGTCGGTGACACAGGACGATTTCTCTATCCTGCGACCACGCCCAAAACGCTCTATACAGCCGCTAGACTTGCTGAGTATGATTTTGACCGCGCGGGACTTTTGCGGGAAATGGACAGCTTTGATATGAAAATTGCCCAACTTCAAGGGTATGTTTATGAAAATTTGGAAATCTCACCAGAAGGTGTGGCACGAATTTTTATTACGCAAGAACGCATGAAAGCTTATAATATCTCGGATTCTGAAACCTCAGCTATTGTCTCAGCACCTGGGAAAATCAGAGAAATTCAAACATGGGCAATTTTTGTTGAGCAAGCAGACGGACATTTCCGTGTCAGAATGCGTTCAAAACAAGCGCCGATTAACCAAATTGCTAAGCAGCATGCAGGTGGCGGACACCCATTAGCCAGTGGAGCGAATAGTTATTCAGCAGCAGAAAATGATACTATTTTTCAGCAGTTAAGGGATAATTTACTTGATTTTCAAAAATAAGTGGTATAATATAAGTATGATAAAAAAAGATTTTCCGTGGCTTTATGATGCTGAGTATATGTCTTATGTAGGCACTTTACTTGATATGCCTGAAGTCCAAAAGTTAGATGAATTTACACATCATTATATTTCTACTCGTTTGCTACATTCACTCAATGTTAGCTATACGGCTTACAAAATTACCAAAAAATTCGGTTGGAATCAAAAAGCAACGGCACGTGCGGGTTTGCTCCACGACCTTTTTTACTATGATTGGCGTGAAACTAAGTTTGATGAAGGTAGCCATGCCTACGTTCATCCCCGCATTGCTTATCAGAACGCTCAAAAAATCACGACCATTTCCAAGCTCGAAAAAGATATTATTATCAAGCATATGTGGGGGGCGACAATTGCGCCACCGCGATATAAAGAGAGTTTTGTCGTGACTTTTGTTGATGATTATGTTGCGATTAAGGAATGGTGTCAGCTCATGAAAATGAAGTGGAAATACCGCAAACACCTGAAGAAGGAAAAAGCTATCTAAAATGAATTTGCAGAATCAAGACATCAAAATTGGTAAAACGATTGATGAATTAGTCGAGGGAGAGACTTTTAGTCTGTCTCAAACGATAAAAAATCGTGAAATTTTACTCTATCTCGGTCTTACGAACGATGACAATCCGCTTTATTCGCAGTATGATTATGTTAAGGAACTTGGTCTGACCAAGCCGATTGTGCCAACTGCGCTGATTTTTGGCGTTATCACATCAACAATTAACAAGCACCTACCTGGACCTGGTAGCCACGTTGTCAACGTCAATCTCAATCTTATCGAAAAGATTTTTCGCAATGATTTGCTGAGTTTCAATTTTGAAATTATCAAGATTGACACCAACAAAGATTTGGCAACAATCAATGTTGAGATTGTTAGAAATGACGAACGTGTGGGCGATGCCATTGTTCTTGTGCAACCGCCTTTGGTCGAAGTGACACAGGTCGAAAATTAAAAAACGAAAGAGGTATATTTTAATGACTAATCAAATTTTTGAATCAAATCAACAAACAGGAAAGTTCACACTAGCGGACTTTTTCGCTCGTATTTATGCCCTTGTGGGCATGGGAATTGCAGTCAGTGCTATCGTCGCTTTTCTAACGCTGACCGTCTTTGCGGACAATATTTCAGCTATTTTAACAGGTAATTCTTGGGTTTTATTTCTCTTTTGGATTTTGGAAATGGGCTTAGTGCTTGTTGCGACACCGCTTGCTGCGAAAAATTCGCCAATGGCATTACCAGTTTTCATCGGTTTTTCTGCTCTCAATGGTTTCACGCTGAGTTTTACGCTTGCTTACTATGATTTAGGTAGCATTGGCATAGCTTTTGCGATTACAGCGGTGATGTTTTTTGCGCTTTCTATCTTTGGTAAGACGACTAAGCGTGATTTGTCAGGCATGGGTAAAGCCATGTTTACGGCGCTGATTGGAATTATTATTGCCAGTGTTATCAATCTCTTTATTGGGTCATCAGGTATTAATTTTCTCCTCTCAATCCTCTCAGTTCTTGTTTTCTCAGGTCTGATTGCTTGGGACAATCAAAAAATTGAGACAATTTACAATCGTGCGGGTGGCGATGTGACTGACGGTTGGGCTATCAGCATGGCACTGAGCTTGTATTTGGACTTTATCAACTTATTTATCGTTATTTTGAGAATCTTTGGGATTGGTGGAAGTAGAGATTAAGGGTAAATGTAGAGAACGTCGTAAGGCGTTTTTTTGATACCTAAAAATATTTTCAAAAACTGTATTTAGTCCTTGACAAAATGTAATCACTTAGTTACAATAGGGAGTGTAAGGTCTTGGTTACATTTTGTAAAGAAGTGAGTCATCAGAAAAAGGAGGCGTATTTGATAAAAAACAGAATCAAAGTCTTGCGCGCCGAGCGTGACTGGACGCAAGAGGAGTTAGCAAAACGAGTTGGCGTGTCGCGACAGGCGATTATTTCTGTCGAGAAGTACAAATATACGCCGTCGCTCGAATTGGCGTTTCAGATTGCTGAAACATTTGGTGTGGACATCACTGATGTCTTTGAAAAGGTCAAGGAGGACTAGAAAATGTTTGAAATTTTATATCAACCGTTGTTAATTATCGCTATTTTAGCTGTGTTTGCCTACAAACTTATCAAAGATGATAGGCTATGGCAGTAGCAAACGAAAGACAATTGTCTTTGCTTGCTTTACCGTTATCGTCTTAAAAGTTGTTTTAACCAAAACCTCAATCATTTTGTGGCTTATCATGACTTTGTATTTCAGAAAGTTTCGGAGGGTCGAACATGATTGACCTAATCATTGTTGCGACACTCATTCTCTTTTTAATCATGACATCATTTGGCGCAATTAAAAGATTTAAAAATGGCGAAAGCCTAACATAACGATGAGCGTTGGCAGAAGATTATTAGCGAATCAAGTCGCTTGACTATGCTTGTTGTCATTGTCTTGTTAAGGCTAGGTGCGATTATCGGGGTCGCGATAAGTTACTGACCTTTTCCAAAGAAACGCTGATTGATATTTTGTTTTTATCGCTCATGTTACAGGTTAATTTATACAATGTTATTACTTTTTTGACAATTATCTATTTTGATAGAAAATATTAGGAGGTTTTTATGATTTTATTAATGAAACTATTGACACTATTAACCATGGTGATTATCATCAATGGTGTGAATTTCATCTCTAAAAAAAGAAAGAATATCACAAAGATGAGCGTTGGCAGATGATTGTCAGTCACGCTAACTCGTTTACTTGAAAGTATTTCTTAGTATTGGTGTAGCTGTTGCTTTCTTTGCGACCTTTTGGGGCGACGGCACACATTCACAGATTTCAGATCATTTTTTGGTTCAATTTTACCACCGTTTTGTGATATTAGATCTTTATTTGGCAGCAATCTTGAAATTTCTGTCTTTACGTTATTTCGACAAAAAATATTAGAAGGTTTTTATGCACATTATTACTCTTGTCATGGCAAGTTTAACTGAACTTTCGGCACTTATCGGCGCGCTCTATCTCATGCCCAAAACGACTAAAATGATAAAAGAGTACGGCAAAGATGAGCGTTGGTGTTTTATTGATAGCAAGGCAAATTTGGTTGCGCTAAAAGCGATTTTGGTCTATTGATTTGGTTGCCAATGACAGAAAAAATGCTTAAGTTTACAGAATTACTGACACTTTTAAAATGCTTTGCTTTTTTTGTCATCTACACCCTAACAGATGCAAAATTTCTAGCACTTTTGCATTATGATAAAAAATATTAACCTTGTGAAGTTACTTACATAAGTTACATAAATAGCTTAACTTTCTTAATTCTTCCCCAAATGTGTTTTTGATGTTATAATGCAAAAGGTAATCATTTTTAAAATTTGGAGGAATATTATGAATTTTGGTGACATCATCAAAACAACGCTGACGGATATGAATATCATCAGCGCAATCACATCAACTGTCTTTATTATTTTGTTAGGCTTCTTTTGCCGTAAACGGGGCATTTTTAACGATCACACTGCGAAAATTTTGTCAAACGTTGTTTTGACTGTATCTCTACCATGTTTGGCTTTCAATGCCTTCATGCAAGATATTAATCCTGAATCTCTGAAAGAAAGCATGAACGTGCTGATTTGGGGATTGCTTGTCTACGTTATCTTGATTTTGGTTTCTAAACCAATTTTCATGAAATTTAAAGGCGACGACCAAACAACTTTGCGTGTTTTGACTGTTTTTGGCTCAACAACATTTTTTGGTATCCCAATCGCAACGGCGGTTTACGGTCCTCAATTTGGCGTGACAATTGCCCTTTTGGCATCAGTTTTTAACATTGGCTACCGTGTTTTCCTTTATTCATACGGCTATATCAAGATGAGCGGTTTGAAAATGGAGGCGAAAAATGTCAAATCAATGTTTTTGAACCCTATCGTTTTGGCAACTTTTGCAGGCCTTTTGATTTGGATTTTCCAAAAATCATTGCCACAAGTTGACGTCACAGTTGCTGTACCAAAAGCAGTTGAAAATGGTAAGATTGTCAATGAAATGGTGGTTAAACAATTCGCTTTCTTACGTATCGACCAAACCGCTCCTTGGTTGTTTAAACCATTGACTTACCTTGCACCATTGGCATCACCGCTTGCATGGTTGGCTATCGGCGCAACACTTGGCGAGGTGAGCTTTACAAAAGCTGCGACAGACAAAGTGTCATGGTTCTATACTTTGGTTAAAGTCATCGGTGTACCAGCCTTGAATATCGCCATTTTGGCAATCTTGACAGCGACAAATATCTTGCCAATCAGCTTTGCAGCACTTGCAACAATCGTTATTATGATGGCAACACCAACCGCAACTGTGGCGGCAGCTTACGCCATTAGCTTTGATAAGGATGCCTTGCTTGCAAGTAATGCTTCGCTCTTGTCAACTTTAGGCGCTGTTGTCATGATGCCGGTTTGGATTATTGTCTTAGAAGTAATTAACAAAATGGGTATTTTTAACTAAGATTTTACTTAAATTTAGGAGAAAAAAATGACTTTAAAAGTAGTTTGTTACGGTGTTCGGCATAACGAAGTGCCTTACTTTGAAAAACTTAATAAGTATCACTATGAGCTGAGTTTGGTTAGTGACTTATTAACACATGACAATATTGAGACGGCTAAAGGTATGGATGCAGTCATTTTGCGTGGTAACTGTGTCGGCGATCGTCAAAATATCGAGAAAATGGCTGAATATGGTGTGAAGTATCTTTTCACGCGGACAGTTGGCTTTAACCATATTGACTTGGAAGCAGCGGCTGACTACAACATGCTTGTGGCGCGCGTGCCGGGTTATTCGCCAAATGCTGTGGCTGAACTGTCGCTAACTTTGGGTATGATGTTGCTCCGCCATACGGCACATACAACAGCACGTACTTCTCAGAAAAATTTCATCGTGGATGATACCATGTTCAGTAAAGAAGTTAGGAATTGTACAGTCGGCTTGATTGGTACAGGTCGTATCGGCTTGACTGAGGCGAAACTTTATAAAGGTTTGGGTGCTAAGGTTGTCGGTTATGATGTTTTCCAAAGCGATGCCGCAAAAGAAGTTGTGACGTTTGTTACCTTAGATGAGCTGCTTGCAACTTGTGATATTGTCAGTCTGCATGTGCCTTATCTACCAGGTAGAAATGAGAAGATGATTGATGCTGACTTCCTGTCTAAGATGAAGGACGGTGCGATTCTCGTCAATACGGCGCGCGGTGAGTTGCAGGATAATGAAGCTATTCTTGCAGCACTCGAAAGCAAAAAATTAGACGGCTTTGGCACAGATGTCTTTGCCAATGAAGCGACAATTTTCTTTAAAGATTTCGGTGTCAATGGCGAAATTCCTGATGCAACAGTTCAAAAACTTGTGAATCTCTATCCGCGAGTTCTAGTAACGCCACACATCGGTTCAAACACTGATGAGGCGGTTACCAATATGATCGAAATCAGTTTTGACAACCTGAATGATGTCTTAACGACTGGTCAGACAGCTAATGCTGTGACTGAGCAGAAATAAGAAAACTCTGTATTGACTGATTTTTAGTTAATGCAGAGTTTTTTGGATTATTTGAATAAATTACAGGAAATCTATTGACAATGTTTTTAAAAGATGTTAGAATTAAAGCAAGAAGTGGAGATATTCTGCTTAAACGTTTGTTTTTAGCGGATGCTGCTCTTACTTCTATTTTTATATCTCTTAATAAATCAAGTCGCGACTGGTCGTTTGAAGATAGGAAAATTCCTCGAATTTTTGAGGAAGAAAAATATTAAGGCGAAAGTCTAATATGGTTATTGTAGCTATTATTATTTCAGGTATCATTTTGTTTGGTTTCCCAACAAAAGTTTCTTAATTTAATGGAGTTAGGATATGTTTATAAAATATTTATATATTCTACTAACTCGCTTGAGGAATACTTCTAAAGGGAAAATTGGTTTAAACTTGATATTTTTTTTGATTATTCAGTTTTGCTTTTATTTAGGGCTAAAACTACTAATAAATAATTATCCAAAGCTATTAATTCCGATTTTAATTTTTGTAGGTATTATCATAGGAGCTATTTCTTTTATGTTCATGGACAAAAAAGAAATAGTTTTTTTATCGAGAGTTGTTAGTAGATTTGATTATATAAAATTTAGATTGTTTTTAATTTTAAATATATATTTGATTGCGATACTTGATATAGTCGTAAGTCTGTATTTACTCAAAACATCAATAGTAAAAGTTTTTTTTCTGTTGATTGGTATTGCTATTTATTTTGTTATGTCAAAAATTTTATTGTCATTTGATATAAGTAAAATAATTATCCAGAAAATACCAGATTTTTTATCTGTGGATACAGAAAAAGAAATTAAACTTTTTTTGAAAGGGAGTTATTTTCAATTATTTATCTTAATATATATGATTGTATTATGTATCAGTGTAACTATGATTGATACAACAATTGTTGCTATTTTTATCTCTTTCATTTACAATGATATATTTACTTTGAACTGTATTGGAATAGAGCAACAAGAGTTAATGTTTTTAAAAAAAGAGGGGATTTTAACATTTTCTTATTTGAAAAGAAAATTTAATTTTTGGTTTGTAGTAGGATTTGCCTTATATCTGTTATTAATTATGGAAAAAATGTTATTGTTAGGGCAGATAAATATTTTATTAGTAATAAATTTAATTTCAGTGTACATTCTGAACTTCTTAGTAGTAATGAGTTTAGCTATTAATAAAGCTGAATATAAGCTAGGCTATTATAAAGTGAAGATAACCTCACTTTATTTGGAGTTGGTATTTTGTTTGCTTTATCTGAGTTTATTTTATATATTTGGAGAAATTATCGTTTTAGTGAATGTATGTTTAATTTTTTATTTCTATAAGAAAGTCAAAAAAATAATAGACAAGGAGTTTAATTTTGAAAGTAGTAATTAATGATCTCAGTTTTTCATACGAAAAAAAGCAGATTTTTTCTCATTGTAACTATATATTTGAAGACAATATGATAACGGTTTTGTTAGGTAGAAATGGTGTTGGAAAAACAACATTATTAAATTTACTTGCTGGCACTGAAATTTTTGATAGTAGTATTAGTTATGACAATAATCAAAAAAGCAAAATAAGTTCATCTGAATATGGTTATATGAGTGATGAGTTCTTTTTTTATAAGGAATTGACAGTTAGGCAAACTTGTTTTTTAATTGCTAAAATAAGAGATATTGATGTTGTTTTTTTTGAAAAAGATTATAAAAAATATATAAGTTTACTTATGTTGACAGAGTATGAAAATGTGTTGGTAAACGATTTATCTTTCGGTACTAAGCAAAGATTACATTTGTTTTTAACTATTATACATAATCCAACGGTTCTTTTTTTAGATGAACCTACAAACGGACTTGATCCAGAGCAGATTTTTGTTTTTAAAAATCTTTTAACTTCTCTTAAAAAAGAGGGGAAAAACATTATAATTTCAACTCATTCGTTAAAATTAGCAGAAGACATTGCGGATAAAGTTGTTGTTTTATTTGACAAAAAATTGATAGAAATTGAAAGAGGGGCTGAATTAGAGAAATCTTACCTAGCAATGTATGAGGGAGAAAATCAAGTGAAACAAGATGGTATGATTGTTTTAAAAAATATTTCAAAACAGTTTGATAAAAAGAAAAGAGATATTTATGCTTTAAAAGACATTAATATGGATTATTAACAAAGGAGAGAGGATTGCTTTAATAGGCCCTAATGGTGCAGGAAAATCAACACTCTTAAAAATTATTTTAGATATTATATCGCCAAGTGAAGGTGAAGTGGTTGTGTCTGTCCCTAAAAATAAAATTTCTTTTATTTCTATCGAAATGAGCTTGTATGATGAAATGACAGTTTATGATTATCTTCATTTTTTTGCTGAAATTTATGAAGTTGATAATATTGAAGTTAAAATAAATGAATTTGCTGAAAAATTGAATTTCAAAGAACATTTGAAACATAAAATACATGGTCTTTCGACTGGTAATAAGCAAAAGATACTCATGACACGAGCGCTTATCAATGAACCTGAACTTTTAATTTTAGATGAACCAACTAATGGACTTGACGTTATCATCTCTTATGAAATCAGAAAACTTATTAAAGAGTTGCAAGGAAAGGGAGCAACGACTATTATCTGTTCTCATTTAGCTGAAGATTTGAATATGTCCGAAAGAGTTATCATGATTAATCAAGGAGAAATCATTGAAGATAAGGTAAATTCTGGGGATATGGATATTTATAGCTATTTTATAGAGGACGGTAAAAAATAATGCAAATTAAGTATTTAAAAATATTGGTCAAAAAGGAAATATTGACTTTTTTGAAAGATACCAAAACATCTATTGGTGTCATTTTAGGTATTTTGTTGATTTCACCTTTATTAACTTGGTTGATTTACGCTGTGAATGTTAAGACGACAAATGATGATAATTTGAAAATAGTTGTTCAAAATACGACTTATCAACAATTATTATCAGATATTCCTAATGTAACGATAGTGGACAAGAAGTATCAAAAAGAAGATATTGGTAATCAGGTTAATCTGATTATCAAAGAAGATAAATTATTTTTTGATTCATCAAATTTGAAATCTATGGCTGCTGCTAATTTTGTGAATGAGATGAGTAATCAAATCAATATCAACAACTTAAAAGATATGGGTCAAGTACCAATGCAATTGAACATAGTGGATATTGCAAATAAAAATTCGACAAATGTTGCTTCAATGTATCTGTCTTATGGTGTTGTTTTGGCAATTTTTCTAGCGATTACTGGCATTTCAAATAATACATTTGTTTTAGAAAAAGAAAAAAATATTCGCTTATCACTTTTAGCGACACCAGTATCTAAGCGTATTATCTTTTTATCAAAGTTGTTAGTTGTTGTTTCCTTTGCTGTCATTGCTGCTGTTTTGAGTTTTTGGGCTATGATGATAAATTCATTGGCAATGTCTAAAATCTTAAAGGATTATCAATCACTCCATTTTAGTGTGTCTCAAACTTTGAATTTACAGCTTAATTTTGTTATGATTGCTATTTTAGGTAGTCTACTGACTATTTTGATTATTTCAACAGCCAAGAATATTAAAGATTCTTCTAGCAAAGTAACCGTGATAAATTTAGTATTGGCAATGTCGGCGATGTTATCGTCAGTCTTAGGCATTACAGCAGATAAAAGCAATTATTCTTTTGTACCGTTTTTTAACAGTTTCCTAGTTATAAACTCTATCATTTCTAATAAGTTTAGTGTTATGTTTAATGCAAAAACTAATTTAGTGAATCTTTTGTTGCTGATTACTTTGATAATTATTTATATGAATTTAAGTAAAAAAGAAAAATATTATTTATAGCCGATTGTTAGCATTTTTGTTGTTTAAAAGACTTTATCACTTTTTTGAAATGACAAAGTCTTTTTCTATACATTTGGCAAATAATCACGAATTAACCGATGATTAACATCCTTCAAAAAATAATAGGTAATTGGTCGTCCGATGTCTTGGTACATGACTTTTTCGCCTAAAACGTTAATTTCAACTAAAAATAAGATATATTTTTTGGTTGAAATTCTTGAAAGTGAGAGATGACTTGCCAAACTTTGGGTTGAAAATGAGGCGTTTTCTTTTAAAATTTGCTGATAAACCATTTCTAACGTTAATTTGGCTAGCCCTTTTGGGAGGGAAATGAGCGATTTTTTGGGACTGGTCGGTAAAAAGAATTGGTCAATGGCACTTTGGTTGGTATGTGAGCTAGCTTTATCAGTTGCTTGTTGTAAATCTTTATAGCGCTTAATCGCAAGTTTAAAACGTTCAAGGTTAAAAGGTTTGATAAGATAATCGACGACACCAAAAGAAATTGCTTTTTTGACACTTGGCACATCATCAGCAGCTGTTATTAAAATGACAGCTGTTTCGTTATTTTGTTCACGTAAGAGTTCCAAAAATTCTAAACCAGTCATACCAGGCAGATAAACATCTAGCAAAATTAAATCAATCTGCTGTGTTTTTAAAATTGTCATCGCATCCGTTGTATTTTTAGCCGTTTTGATATTTTTGACATCATTTTCTTGCATGATATACTGCTGATTGAGCATGGCGACCATGGGATCATCTTCGATAATGAGTACATTTGTCATGTTATTTCCTTCTTTTTAACATCAGGTAATTCGATATAAAAATCAGTGCCGATTTCTTTTTGGCTATGGACTTCGAGAATGCCTTTCTGATTTTTGACAATATTTTGCACTAAATTTAGTCCAAAACCACGATGATTCCCCTTAGTTGAAAAACCGCGTTTGAACATTTCTTCTTTGACGCTATCTGAAATACCACTGCCATTATCGCTGACTTGGATGATGAAAATCTGCCCATCTTCTTCGTAATTCAAGGAAATTCTGACTTGACCGTCAATTTTGCCACTGACCGCATCTTTGGCATTATCTAGTAAGTTACCTAAAATACGCAAAATATTCTGTAATTTCTCATTGCCCTCAAGTTCAGGAATTTCTGACGTTTCTTCAAGAATAAAGAGAATTTCTTGCTCGCTTGCCTCGTTAAATTTGCCAAGGAGAAAGCCAGTCAAAGCAGGTGTTTTAATTTTCTCAGAAATAAAACCGATTTCTTTTAGATGTAGCGCATTGAGCGAGGTAATAAAAGTGCGAACGTCATCGTATTTGCCAAGTTCAATCAAACCGAGAATCACGTGCATACGATTCATAAAACCGTGTGTTTGCGCGCGAAGTGCATCAATATATTGCCCCGTACCACTCAACTCCTCAATCAACTGTTTCATCTCGGATTGGTCACGAAAAGTTGCCACAATGCCATAAAATTGCTGACTGACAAAAATCGGCGCAACACTGGTAACAAGCTCTAAACCATTCAAATAAACGACTTCATCCGTGACCTTTTTTTGACTGTCGAAAACATTTTTAAATAATGGGAAAAGTAGATGAGTTTCTGTGATTTTATCATCTAAAAGGGGAGGATTGAGTGCCACTTTCTCTAAAATTCTCTTGGCTTCACGATTAATCATGAGAATTGTGCCGTCAGCTGTGAGTGCGATAATGCCATCACTAACGGCATCTTCGATAATCTGCTTTTCTTCCATATTTGTCGCAATTTCATAAGGTTCAAGTCCGAGCAAAATGCGTTTTAAATTGCGAGCAAGGATAATTGCGCCACAAAGTCCAACAATTGACCCTAACCCAATTCCGACTAGGAGCGTTTTTTGAGCCTTGAAAATTTCTTGATTAATCGTCTCTAAAGTTAAACCAACGCAAATAATGCCAATCTGTTTACCATTGTCATCAAAAACAGGTGTGAAAAAACGCAAGCCGTTACCTAAAACGCCTTTTTGAACAGAAAAATGGCTAGTGCCGTTCAGTGATTTTTTGGCATCTGAAATATTTGAAAAAGGTTGCCCGATAATGCTTTTATTGGGGTGAGAATATCTTGTCAAATTGTTATCCAAAACGACAACAAAATCAACTTTGGCAAGATTTTGCATATCATCTGTATAGTTTTGGACAGTCTGTGACTGCTCAAGAGTTGTCAGCGTTTCGATGACAATCTGTTCTTTGGCAACCATCCAAGCAACGCTAGAGATTTTATCTTTAGCACGGTCATACTCACGGTTAATGACATAATTTCGGATTAAAAAGCTAGACACAATCAAAGAAACTGTAACGGAGAGGCAGACAACAGCGATAATCGTGACTTGTAAAGAAAGTTTTCGTCTTTTGTTGAATAAAATATTTTTCATATTTCTACTGGTATCCTAGGGAGAAATTTCTCTACTCTAATTGTACTCCATTCAACCTGAATTTGCTATTATTTTCACAAGATTAAATTGAATTTTTTTGAAATTGGGTAAAATTTCAGATGTTAGATTTTCTGACGTAAAATGATAATAAATCATTAAATCTGCTTGACAATTTGCACAGTTTAGATTATTCTATATATAAGCGAGTTTTAAATTCGTAAAATCTTATTTAGGAGAATTTATTTTTATGTTGAAGTTAGTTTTAGAAGTCGCCATTATGGTCGGTGTCTTGCTATTTGGTCTGAAAAAAGGACCACTTGGCGCCTCAGCGGCATCGATGATTTCATTAGCCATTATGTTATTCGTTTTCAAATTGCCTTTCCAGTCGCCAGCAACTGATGCTATGCTGATTGTTTTTGCTATCGGTATCTCGAGTGGTGTACTTGATTTGACTGGTGGGATTGACTATCTTGTCTCATTGGCTGAGAAAGTTATCAAGTCCAATCCACGGTTAATCATTGTGCTTGCGCCACTGATTACGTTTGTCTTGGTCATTGTCAATGGAACGGCAAACATTGCTTTGGCGCTCGAACCAGTCATTGCCGAAACTGCGATTCGTGAAAAGATCAATCCGAAATACCCTTTAGTTTTGTCAGCAAATGCAGCTAACTTTGGCGTTGCTTGTTCTCCAGCCGCTTCATCTGCGATTTATGTTATGGCGTTGATTGCCAAACCAGAATATAATATTTCAATGGGACAATATTTTGGTATTGTTATCCCCGCAACAGTTATTGCTTTAATTGTGACGAGCGTTATTTTCTTTGTCGTTGACCAAAAAAATGCGGGAGAATTTACAGCGCATCATTTAAATGATAAAGTCGAAGAAGCAAAAGAAATCACAAAAGCTGCTAAATTGTCAGTTTACATTTTTTTGGCGGGGATTGCCTTGATTCTCCTTTTCGGTTTGAAACCAGAATGGTTGCCACAAGCCAAAGTGATTGATGACGTAACAGGCAAACAAAAATTCATCTCAACAGCCGTTTTGGTGCAGATTTTCATGTACGCGACGGCTTTCATCAACATGATTGCTTTCAAGGTTGATCATCGTAAAATCTTGTCATCTAAAACAACACAATCTTCAATCGGTGCGGCACTTATCGTTTTCTGTGTTGGATGGGTTGGTAATGTTATCTTTATGTTTGCTGATAACAACAAAGCCATGGTTGACACAATTGGCGACGTTGTCAAAGGTTCAGGTATCGTCAATTTCTTGATTATTTTGGTTGTCGCAATTATTATTTCGGCTGTTTTGGGTGCGCAAACAGTTGTTGCCTCAATTCTCTTCCCGTTACTATTGTCGCTTGGTTTTGCGCCAATTATGGTACCTGTTATCGTTCAAACTTTGAATGCCAAATTTATCATTCCATCTGCACCGGTTCTCTTATTTGCATGCGAACTTGATACAACAGGCGAAACGAAGCCGAAAAACTTTATTGCACCAGGCTTTGTATGTCTTTTCCTAGCTATCGGTATTTCATTTGTTACTAAAATGTTTTTTGCCTAAAAATTTGATATAATGAGTTCAGGCAGATTATTTCGTAGAAGTGGTTTGCCTGAATTTGTTTAATAATAATTAACGCAACCAAGTACAAAAGTTGACAGATTTCGGCTAGTTTTCTGCCAACCAGTCGTTTTTACACTTGGTGTGCCATACACTTTCAGGAGGATTTCTAATATGGATTTAACAGCTATCAACAAATTTATTTCTGATGCGATTGATCAAAAGCAAGAGTTACTCGAATCAGTTGCAAAACAGATTTATGATTTTGCAGAAGTACGTTTTATGGAATACAAGTCGTCAGCCTTGTTGATTGAAACGCTTGAAGCTGAGGGTTTCACAGTAACAAGAGGTGTCGGTGAGCTTGACACAGCTTTCATCGCTGAATTTGGCTCAGGCAAGCCAGTACTTGGTTTCTTGGGCGAATATGATGCCTTGCCAAATTTGAGTCAAAAGCCAGGTCTTGATTACCAAGAGGCGCTTGTTGTTGGTGGTAATGGTCATGGTTGCGGTCATAACTTGCTTGGGACGGCATCTCTTGCTGGTGCTTTGGCACTGAAAGATGCGATTGAAAAGTTCAATTTGACTGGCACTGTTCGTTATTATGGTTGTCCCGCCGAAGAGGGCGGTTCAGGTAAAACTTTCATGGCACGCGAAGGTGTTTTCGATGATGTTGATACAGCTCTTTGTTGGCATCCAGCCCCTGATAATGTTGTCTGGGGTGTGAGTTCCCTAGCCAATCTTCAAGCTGAATATTCTTTTAAAGGAATTACCGCCCATGCTGGCATCGCCCCAGAAATGGGTCGTAGTGCGCTTGATGCCGTTGAGTTGATGAATGTTGGTGCTAACTACTTGCGCGAGCATGTTTCGACTGATGTGCGTTTTCACTATGCCATGACCGATAGCGGTGGCACATCGCCAGGTGTCGTGCAAGGTTCAGCTAAGGTCATGTACTTGATTCGTGCGCCAAAAACGCAGTTGGTCAATGAAGTTTATGAACGCATGAACGATATTGCCCGCGGTGCAGCACTGATGACAGGGACGGAAGTGTCGATTCGTTTTGATAAGGCTTGTTCAAATTATATTCCCAATCATGTGCTTGCCTCTACTATGAATACTGTCTTTGAAGATTTGGGTGTGCCACAATTTACGGCAGAAGAAGATGAATTTGCAGGTCGCATTCGTGCAACGATTCCCGAAGCTGCGCGAGCTAAAGAATTTGTGTCAGACATGCTAGATGCCAAAGGTCGTAAATTGGAACAACAAGCCAAAGATAAAAATCTCTCAGACTTTTTGTATCCTTATTCGGAAGGTATTACGGAGAAATCAATCGGCGCTTCAACTGACGTTGGAGATGTTAGCTGGCTGGTGCCAACGGTGCAATGTTTGGTGGCAAGTCATGTTCGTCAAACTTCAGCTCATACATGGCAATGGACAACGACAGGTCGCGGTTCTATTGGCTTGAAAGGCATGGCACATGCGGGTAAAGTTATGGGGGCGACTGCTTTATACTTACTAGAAAATCAAGAATTGATTGCACAAGCTAAGACAGAATTGGCTGAAAAAACAGCTGGTACGCCTTATGAAAATCCGATTCCTGCAGGGATTCAACCTCAAAAATAAAAGTCAAAAGCGGCTAGACCTTTAAATGGTTTAGTCGTTTTTTCAATGAATAAAGAATTTTCTGAAAATTGCTTGTCATTTCCAAATTTTTTTGGTAAAATAGCCGTATATCTTTTGTCAGACAATTTTATAAAAGTAAAAAAGTTTTGACATTTTTCTAGGAAAGGATCTAAAAATGGATAAAAAACAAGCGAAACAGCAAACGCTTTGGGATCAATCCTTTGAGTCAGATGCCTGTGGTATGGGGTTTATTGCTCAGATAGATGGTCGAGCCACACATGAGTTGGTAGACTATGCGATGACAATTTTGGAGCGAATGAATCATCGTGGTGGTACGGGAGCTGAGCCAGATACTGGTGACGGTGCGGGTGCGCTTTTTGCCATGCCTCACGACTTTTTTTCAAAAATTGTAGCTGAAAATGAGGTCGAACTTCCTAAAAAAGGCGATTATGCTGTGGGACAGTTTTTCTTGCCCAAAGATTTGGCTAAAAAACAAGCGCTTTGCAAGGCGATTGCAACAGAAATTCAAACTGACGGCTATCAAATTCTCTTGACACGTGATGTGCCTTTTAACTTTGATAATTGTGGTCCTGGCGCCCAAGCCATTATGCCAGCATTTGTTCAATTTATTATCTCAAAACCCGCTGAAAGTAAGGCGGGACGTGATTTTGAGGATAGATTGTATCGCCTGCGCCGTAAAATCGAAAAGACATTTGCAACGTCAGAAGTTTTTATCTGTTCGCTTTCTAGCAAAACGATTGTTTATAAAGGCATGCTCCATGCTTTTCAAGTGCGGACATTTTATCCTGACTTGTCAGATCCCGACTTTAAATCAACGATTGCCTTGACGCATTCGCGTTTTTCGACCAATACTTTTCCGTCTTGGGATCGGGCGCAGCCTTTTCGTTTTTTGGCGCACAATGGTGAAATCAATACCTTGCGTGGTGCTGAAAACTGGATGACTTCCCATAAAATCGAGATTTACAATGAAGAAAATTCTGATTCAGCTAAGCTCGAAAATTGCATGGAATATCTTTACCGTAACGGTCGTGATATACCGCATTCATTGTTGATGATGATCCCCGAGGCTTGGGGCAAAGAAGCAGGTTTGTCAAAAGAGCTGACATCGTTTTATGAGTATACGTCATCTTTTATGGCACCATGGGACGGTCCAGCAGCCTTAGTTTTCACGGATGGGGAAACTGTTGGCGCTCGACTTGACCGAAATGGTCTACGTCCGAGCCGTTATAGCATTACCAAAGATAACTTCATTGTTTGCTCGTCTGAGTCTGGTGTTGTTGACTTTGAGCCGAGTCGCGTTGTTGAAAAAGGCGTGCTTGGTCCTGGGAACATGATGTTGGTTGATACGGTCAATGGCAAGATTTTGCGCAATGATGACGTTAAAAAACATTATGCCAAACAATATCCTTACGAAAAATGGCTAGCTAAAAATCTGCTCCATATCAATGAAATTGCTGAGCAAGCGCAGTTTGATGAGATAACTGAAAGCGACCGCAAAATCATGCACAAGCTTTTTGGCTATACCGAAGAAGTTATCAGAACGGTTATTGTGCCTATGGCGGAAAAAGGGCAAGAACCTGTTATTGCTATGGGCTATGACAGTCCACTGGCTGTTTTGTCTGACAAGAATCAATCTTTGTTTACCTATTTCAAGCAACAATTTGCCCAAGTTACCAATCCGCCGATTGATGCCATTCGTGAGAAAATTGTCGTTGGCACAGAAGTTTATCTAGGACGTGATGGCGATTTGCGTGATGATAGTGATAAAAATTGTGTTAAGCTGAAACTTGATAGCCCTGTTTTGACAACCGCTGATTTTGAGAAAATCGCCGCTGTCAAAGATAAAAAACACAAAACGCAGATTATTTCAACCTTATATGATGTTACCAAGGACACGCCAAATCGCTTGGAGCATGCTTTAGATGATATGTTTAAGGCGGTTG
This sequence comes from Pseudolactococcus hodotermopsidis, assembly GCF_011170085.1. GTDB lineage: Bacteria > Bacillota > Bacilli > Lactobacillales > Streptococcaceae > Pseudolactococcus > Pseudolactococcus hodotermopsidis. The sequence continues at coordinate 6,803 of NZ_BLLI01000012.1, read as the reverse complement.
AGGCTGAGGTAGATGCGGGTACAAGCATTATCATTCTCAGCGATCGTGATCAAAAAGAGGGGCGCATGCCCATGCCGATTTTGCTTGCAACTTCGGGACTTTATAACTATATGGTTGAAAAAGGTAAAGGCAGTCTTTTTTCAATTGTTGTTGACACGGCTGAAGTCAATGAAGTGCATCATTTTGCGACAATCGTTGGTTATGGTGCAAGTGCCATCCATCCTTACGGTGCTTATGAAACACTGAAAGATTACAAATTGTATGATAAGGCGGAAAAATTCCGTCAAGCGGCTGAAAAAGGCATTATCAAAGTTATGAGCCGTATGGGAATTTCAACCATTTCTGGCTATAAAGGTGCGCAACTTTTTGAGGCGGTTGGCTTGTCAGCTGATGTTGTTGATAAATACTTTCATGGTACAGTGACGCGTATTGGCGGACTTAGCCTTAAACAAATTGAGGCAGAATATCTGCAGCGCTATGAGTTTGCTTATGGTCCTCGCAGTCATGAAACTTTGCCGTCTGGCGGTTCTTATCAGTACAAGGCTGATGGCGAATACCATCTTTTCAATCCACGGTCGATTTATAATTTTCAAAAAGCAGTTCGGCAAGGCGATTACGACTTGTACAAGGCGTATGCATCTGAACTCAATAAAGAGGCTGATGAGACACCGACTTTGCTTCGTCATATTTGGGAATTTGACCAAAAACGTTTACCGGTTGCCTTGTCAGAAGTTGAGCCAGTTGAAAATATCGTCAAACGTTTCAAGGTCGGTGCGATGAGTTTTGGTGCTTTGTCAAAAGAGGCACATGAAACCATGGCAGCAGCCATGAATGCAATTGGCGGTAAATCAAATTCTGGTGAGGGTGGTGAAAATCGGGCGCGTTTCCATAAACAAGCTGACGGTACCAATCTCAACTCAAAAATCAAGCAAGTTTCCTCAGCGCGTTTCGGTGTCAATGCAGAATATTTGATGAGCGCAGATGAGTTGCAAATCAAACTCGCTCAAGGGGCAAAACCAGGTGAGGGCGGACAATTGCCAGGTAATAAAATCTTTCCTTGGGTTGCGGAAATTCGTGGTTCAACTCCTGGTGTGACACTGATTTCACCACCACCGCACCATGATATTTATTCGATTGAAGACTTGGCGCAGTTGATTTATGACCTTAAAGCTATCAATCCATATGCTCAAATCAATGTTAAACTCGCCTCATCAACAGGTGTCGGTACAATCGCTGCAGGTTGTGTCAAGGCGGGTGCTGATAAAGTTGTTATTGCGGGCTACGAAGGTGGAACAGGTGCAGCACCTAGAAATTCAGCGCGTGATGCAGGTTTGCCTTTGGAAATGGGCTTGGCTGAGGCACATCAAACGCTGACCATGAATAATTTACGCCAACGTATGACTTTGGAAACTGATGGCAAATTGATGACTGGTCGTGATATTGCAGTTGCTGCCTTGCTTGGTGCTGAGGAGTATTCATTTGGCTCACTTGCCCTTGTTGCGGTTGGCTGTGTGATGATGCGCGTTTGCTCGCTTAATACCTGTCCTGTCGGCATTTGTACGCAAAATCCTGACTTGCGAGCTAACTTCACTGGTAAACCTGAGCATGTTATCAATGCCATGCAATTTTTGGCGCAAGATCTCCGTGAAATCATGGCTGAGCTTGGTTTTCGTTCGATTGATGACATGATTGGGCATGCAGAAGTCTTGAAGCCTAAGTTTATTGCTAAAGGTAAGGCGAAATCGCTTGATTTCAGTCGAGTTATTGGCTCAGCTATGCCGATTACGCGTAAAGTGGTTGATCCGTTTATTGAAAAACGGCAGTGGCGGGAGCTTGATGGTTTTGCTAAGTCAGCGATTGACAGTGGTTCAACCGTTCTTGTCAAGGAAACGATTAACAACGTTACACGGACGGCTGGCGCGCGTATGGCGGGTTGGATTGCCGAACGTTATGGGAACTACGCGCTTGAGCCAGCCTTGCTCAAATACGAATATACGGGCATCGCGGGTCAATCTTTTGCTTCATTTGCAACGCAGGGTATGGCAATTACCCTCATTGGCGAGGCTAACGACTATATCGCTAAGTCCTTGTCTGGCGGGCGCGTGATTGTTAAACCGCCTCTTGATGCAGGTTTTGATGTCGAAAATTCGCCGATTGTTGGCAATGTGTCACTGTTTGGTGCTGTGCGTGGCGAGGCTTATTTCCGTGGTCGTGCGGGCGAGCGGTTCTGCGTGCGGAACTCGGGCGCTAAGGTCGTCGTCGAGGGTGTCGGGGAACATGGTTGTGAGTACATGACAGGCGGCGTTGCTGTTATTCTCGGTAGCACTGGACAAAACTTCGCAGCGGGTATGAGTGGCGGTGTGGCTTATGTCTACGACGCTAAGGGTGATTTCGCTAGCAAGGTCAATATGGAAATGGTTGATTTATATGCCATTGGTCAAACGCGTGGTGACGATATTCTCAAAGAGCTAGTTGAAAATCATGCCAAATATACAGATTCAGCAAAAGCAAAAGCGCTCCTTGCTGAATGGGATAAGGTTGTCAGCAAATTTGTCAAGGTTTATCCAAGAGAATTTCATGAAATCAAGGAAATCGAGTACCGTTTGGCTGAAACAGGGCTTTCAGGTGTCGAACTTGAAATGGCAACATTTGAAAAAGCCATGTCAACATCAGTCGAAGAAAAAGCTGAACTCATCAAAGTAGGAGGGAAATAAAATGGCAGATCCATTTGGTTTTATGACATATAAACGTAAAGATAATCCATACCGTCCCGTTGCTGCGCGTGTTTTGGACTTTGCTGAGTTGCAAATGCCGCTTGGTGTTGAAGAACGTCAAAAACAAGCGGCGCGCTGTATGGCTTGTGGTATCCCATTTTGTCATTCTGGCGAATTTTATGGCGACAGTCGTGCCGTTTCGGGTTGTCCAAATGACAATTTGATTCCCGAGTGGAACGATCTTGTCTACCGTGGCGAGTTCAAGAAAGCCTTTGAGCGCTTGTCAAGGACAAACCCTTTGCCCGAGATGACAGGTCGAGTTTGCCCAGCGCCTTGTGAAAAAGGCTGTACGGAAGGGCTTAACGGCGAGGGTGTGACGATTCATGATAATGAACGTTTTATCATTGATACGGCTTTTGAAAAGGGTTGGGTTGCTGAGAGTGGCTTACCAAAGGAACGGACTGATTTTAAGATTGCTATTGTCGGTTCAGGACCAGCGGGACTTGCTGCAGCTTGGCGGCTCAACCAACTCGGACATCATGTTACTGTTTTTGAACGTAGCGATCGTTTTGGGGGCTTGCTCATGTATGGCATTCCCAACATGAAGCTTGACAAGGATGTGATTGAACGACGCATTGCTGTCATGCGTGAAATCGGGATAGCGTTTGTTGCTAACACGGAGATTGGGCAAGACATTGCCTTTGAAACGCTTGAAAATGACTTTGACCGTGTGATTTTAGCAACTGGTGCTAGTGTGCCACGTGATTTGCCAGTTCCTGGTCGCGAGCTTAATGGTGTGAAATTCGCAGTTGATTATTTGACAGATATTACTAAGGTTATTTTGTCGAATGGCGACAAAAAAATGCGCCAATCGCTTGATGGCAAGAATGTTGTCGTTATTGGAGGTGGCGATACAGGTAATGATTGTATCGGTACAGCAATTCGACTCGGTGCTGCTAGCGTCACGCAGCTTGAAATCACACCCCAGTTACCAAGCAAACGCCTAGCAACCAATCCATGGCCTGAATATCCAATGATAACACGACTTGGTTATGGTCAAGAAGAGGCGATTGCGGCTGGGAATATCAATTTAACACGTTATGCAACGTCAACAACTGAATTTATTGGTGCTGAACGTGGGCAACTGATTGGCATTAAAACAGTTAAAGTTGGTGCTGATTTCAAGACGATTACTGGTACAGAGGAAACTTTGAAAGCTGATTTGGTTTTACTTGCTATGGGCTTTACAGGTGCTGAACAAGCCATTTTCCAAGGTTTCGGTGTCAATCAAATCTTTGATGACAATACAACGGATAATGAAAAAGTTTACGTTGCTGGCGATGCCAAACGTGGTCCGTCTCTTGTTATCTGGGGCATTCGTGAGGGACGCTTGACGGCTGAGAAGATTGATGAAACTTTGCGGGTTATGGTGGCACAATAATCAATAACGATTTAAATAATTAAAATGGTGTCAGTGGCTTGATGCCTTTTTTAAATAACGTGATTTTCGTGAATATTTTTCTTAGTTATCTAACGATTGTTGTTTTTGGCTAATTTGTGTGGTATACTTATAATGGAAGTACAGGATGAAAATTTTAAAATAACAATTAATTTTCTCTATTTAAGAAGGAGGAGCTGAAAATAGAGAAAATAAAAGTAGCTATTAATAGTTTGTGGGAATGTAAAAATCGTATAGATAATGTGAATCGCAAATTAGAAAATGTTAATAAAATACTTAAAGAGTTATATCGTCATATAGTTTCAACAGGACGAGAGACCGATATAAAATTCAATAAAGCGAGGAAAAAAGCATGAGTATTGATATGTATTTATCAGATTCCGAAATGCAAGCCGAAAGTGTTGCTAGACGTTGTGATAGTCGAATTGACGGCTATCATTCATTACAAAGAGCAATCAGCGATTTTTACTTTAACAGTGCGGATTTGAGCGGTAAAACTTATGATTCTGCTAAAGAATATTTTATGACCGTTTTATATCCTTTGTCAGAGTGCGGTATTTTGCTTGCCGAGGCTGTTAAAGAGGCGGTCAATAAATTTCCCGAAGAATATAAAGCTAGAGTTGATACCTGTGATTGGAAAGAATCGGAACTTGTGGAAACGATTGATCGCTTGGATAATCAAATTCGAATGTTATATGACATTCGCGATAATATAGACTTTTATTTAATGCCTGAGTTTGCTAGATATTCCCTCCTCTCAATTAATGAGGAACAAATTGAATTATATGAGGAAATGAAAAGCGCTTTTTTAGAAAAATTAGACAGTTTACGAGAATTTAATGCTTTTTCTCCAAGTATTTTCTCAGAAATTGAGATTTTGGAATCGTCAATAAGTCAAGGGCTTTCACAAGTTAAAGAGTCTTGGAATCGGTCTAGTGGCACTTTTATTATGCCGAAAGACTTGTCTTGGCGAACTGTCGTAACTAATAAAATTAAAGAAAAAGAAGAAGCCTATCACAAATCGAAAATAAAAGAGTTAGAGAAATATAACATTTATGCCATGCCTTATGAAGACCCGAAAACCAAAGAAGTTAAAATCATGTGGTTTATTGACAAGGACGGTGTGCGTATTTTTGACGAGGAACTACAAGATTATGTCGAGAAATATGGCAAAAACTTTGTTGGTATGTATGAAATTGTTGGTTGGGAGAAGATTTATGAGCTAGACCTTGCGGCAAGGCGAAAAGGGGACGGCAAGAATTATCTCACGGACGGTCAGCTTCCTAGTGGCTGGGAGAAGTGGGGTCAAGCTGGAGGCTTTGCGGATTCTATTTATTGGTATAGTTCAAAGAGTGGTTTGCTTGATTTGGCGCTGATTGCTGGACTTTCTTATGCGGCTAGTAAGTCGCAGACTAAGGCTGGTACTGGTGTTAATGTTGCGAATGTTATGGATGATGTGAATGGTATTCCGATAGGAGAAAATGCTGTAAATCATTTGAAGAATGTGGAGGGAGTTGGAAAAAAAGGTATTAGTGGTGGTCACAATTCAGATGCTTTTTTTGAGAGTTTAGATGAAATTGGTGGGCAAGTTGTTTCAGAAAAAACGAATCCAATATATCAAGGAATAAAAGAAGTTAAGTATGAAGTCCCTAAAAAAGGAATTGATGGAAAATCGTTAGTTCCACCTGAATATAAAACTATTAAAGAACCTAAAACAATATACGATACCAATATTATTAGTGATGAGCAGATGTACCAATGGGGACAAGAGGCCATGAAAAACGGAAAAATAAGTGGAGCTAATGGGGAGTATATAGATGGGGTAGCCAGTAATGGTTTGAAATTTAGAGGATATATTAGAGATGGAAAAATAACTAATTTCTATCCAATATTTTAATAGTAGGAGAAATAATATGATAATTACAGTTACAGATGAAATAGAAAAAAAATCTTTGTTAATAGGTTATAAAACATTTATTCATAAACGTAGTTTAAAAGCATTTACTAAAAAATCTGGTTATGGTGATGATGGAGGTGGTTATATGGGAATTTTTTTCAAAGCAGATTTGGAAGAAGACCCGTATGAATTTCAACAGGAATTATCCGAAATTAAGGATAATCAAGTCATTCTTAATGTCTCTTATCCTGCAACAATTAGTGATGATAAAGATGCAGAGGAAGTCGTCTATATCGATTTTGATGAATTTTATGATTACTTGGTTGAAGTTGTTGATGAAAGAATTGCCGAAACACCTAGCGATAAAGCTGAATATGAACACCTTTTATCAGAAGTGAAAACAGTTTTAGGTTTGTAAAATAAAGTCAGATAAGTATAAAAGTTTTTTTGAAATATTGACAAAGTGTAACGAGTAATTATGTCTTGTCTTTTTTGGATAATTTTCAAAGCAATCTGATAACAGCCTTAGAAGCTAATCTTCAACTCATTATTTTTAGAACACTTTGCAGGAATAAAAGTATTTTCATGAAAATTAAGAATGCCTATAAAAAGGGCTTTTTGATGATTTTTGGACAATTTCCCCCGAGCGTGATTTAGTAGATGATACCAAAAAAGTTGAAGAAGAAATCATCGAAAATCCTCGGTGGGAAGATTATGACTGGACAGACTGGGC
>NZ_BLLI01000011.1 GCF_011170085.1 Pseudolactococcus hodotermopsidis | reverse complement strand
TAACTTGATAACACGATACTTTTTCAATTCATTCACAGTGAGTAATATCCTTTTCATAAGTATTAGTTTAACATTTGGGACATTTTATGTTTCGACCTACTTAGGACATTATCACTTTCGAATGATATTTTTTGAAAACGTTATTTAAAAAGGGCTTGACAATATATATATATATATATATATATATATATATATTATAATAGGTTTGTATGGAAAAATAGATTGTTATATATTAAATATAAAGTGTATTTTGATAATAGATTAGACGGAGTAGAATATGACAGAAAAAAATCAACGAACACATAAGGAATCGTTAGATTCTGTAAAAGTAATTAAAACTGTAGGTGCGACACCAGCTAAGGTTATTGGACAATTTTTTGGTCGATATGTAGTTGTGATCATTGCGATAATCATCTTGGTAGTTGCCGGACCTTTTGCAATAAAAATTATGGGTTGGAGTTTACAAACTTTGAATCCAGCATATCTACAAAAACAAGTTATAGCAGATTTTAACAATTCAAAAGATGCTTATTCAACAATTGAGGGAACAAAAGTTGCCAAAGTTCCGCTTAATGGTATTGAAAAATTATTTTCGCAAAGTCCGACTTCAAGTGATACGATAATTATTTCTATTCCAAAAGTATTGAATATAAGTCCAATATTCAATGATGACACTGAAAAGTCACAGGATTTATTGAGGAATGCTTGGATTGAATCTGTTAATTCTGATAAGCTAACTAAAGAAGCGAAATATTATGAAATTATGTATAATGGCTCGGTAATTATAACTGGTGATAACAAAGGAAATGAAACTAAGAATGGTGATTTAAATGCTATTGATAAAAAAGAAATTACTCAGCAATTGAAATCGGAAATCAAACATCAAACAAAATATGAATTTCAAAAATGGGACGTGGTTGGTAAAAGAGAAGATGTTAAGTTTGAAAAAAACAAGAATATAGTCACTGTAGACGGCTATTTTATTGATAAAAATATCACACCAAATTGGGTGCCTAAATTTGGTAAGCCAATTTATCATGTTAGAGCAGAATTTAAGCATACAGACAATAAACTTGAATTTATATCCGGAAGTTTGAAAGTGAGTAAAAAATAAAATGAATAGTGAATACGTTGAAATTAAATGGAAAAAAAGTAAACTGTTATTAGTTGTTGTCTTGCTTATTGGAATAACTGTTTATTACACCAAAGGACGTAACAATGTTATTAATCGCTACGTTGAAGATAAAACACTTAAATTACAACTTTTTCCAAATGTTAAGGGTGTAGTAATCAAAAGTGAATTACAAGATAATTATTTTTCGGAAAAAACTTATAAAAAGTTGGAGATAACTATTCCTAGTTTTGCCTCAGTTAATGATGATACAGGAAAAAATACAAAATTAGCAACGCAAGTTATTGATAGAGATAAGCTAGATTCTGGAATTGAAGAGTGGTTGAAAACAACTTACGATAGTAATGAAGCTAAAAAAATGACAGATCATATTGTGATTTACTATCGTGATGATAAAATCATTGATGAGACATTTAGTAAATAGACTTGTTCCTAAACCCGTTCTCTTTCAAAATTGATAATGCCACAAATTAATTCAGCTCGATAATCAAAGCGCCTTCTCCTCTTCATTCAACTCATGATTTTTAGAACGCTTTTTGCAGGAATAAAAGTATTTTCATGAAAATTAAGAATGCCTAGATAACCTAAATCTACAACAAATAAGAAGGTCTTCTGGCAGAGTGCCACCTATGCTTTTCTTGAAAAGCTTAAAATCATGACAATGCCCTTCAGCGAGTGAGCAAAAGCTGATTTTCTAAACTTAGGCAACGTGGGCGCCCACCAGTCAGATGTTCTGCTTGATAAGCTTTGTTCAAAATTTCAAGCAATATGAGTAAATATCTTCCATAACATCAGTTTCACATTTTTTGTACGGTTTGGGAACAAGTCTATTATTTTCAGCTACACAAACCTATTTAGCGCCGGCTGATTTGGACGGCTGTCTTATTTCAGTTAGCTTAGCAGAAGAAATTTTTCGAGATAAAAAAATTGTCGGCAAAACCTTGTCTGTTAGATGGAAATGTGCTAACAGTGCGTGCAATTTTGACAAATGTGACCGACAAACGTCTTATTATGCGCCCAAAAGTAGCGAGTCATACTTTATTTGATAATAGTTTGATTAGAAAACCCAATCAACTCATTTCAGATAATACGCTAAAAAGTAAAGTGAGCAGTCAATTACAGCTGACAGGTGAAATCGTTGATTTTCCACTGATGACGGGACTTGTGACCTTATTGATGTTAGTGCCATTGCGTTTTCTGAGTTATTATTTTGTTAATCTGGTTATTTTATCTGAGACAAATTTCCCAATTATATCCCGTCAGAATGGTCAAAATTTGAATTTTATGGGCAATTATGGCAAGAAAAGTCAGTGGCACTTTGGTATTTTATCAAGATGCGTAAAGGATTTCAAAAAATGGGGTATCTTTTATTAAATCAGCGAAAGTTGAAAAATAAATTCGTCTGAAAAAATAAGAATTTCAAAGATTTTAAGTCAAGTCCTTGAAATTTTTTTAATTTATGGCGTAAATGACAGATTTTGCGAAAAAAATCATAAAAAAATGCGCTGAAACCCTTGACAAAATCACAAGCTCGGGGTACAATTACTATGTAAGTTAGTTTGATAAACGAACTATATAAAAAGGCATCATGAAAGGAAAAATAAATGGCATACGTATTAGGGATTGACTTAGGTACAAGCTCTCTAAAAGGTTTGTTGATGAATGAAAAAGGCGAGGTAATTGGCGAAGAAAGCTCTAGCTACCCGATTTCAACACCACAAACGGGGTACAGCGAGCAAGATCCAGACCTTTGGATTGAGGCAGCAAAGAAAGTGATTACACTTCTCGTGCGTACTTATCCGCAAATCAAAACGGGACTCAAAGGCATTAGTTTTTCGGGTCAAATGCACAGTTTAGTTGTTCTGGATGACAATAAAAAATCAATTCGTCCAGCGATTCTTTGGAATGACGTGAGAACAACCAAACAGTGTCAAGAAATCACGGAAAAAGCTGGAGATTTAGTCCTAAGCTTGACGAAAAATATCGCGCTTGAAGGGTTTACTTTGCCGAAAATTCTTTGGCTACAAGAAAACGAGCCAGAAAATTGGGCAAAAGTGCGTTATATGATGTTGCCCAAAGACTATCTTGGTCTCTGGTTGACAGATACGTTTGCGACTGATTTTTCAGATGCTGCGGGAACATTACTCCTTGATATTACCAAAAAAGAATGGGCCAAACCAATCTTGGCTACCTTTGATATTCCAGCAGAACGTCTGCCAAAACTCTTTGAGTCGCAAGAACAGATCGGCATTTTGACAGATGAGATTAGAGATTTGCTCGGATTTGAGGTCAATGTTCCAGTCTTTGCAGGTGGCGCTGACAATGCTTGTGCCGCTGTTGGTTCGGGCATTATCAAAGACGGTGCGGGCATGTGTTCTATCGGAACAAGTGGTGTTTTCTTGTCATTTGAAAATGATGCGTCTGCTGATTACGAGGGCAAACTTCATCTCTTCAACCATGCGGCAAAAGGCGATTACTACTCAATGGGTGTGACGCTTGCAGCGGGTAACAGCTTGGATTGGTTCAAAAATACATTTGCTGAGGGCAAGAGTTTTGCAGAATTACTCGGCGGCATTTCTGAACTTGCGCCTGGCGCTGACGGTCTTTTGTTTACACCTTATATCGTTGGCGAGCGCACACCGCACGTTGACAGCAAGATTCGTGGGTCATTCATTGGCATTGACACGCACCACACGCTGACACATTTCGCCAAAGCCGTGCTTGAGGGCATTACATTTTCACTCAAAGATTCGCAAGTCATGATGGAGACAGTTGCTGGCCGCAAGTTCGACCGTATCGTTTCTGTCGGTGGCGGTGCGAAAAATCCAGACTGGCTCCAAATGCAGGCTGATATTTTCAATGCCACAATCGTCAACTTGACGGTTGAGCAAGGGCCAGGGCTAGGTGCAGCCATGTTAGCGGCGATTGGTGCTGGTTGGTTTGAAAATGCGGCAGCAGCTGCAGAAGTCTTTGTTCATTACAAAGACGAATTTACGCCAAACGCTGAAAATGTTGCGACCTATGCAAAACTTTATAAACTCTATACAAAAGTTTATGGTGCAACAAAAGAACTCAGCCACGATTTATTGGCATTAAACTAAAAAATATATTATAAAAAGAAAAGGTAGAAAAAATGACAGATTTTAACTCAAAAGCCTATCTCGGCAAAGTTGACGCTTGGTGGCGTACAGCCAACTACATCGCAGTTGCGCAAATGTACCTCAAAAATAACCCCTTGTTGAAACAAGAAATTCAAAAAGAAGATGTTAAAAATCATCCAATTGGTCACTGGGGGACTATTTCGGGTCAAAACTTTATTTACGCGCATTTGAATCGTGTGATTAACAAATACGACCTCAACATGTTTTATATTGAGGGTCCTGGTCATGGCGGGCAAGTCATGGTTGCGAACTCTTATATTGATGGTTCTTACACTGAAATTTACCCAGAAATCACGCAAGATGAGGCTGGTTTCAAACAACTTTGTAAAATCTTCTCATTCCCAGGTGGTATTGCCTCGCATGCTGCGCCCGAAACACCGGGGTCTATCCACGAAGGTGGCGAGCTTGGTTATGCGCTTTCTCATGCAACAGGTGCGATTTTGGACAATCCTGACGTGATTGCAGCCACAGTTATCGGTGACGGCGAGGCTGAAACAGGTCCGCTTGCAGCAGGTTGGTTCTCAAATACATTTATCAATCCTGTCAATGATGGTGCTGTTTTGCCAATTCTTTACCTCAATGGTGGTAAAATCTCAAACCCAACAATCATGGAACGTAAATCAGATGAAGATTTGAAAAAATATTATGAGGGACTAGGTTGGGAGCCAATCTTTGTTGCGGGAACAGATGCTGAAGCCTTACATCCAGTTATGGCTGAAAAACTTGACCAAGCGATTGAAAAAATCAAAGCCATTCAAGCTGAGGCACGCAAAGGTAAAGCCGAAGATGCGACAATGCCAGCATGGCCTGTCTTGATTGTTCGGACACCAAAAGGTTGGACTGGTCCAAAATCATGGGACAATGAACCAATCGAGGGCGGATTCCGTGCGCACCAAGTGCCAATTCCGGTAGATGCCCATCACATGGCAGAAATTGATGCACTTGTTGACTGGTTGAAATCTTATCGACCAGAAGAATTATTCGATGAAAATGGCACAATTCGTGATGAAGTTCGCGAAATTTCTCCAAAAGGCGATCGTCGGATGTCAACCAACCCAATTACAAATGGTGGCATTGATCCAAAACCAATGGTCATCACAGATTGGAAACAACATGCCCTTGACTTCGCACCAGGTGCAGTTCTTGCGCAAGATATGGTCGAATTTGGTAAATTTGCCAAAGATTTGATTGTCGCAAACCCCGACAACTTCCGTATTTTTGGACCAGATGAAACAAAATCAAATCGTCTTAATGCAATCTTTGACGTCACTAACCGTCAATGGTTGGGGGCGAAAAAAGAAGATTACGATGAATGGATTTCGCCAGTTGGTCGCGTGATTGACGGTCAATTGTCTGAACACCAATGTGAAGGTTTCCTTGAAGGTTACGTTTTGACAGGTCGTCACGGTTTCTTTGCAAGCTATGAGGCTTTCTTCCGTGTGGTTGATTCTATGATTACACAACATTTCAAGTGGTTGCGTAAAGCCAAAGAACAATCTTGGCGCAAACATTATCCGTCACTCAACTTGCTTGCGACATCAACTGTTTTCCAACAAGACCACAATGGTTACACGCACCAAGATCCAGGTTTGTTGACACATTTATCTGAGAAAAAACCTGAGTTTATCCGCGAATATTTGCCAGCTGATACCAATACAATGCTTGCTGTTATGGCTGAAACATTGGCATCAGAAGAATTGATTAACTTGATTGTCTGCTCTAAGCAACCACGTCCGCAATTCTATTCTGCCAAAGAGGCTGAAATTTTGGTCAAAGAAGGTCTGAAAATCATTGACTGGGCGTCAACTGTTGGGGCTGATGAAGAACCAGATTTGGTTATCGCTGCAGCGGGTACTGAGCCTAACTTGGAGGCCTTGGCTGCTGTGACAATCCTCAAAGCTGCAAAACCTGAGCTTAAAATCCGTTTCATAAACGTTGTTGACTTGCTCAAACTCCGTCATCCAGATGTTGATCCACGTGGCTTGACTGACGAACAATTTGACGCTTACTTCACGACAGACAAACCTGTTGTCTTTGCTTTCCATGGTTATGAGGGCTTGATTCGTGACATCTTCTTTGATCGCCACAACCACAACGTCTTTATCCACGGTTATCGTGAAAATGGTGACATCACAACGCCATTTGACATGCGTGTCTTTAGCGAAATGGATCGTTTCCATTTGGCGCAAGATGCAGCAAATGCTGTTTATGGCAATGCAGCAGCAGACTTTTCTGCTGAAATGGATGCCATTATCGCTAAACACCACGATTATATCCGTGCCAATGGCGAAGATATTCCAGAAGTTGAAAACTGGAAATGGAGCTAAGAAATAGATGAGATTTTGATAATTTAATTCGCAATGTTGCGTTTAGAATTGTCTAAATTAAAAATTATCTTTAAAATATGATATAAGATATGTACTTTTGTACATATTTTATTATATAATTTATAGGGTAAGGAGCTAAAATAATGAGCATAAAAATTGAAAACGTAAGTCTTGGTGGTAACAAAACAACGCAGCTTATCAGCTTACAAAATGAGCAGTTGACAGTTGAACTTGTGTCTTTTGGCGCACATCTTTATCGTGTGCTTGCAAAAGATAAAAATGGTTTGCTTGAAAATGTTGTCTTAAATGTGACACCGATTTCAGATTTGGCGACTGATTTACAATATTTTGGGGTCACGGTTGGGCCAGTCGCAGGGCGAATTAAAAATGCCCAAATTGGCGACTTGAAACTTGAGGCCAATGAAAATGCTAATTCTTTGCATAGCGGATCGCAAGGGTGGTCGTTCCAAGAATGGGCGATTGAGACGCAAGAAACTGCTGAGGCTATAACCGTGACTTTTACTTACACGGATGAAAAATCCGGTTTCCCAGGTCCAATTGATGCCAAAGTTATTTATCGTTTGAGCGGTGCTAATTTGTCTATTGAATTTGTTGGCGAATCGCCAGTTGCTAGTTACTTCAATCCAACAAATCATGGTTATTTCAACTTGAGTGGCGAGTTGAAAGCTAATATTCGTCAGCAAGAATTGCAAATCACAGCCGAACATATTTTGGCGACAGATGTCGAATTGATTCCGACTGGCGAATTGCTTGCTGTTGCGGGAACTGCTTACGATTTTACAAGCGCTAAAAAGCTAGAAACTTGTCTGTCAGAATTGCCAAATGGTTTAGATACAGCTTTTGTTTTTGCTGAAAATGCTGCTGAAAATACGGTCAGTCTATTTGATGAGATGAGTGGTCGAACTTTGGAAGTAACGAGTGCTGCAAGGTCAGTCATCATTTACAGTGCGAGTGGTTGGAATCGCGATACGCAGGTCAATAACAAGCCAATGGTAAAAGAGCTAGGTTTGGCGATTGAGTTCCAAGAAATTCCCGATACGCCCAATCATCCTGAGTGGGGGAGTGTTGCGCTTTTACCGAATGTGCCAGTCTCGAAAAAAATTAACTATAAGTTTGGAGTGAAGTAAATGTCTAAAAATAAGAAAGTTATCGGTGTTGTTGGAGATTACTATCATCAAGGTTCAGCTACCGAGCAGTATATCAAGAAAACGCTTGAACAATTAGACGAAGAAGTGATGTATCAAACGGTTTCCTTAGAAAATTTGCCAGCTGAATTGGCTAAAAATCCTGATTTGGTCATCTTTTCAACGGAAAATCAGCAAACACCGACAGAGGCTAATCTTTCTGAATGGTTGACACCAGAGCTTGAACAACTGATTGTTGATTATGTTCACAACCGTGGTGGCAGTTGGATTGCCCTGCATTCAGGGATGTCAAATTATCCGACCGATTCAGATTATGTTCAAATGCTCAAAGGTTATTTTATCAGCCATCCTGAACAGTTGGCAGTAACTTATAAACTTGACTTGGGCGATGACTCAAGTGAGTTTACAATTCTTGATGAACATTATCAAGTTGGTATGGTTGATGAAAATACGCACATTTTCATGCGCAGTTTCTCTGATTATGGCGAATCAGTCGCAGGGTGGCGGCATTTTTACGGCATTGGTAAGGTAACAGGTTATGTACCAGCGCACAATGCTGAGCAAATGCTTGATGAGGTAAATTTAGCCATTTTCAAAAAAGTGATTGCTTGGTCACTCGTACATCAGTCTACTTGTAAATGGAAGGTTTATTTGTAATATGGTTGTTTTAAAACATTGACTACTTATAAAGTGATCAATGTTTTTGAAATAAATTAAATTTTTTTGTGAAAGTTCATTGACCAAACTAACTCTTATTGTTATAATTAAAAGTGAGAGAAGGTAATTGAATGGCTACGAAAGCAAATCTCGAATTGGTTCGGGAAAATAATAGAAAATTAGTTTTACAGACACTTTTTAATGCTGAACAGACAGCAAGAAGTTTGATTTCTAAAGAAGTCGGACTGCAGCGCTCAACCGTTTCATCCATTTTTGTTGATTTGGAAGAAGAAGGTTTTGTGCAAGAATTGGGTATCGGTGAGTCGTCAAATCTCGGCGGTCGTAAACCAAATGTGATTCGTTTTAATCGGAATTATGGCTACGTTTTGGCATTTGATATGGGTGTTAGGCACTTGCGTTACACGGTTAATCGTTTGAGTGGTGAAATTATCAGTGATGGTGCTGTTGGTATTAAGTCGAAAAATGTTTCGATCGTTTTTGACGAGATGATAAAAATTATCAATGAGATTGAAATTTCTGATACAATTAACGGCTTAGTCGGTATTGCGGTCGCTGTTCATGCGCCAGTTTTTGAAAATAAAATTGTTTATAGCCCATTTTTCGAGTTTGCTAATTTTGACTTAGTCAGCGAACTTGAAAAAGTGGCAAACGTGCCTGTTGTGATTGAAAATGAAGCCAATTTGGCGGCAACTTTCTATCGTGATTATCATGTTTATGAACAAGAGGAATCTTACAAAGATTTTCTTGCGCTCAATATTCACAATGGTATTGGGGTCGGCATTGTTTGTGAAAACCATATTTTCCGTGGTGTTGATGGTTTGGCAGGCGAGGTCGGTCGGACAATTATGTTTGGCGAAGGAACTAACATCCTAAAATGCGGCGAAACGCCGAGACTTGAAGATCTTTATTCGGAAAATGCGATTATTGATCGGGCAGCAAAACTCAAAAACGTTGCGCACATTTCCAGAAAAGAATTTTTAGATTTAATCAAGGCTAAAGATACGGCTATATTACCACTTTTAGCCGAGTGGCAGATGGCAATTGCAGCTTTTATTTACAATATTAACCAAATTTATGCGCCAGAAGCGATTTTTATCTCATCAAGAATCTTTGATAATTTCCCAGAAATCGCAGCTGAAACATTGGATAAGGTTGAAAGATTAGACAGCGTACACAAGCCAAAACTGATTGTTTCCAATTCATCTGTCCATGATTCATCAATGCTTGGCGGTGTTGCGTTGATTTCAAGAGTTGTCTTGGGCTTAAAAGGCTATGAATTGAAATTTTCGCTTTAGTCTGTTCAATCAACTCAACTAGTGAACGCCTCATTTCCGAGGGCGCATAACAAATTGACGGCAACTAGCCAATAAGTGCTTGTCAGTCTTAATATTAAAAAAGCAATTTCAGTTTAGCTGAAGTTGCTTTTTTGGCATTTTTTGAAAAATTTAAATATTTTTGTATGCCTAAAAAAGCAATATTTAAAAGGCTTTAGACCTTAAAGCTGAAAATAAACTTAAAAATTTATCGAAAAACTATTGACAAAATGACTGAAAGCGATTACAATAAGATATATAAGTTAGTTCGCTGAACAATCTAACTCAGATAACTTTTGATAAGTCAGTCGATTAAAGATTCTTGACATTAAAAGTTTGATAAGTTAGTTTAGGAAACAACCTAACTCAAAATTTAATATCTCGTGACTAACGAGAGGGAGGAAGAAAGAAAATGGTATACTTTCCAGAAGTAGAAAAAATTCAGTATGAGGGTGTGGGAACTAAAAACCCGTTCGCTTTTCGTCATTACAACCCGGAAGAAGTAGTTGAGGGCAAAACGATGAAAGAACATCTTCGTTTTGCGATTGCTTATTGGCACACAATGACACAAGATGGCTCAGATCCGTTTGGTAATCCAACCAACGAACGTCCTTGGTTTGGGGCAACACCGCTTGAAACAGCGAAAAATCGCGTTGAGGCTTTCTTTGAAATCTTGGTCAAACTTGATGCACCGTACTTCTGTTTCCACGATATTGACATCGCACCAGAGGGCGATACGCTCGAAGAATTTTATGAAAATCTTGATATTATCACTGATTTGATTAAAGCAAAAATGGACGAAACTGGCATTAAATTGCTTTGGAACACGGCAAATATGTTCTCAAATCCACGTTTTGTTAATGGTGCTGGGTCATCAAATAACGCTGATGTTTTTGCTTATGCAGCAGCACAAGTTAAAAAAGGTCTTGATATTTCCAAAAAACTTGGTGGCGAAAACTATGTTTTCTGGGGCGGACGTGAGGGTTACGAGTCACTTCTTAACACTGACATGAAACTTGAGCAAGATAATATTGCACGTTTGTTCAAAATGGCGATTGCTTATGGTGAAAAGATTGGTCATAAACCACAATTTTTGATTGAGCCTAAGCCAAAAGAACCAACGAAACATCAATACGATTTTGATGCGGCGACAACGCTTGCTTTCATCTTGAAATACGGTTTAGAGGGCGATTTCAAACTCAATCTTGAGGGCAACCATGCGACATTGGCAGGTCACACATTTGAGCATGAGTTGACAGTTGCGCGTATCAACGATGCGCTTGGCTCAATTGATGCCAACCAAGGCGATGTTTTATTGGGTTGGGATACAGATGAGTTTCCAACGAACGTTTTCGACACAACTTTGGTTATGCTTGAAATTCTTGAAAATGGTGGTATCGCACCTGGTGGGGTCAACTTTGACTCTAAGGTTCGCCGTTCATCATTTGCCAAAGAAGATTTGTTCTTGGCGCATATCGCTGGTATGGATACATTTGCCCGCGGTCTTAAAGGCGCGGCAGCGATTCGCAAGGACAACTTCTTGTCTGATTTGAAAGCCAAACGTTACGCTAGCTTTGAATCTGGTATCGGTGCAAGCATCGTTGCTGGCAATGAAGACCTTGAGAGCTTGACTGAATATTCACTCAAAAACGGCGCTAATATCAAGAATGAGTCTAGCCATATTGAGCTTGTGAAATCTCAATTGAACGACTACCTCGTTTAAATTTCTGATAGTATCAGAATTAAATTATCTTGTCAAATAAATTCGAGTTAATGATTTGACAGAAAACGACAAACTTAAAAAGGTAGGTTAAACTATGGCAAAAAACACAACTTTAACGCTAGCGCCGAAACAGCCGCTAGGGACACGCTTTGTGAGAGCGTTTAAGCAAAACTGGCAGTTGTATTCACTGCTTGTTGTGCCAGTTGGTTATCTGATTATCTTCCGCTACATTCCAATGCTTGGAAATGTTATCGCTTTGCGGCATTTCACACCAGGCGGTTCAATGTTCGGGGATAAATGGATGAGCGAACTTGGCGACGGCGACTTGTTCTATTACTTCAAACGTTTCATGTCAGATCCAACATTTTGGAAAATCTTCAAAAATACGGTTTTCCTAGGATTTGAAACATTGATTTTCACATTCCCACTTCCGATTATCTTTGCTCTTTTACTTAATGAAGTAACAGGTGTAAAATTCAAGAAATTCGTGCAAACAGCAAGCTATCTACCTCATTTCTTATCAATGGTTATTATTTCAGGGATGATTTTGCAATTGACTGGTACGAATGGCACGTTCAATAACATTATTGAGGCGTTGGGTGGTCATAAAATCATCTTCTTCCAAGATCCGAAATGGTTCCATCCGATTTATATCATTTCTCAGGCTTGGCAAGGCTTAGGTTGGGGTGCGATTCTTTATTTGGCGGCTTTGACAAATATTGACCCTGCCTTGTATGAGGCTGCCGTTATTGATGGCGCTAACCGTTGGAAACAAACGCTTCACGTAACGATTCCTGGTATCTTGCCAACAATTATCACATTGCTTGTTTTGAATATTGGTAGCTTTATGGCTGTCGGATTTGAAAAAGTTTTGCTCTTGCAAAATCCGTCAATCTATTCAACAGCAGATGTTATCTCAACTTATCTCTATCGTTTGGGGATTATGAGTGGTAGCTTTAGTTACGCCGCAGCAATTGGTATTTTTAACTCAGTCATTGGTCTTGTCTTAGTCTTGTTCTCTAACTGGTTAAGTAAGAAAATCACAAATACAAGTTTGTGGTAAGAAAGGAGAAGCACTTATGAAACATGAAACAACAGCTTATAAAGTGTTTAAATATGTCAATCTTCTTATTTTAGCACTCATTGTCTTTGTGACTGTCTTTCCGTTTTTGAACGTCATTGCGCAGTCATTTTCAAGTAAAGCAGCGATTGATGCAGGGCAAGTCAGCATTTTGCCAAAAGGTTTCAATACGGATACTTACAAATATCTGATGAGCGATAAAATGTTTTGGATAAACTATAAAAACACGCTTATCTATACAGTTGTCGGTACGGCGGTGTCGATTTTCTTGACAACAACTTTGGCTTACGCCTTGTCTAAAAAGCATGTGCCAGGAATTAAAATCTTTGTTGGTTTGGCAGTCTTTACGATGTATTTTGCGGGTGGTTTGATTCCTAACTATCTCTTGATTCGCCAATTGGGCTGGTTGAATACGATTTGGGCTATTATCATTCCGTCTGCGCTTTCAATCTATAACATGATTATCATGAAATCTTTCTTTGAAGGCATTCCTGAGGCATTGGAAGAAGCGGCAACGATTGATGGTGCTAATACTTATAAAATCTTCTGGTCAATTATCTTGCCATTATCTAAACCAATCATCGCAACAATGCTTTTATTCTATGCGGTAAGTGGTTGGAATGCTTGGTTTGATGCCTTCTTGTATATTGACAAGAAAGAATTGTTCCCAGTAACAGTTTATCTGCGTAATATCATCAAAGGTCAAGCTGACCAAACAGCAGGGGCTGCAAGCGATGCCCCAACAATTTCTGCCAATATCAAAGCGGTAACAATGTTCTTAACTGTTTTACCAATCCTTTGTGTTTATCCATTTGTACAAAAACATTTTGTAACAGGTATTATGCTTGGGTCAGTGAAATAAATTTAAAAGAACACTATTATATTTATTAATGGCGAAAGCCAAAAGGAGAAACGTATGAAATCTTGGAAAAAAAGCTTGCTTGTCGGCGCAGTTGCTTTGACAGCGGTAACAGCTTTGACAGCTTGCGGTAGCAAGAAAGACAAAGGCGCTGATGGTGCCGAAGATGGCTCGACAAAAATTTCAGCTGATTTTTCAAAAGCTGCAATGGACACATTTGAAGTTGGTGATCAATTTAAAGCAACTGAAGAATTTTCAGTTGACATCTTGTATCGTGATCATCCTAACTATCCTTGGGAAGATGATTGGTTGTTCAATACTGAGTTGAAGAAATTGACAAATGTTTCTGTCAAACCAGTCGTTACCCCAATGTCTGACTTGGAGCAAAAACGGTCGCTCATGATCAGTTCTGGTGATGCGCCAACAATCATGACTAACACAAATGCTGGTCAAGAGGCACAATTTGTCGCATCTGGTCAAATCTTGGCAGTTTCTGATTATCTTGAATATATGCCGAACTTCTCAGCACATATGGACGACTGGGGCTTGGCTGATTCAATCGACTCTATTCGTCAAAAAGATGGTAAATTCTACATGTTGCCAATGATGTTTGAAACACCAAATCCAGATTATTCATTGGCCATTCGTAAAGATATTTTCGATAAAGAAGGTATCGAAGTGCCTGAAACTTGGGATGACTTGAAAGCAGCGCTTAAAACGTTGAAAGCGAAATATCCTGATAACTTGCTTTATTCAGATCGTTGGAGCATGAATGCAACATTGAACTGGACTGGTACTGAGTTTGATACAGCAGCTGGTTGGGGTTACAATGGTAACAAATTTGACGAAAAGGCTGACAAATATGTCTACCAAGGGGCAACTGATGAATACAAAGAACTCGTGACTTTCTTTGCAGGAATGGTTTCTGAGGGCTTGATAGATAAAGAAAGTTTCACACAAGATGATCCAACAGCAGTTGAAAAATTTGTCAATGGTAAATCATTTGTGATTGGCACCAACGCCCAAGAAATGGTCGGTATGACTGATACAATGGATCAATCTATCGGCAAAGGGAAATATGAAGTTGTCCGTATCATGCTTCCAGCAGGTCCTGCGGGTCGTGTGATTGATGCCAAACGTATCAATGAAAACGGCATGATGATCTCAGCTAAAATCAAAGAAAATCCTAACTTTAAAGCGATTCTTCAATTTATTGACTGGTTGTGGTTCTCTGAAAATGGTCAACTCTTTGCACGTTGGGGTGTAGAAGGGACAACTTATACAACTGAAGGCGATCCTAAAAACGGTGGTAAAATTGTCCTTGCCAAAGATGTTAATACACGTGGTTTGAACCCAGAGGGTACTAAAGATTTGCAAAAAGACTTTGGTTTCGGTAATGGTGTTTTCGCTCACGGTAATGCAACTTGGTTGGTAAACTCTATCTACAATGATACTGACAAAGCTTGGGTCGAAGCGATGGTTGCAGGTTCTGAATACGCAGCTGTTAATCCACCAGCACCACTTGATGATTTGGATGCTGAAGAATTGGCAATCATTTCAACAAACTTGAAAGATACAGTTGACCAAGAAACATTGAAATTCATCCTCGGTCAACGTCCATTGTCTGACTGGGACAAGTATGTCAAAGATCTCGAATCTAAAGAAATGAAGAAATGGGAAGAAAAAACAAACGCAGCTTACAAAGAATATAAAGAAAAATATGGTAAATAAGCCGACGTTTGCTTGAAAAATAAAGAGAGATTAGCGTAAAAAACTAATCTTTTCTTTTGTTTGAAAAGGCGTGATACTTAAAAAAGTGTGACGCAGGCGCAAACGTCTGAGGCTTAAAAAGGAAATTTTACACTAGAAAAGGTATAATAGAAATAAGAACTAATATATTAGGTTGTTAGCGTGTCGATAAAAATGATGCGAAGTCTAAATTTACGACACATCACTAACAATAAGGAAATTTTAAAATGGTAGAAAATAAACAATTTACAGAAGGCAAGCTCTACGTCTTGTCTAAAAATATCTCAGATCTGTTCATCTGGCATATTTGCTTTTGCTTGGCGATTGCGCCCGTCTTTTTATGCTTGTTATTCTTAGAATTTTCGATGCGTAATGTTCTGATTTGGGCGCCGATTAGTATCCTATTAGCGCCAGCATTTTCAGCCGAAATCAGCTGTATGCTCTATAAAAATGACAATCCCAAAGATTTATTTAAAGGACAAGTCGTTCTATTTTGGCAGAGTTACAAGAAAAATTTTGTTGATGCGATCAAACTCGGTGCGATTTTCTGTACCATTATTGCGATTGTCATTGTTGACATTGCCAAGTTTCAAACATCTGAGACTTACGGCTTTCTTTCGTGGTTCTTCATCATTTTGCTCGCATTGGCACTCATTTTTGCGATTTATATGGGGATAATCAACGTCAAATTCAAATTCAGAATCCGCGATATGGCGGTCATGAGCCTATCTTATATGCTGTTAAACATCATTGCTTTGGTCAAAGTGATTAGTTTCACGGTTCTTTTCATTGCAGTCGTCTTTTATCTGGGGAATATGTGGCTGTTTATCGTCTCAACATTTTACATTTATGCGGTATTACACGAGTTGCTCCCCATGCTTGATTGGGTCAATGCGAACTTTATTGCCAAAAAGGAGGCAGCGTGATGGGTGTACAGAACCCGATTATCTCAGGCTTTGCGCCAGATCCATCAATTGTGCGTGTTGGCGAAGATTATTATTTGGTCAATTCCAGCTTTTCTTATTTTCCGAGTCTGCCGATTTATCACAGTCGTGATTTGAAAAGTTGGGCATTAATTGCCAATGCGATAACACGTCCCTCACAGGCAAATTATGCAGGTGGTCATACATCACGTGGTCAATTTGCCCCAACAATTCGTCATGACGGCGGAAAATTTTACATCATTTGTACTAACGTGAGTCATGGAGGTAATTTTATCATCAGCGCTGATGATCCGACTGCTGAATGGTCTGAACCACTCTATTTGCCAGATGCAGACGGTATTGACCCCTCGCTTTATTTTGAAAATGGTCGTGCCTATTATTGCGGCACGCATGGTCGAGACGGTGGCGAGTTGAACGGCGATAATGCGATTTACGTGGCAGAAATTGATTTGAAAACAGGTCAATTAGGTAAGAAAAAAGATATTTGGTGGGCAGCCATGCGTGATGCCGTCTGGCCAGAAGGTCCGCACATCAATAAGGTTGGCGATTATTACTATATTTTTTATGCTGAGGGTGGCACGGGTCTGAACCACGCCATTATGACGGCGCGCAGTCGGTCGATTTTTGGTCCTTATGAAAATTGTCTGCACAATCCAATCTTGACCCACCGTCATCTTGGTCCGAATTTCCCAGTCGTAAATGTCGGTCACGGCGATTTGTTTGAGGATGGTCAGGGCAATTGGTATCTGATTTGTCTGGCGAGTCGTTTATTTGACGGTGCGGACAATTTAGGGCGCGAAACTTTTATCGCCAAAGTGACTTGGCATGACGGTTGGCCTTTTGTCAATGAAGGGCTTGGGCAGCTTGACTTTGCAAATGTGCCACAAGTGAACACGCTGATGACCGATTTTTCATTGGCTAATCTTGAGGTTTTGCGTTTGCGCAATCCGATTGACGCTGATTATGCTTTTGAAAATGGTGTGGTTCGTTTGCGTGGTGGTGCTGATTTTGCTGATTTGACAACTTCGCCGACTTTTCTTGCTGTTCGGCAACGGACGATTGATTATGACTTGTCTGTCCGAGTGCAAAGTCAGAGCGAGGCGGGATTAGTCGTTTTCCAAAATGACAACTTTTTGATACGTTTAGCGATTATTGGCAAAAAGATAAAAGTGGTTCAGCGTGAAAATGGCGTGGATACGGTGTTGGTGCAAGTTGCGAAAAGTGCTGACTTGCTGAAACTTGTTTGTCGTGGTCAGAAATTGGCGTTTTATGTGGCAGATGAGCTGATTTTGTCAGATGTTTCGGCAACATTTTTGAGTACGAGACAGGCTGGCGGTTTTGTCGGGACGACTTTGGGCATTTATGCGCTTGGTCATGGCAAGGTTGCGACATTTAGCGAGTTGCGGTTTGAGATGAACTGAGTTTTGGCTCTTTGAGCCTCAACATCTTGTGAGAGGGATAAACTAATGAAAAATTGGCAAGTGATATTTGGTTATTTGAGTTCGGATTATCGGTCTTGGCCGAGTGATTTACAGGCTGAAAAGCAAGTTATCACGCTGAGGGTTGATGCGAGTGGCACAACGGTTCGGCTTGTTTTGGAAAATGAGTATGGGATTGAGTCGCTTGATTTTAGTTCGGTAACTTTGACGCATCAAGGACAGGATTATTCTGTGCAAGTTTTGCGACAGGCTGCTATTTCAGTTCGAGTTGGCGAGCGGCTTTGGACGGATCCGATTGCGCTTGATTTTAAGGCGGGGGATACTTTTGTGATTACCACGCAATTGGCGCATCCGACAACTGTAACGAGTGGTATTGTGACTTATTCTAATCAAGAAATGCAGGTTGAAAATGTCTATCAAGGGAATTTTGAGCCACAAGAAAAGCGGTTTCGTACCAAACAAGAAAATGCGATGCTAAATTTTGTTTATGGTTTTCAATACTTGACGGCTGTGACAACTGCTAAAACGGTTCATTTCTTCGGTGATTCATTGACTCAGCAAGGCTGGCTTATGGATGGTTTGAAACAACGTTTGCGTGATGAAAAACTGTCAGAATTTGGCATTGTCAATCTTGGTATTGGTGGCAATCTGATTTTGTCTGGGACGGATAGACCGCAATCAGACCCTTATTTCCGTCATGGTTATGCGGGTTTGGTGCGATTTGAGCGTGATGTTTTCAGTCTAAATGTGCCTGATACTGTGTTACTTTTCCATGGGATAAATGACTGTTTGTTTGGCGACAAAACTGCTGACCAGATTATCGCTGGCTTGACGACTTATCTTGCCACAATCAAACGTTATGGCAGTCGTGCTGTGGGCTGTACTTTGACACCTGCTGGGCATTCTGATTTTTATAGCGAGTGTTCAGAGCTTAAACGCCAAGCTGTCAATACATGGATTCGAGAATCGCCACTTTATGACCATGTACTAGACTTGGATAAAATCGCGCATATTGCACAAACACCGCACATTTTAAAAAGCTCGCTAGACCGTGGCGACGGCTTGCATTATAGTAAGGCCGGTGGTCATGAGTTAGCGCAAACATTGCCAAAAGCTGACTTGTTAGCTTTGTTTAATGGCGAAAATATATAAAGGGCATCTCTAAAAACTCAGATTTCCCAAATTTTACTAGATTTGGTCAAGCAGTTTTTAGAGATACCCCAAAATTTTAGGAGAAGAAATAAAATGTCTACAAGAGACACCTGTTGGTTAAACAAAAAAATTGCAAATAAACATTATCAGACCTATTATCTGGCAGAAAAATCGCCTTTAGCGACAACGATTCGTGCAGAATTTGCAGTTTTATTCGCAAATGCAAGCGAGGTTGACGAAAAAGATAAAGCAACGATTGTTTTCGAACGTGTTCTCAATGCGAAACTTGGTGTTGAGGGATTTGAAATGACGGTTTCTGAAAATGTTGTGACACTTTCAGCGACCTCAGATAAGGGCTTGCTTTACGGCTTTTACCACCTTTACACGCAATTAGCGCAAGATAAGGCAATTCAAACAATTGTATCCGTACCCGATCAAGCTATCCGCATGATTAATCATTGGGATAACATGGACGGCTCAATTGAGCGTGGTTATGCGGGGGAGTCAATTTATTTCAAGGACAATAAATTCCGCCGTGATTTTGAGACGATTCGTGACTACGCCCGTCTTTGGGCATCAGTTGGGATTAATGCGATTTCAATCAACAATGTCAATGTTCACAAATACGAAACACGTTTGATTTTGGAAGAAAATTTGCCAGAAGTCAAGTACATTGCTGATATTTTCAGTAGCTACGGCATCAAAACGTATTTGTCTGTCAATTTTGCCTCGCCTAAAATCGTGGGTGGCTTAACAACTTCTGATCCATTGGACGAGGGTGTCAACGATTTTTGGGCGGCTATTGCCAAAAATATCTACCGCGCCATTCCTGATTTTGGCGGTTTTGTTGTCAAGGCCGACTCCGAGGGTGAGCCTGGACCATTTACCTACGGTCGTGGGCATGATGATGGCGCAAACATGTTCGCGCGTGCGCTTGCTCCTTTCGGCGGTCATGTGATTTGGCGTTGTTTCGTCTACGATTGTGCGCAAGATTGGCGCGATCGCTCGATTGATCGTGCGCGTGCAGCTTACGACCATTTTATCGGTTTGGACGGTAAGTTTGATGATAATGTAACCTTACAAATCAAGCTCGGACCGATTGATTTTCAAACGAGAGAACCTGTAACCCCGTTGTTTGGTGGCTTGAAAAAAACCAATCATATCATCGAGTTTCAGATTACGCAAGAATACACTGGGCATCAAAAACATATCTATTATCTAGCGCCAGTTTGGAAAGAGGCTTTGGACTTCGATACCAAAGTCAATGAAAAAGAGAACTTAGTCAAAAATCTGCTCAAAGAAAATTCAGTCATTTCCGAACGTTCGGGAATCGCAGCCGTCGGTAGTGTCGGTATGGACAAAAACTGGACACATCATAAACTCATGCAAAGCAATCTGTTTGCCTATGGTAGACTATGTTGGTCTAACCAACTAACTTCAAAAGAAATTGCTGAAGAATGGTTAGCATTGAGCTTTGACTTGTCACAAGAGGCAGCTGAAAAAGTTTTGGCGATTCTGCTCACTTCTCGTGAAACTTATGAATTTTACACAGCGCCACTAGGTATTGGCTTTATGGTCAAGCCACATTTGCATTATGGACCAGATATTGATGGTTACGAGTATGACCGTTGGGGGACTTACCATTTTGCAGATCGCAATGGGATAGGTGTCAACCGCACGTCGATTGACGGCACAGGTTACGCGGGGCAATATGCGAAACAGCGCGAGGCTGAATATAACGACCTTGCGACTTGCCCAGATAATCTCGTCTTATTCTTCCATCATTTGCCTTATACGCACGTTCTTCATAGTGGTAAAACGCTGATTCAGCACATTTATGACACGCATTTTGAGGGTGTCGCACGTGTTGAAAACTACATCGCAACTTGGGACGTTTTATCTGAGGAAATGCCAGCTGCTGACTTTGAAAATGTCAAAACACTTCTGCAAGAACAGCACCGTGTCGCTAAGGATTGGCGCGATCAAGTCAATACTTATTTCCTAAGAAAATCAGGAATTGCTGATGAAAAAGGTCGGCATATTTATGCTTAGATAACTATAAGAATCTCCTCTTGTCTTGTTGCAGGAGGAGTTTTTTTTATTCGGTCACAAATAATATCCCTAAAACTTGCAAAACAGAATGGAAACGATTACAATAGAATTATCTAGTAAGTAAGTTTGCAGAACTAACTGACGAATTTAAAAAGGTAGAAAGTGTGAATCAAATGAATCAATTTTACGTGTGTTATCCAAAAGGCAAAATCAAGGCGCTGACTTTGAGCTATGATGACGGTAATATTGCGGATAGGAAGTTGGTTGACATTTTCAATCGTTATGGTCTGAAAGCGACTTTCAATCTGATTAGTGGCACTTTTGAAGAAACGGCGAAAAATCAAGCCGAGTTTGTCCGTCAAAATGAGGTCGCTGAGCTTTACAAGGGTCACGAAGTTGCTTGTCATACGGTTACGCACCCTTGGCTGACGAGAACGCCGATTGACAAGTTGGCGAGCGAAATTTTGCAAAATCGTGACACGCTTGAGGCGACAGTTGGCTACCCTGTTCAAGGTTTTGCCTATCCTTATGGGTCGTATAGCGATGAAATCAAGGCTTTGTTGCCTTTTGTCGGGCTTGAGTATGCGCGCCCAGTTGCTGATACGGATCAGTTTGAGGTGCCAGAAGATTATTTTGACTGGCAGCCGACTTGCCATCACGACCATCTTTTGCTTGAAAATGCGCAGAAATTTCTCGATTTTGACAATCCGCATGACCACCATATGCGCCTGATGTACGTTTGGGGGCATAGTTACGAGTTCGAGCGCAATGATAACTGGGCGCACATTGAAAAGTTCGCTGAACTCATTGCCAACAAAAACGATATTTGGTACGTGACCAACATCGACTTCAAGCGCTATATGACTGCTGCGAAACGCCTTGTTTTTTCGGTCAATGGTAGCAGCATTTTGAACCCGAGTGCGATTTCAGTCTGGGTGCAGATCAATAACGGCACTGCTATTGAAGTTAAGTCGGGACTTAATACGATAGCATTATAAAAAATAGGAGCAAAAACAAATGACAATCACACACAAAACAGCAAAAGAACAAGCCAGCAAAATCGTTGCACAAATGACATTGGCAGAGAAAATCAGCCAAATTGATTTTGATTCGTCAGCAATTGAGCGCTTAGATATTCCGCATTATAATTATTGGAATGAGGCGTTACACGGCATTGCGCGTGCGGGTGTGGCAACGGTATTTCCACAGGCAATCGGACTTGCTGCAACATTTGACGAAACACTTGTCCATGATGTCGCAGAAGTTATCTCAATCGAGGGGCGCGCCAAGTATAATGAATACGCGAAACATGGCGATCGCGATATTTACAAAGGCTTGACGTTTTGGTCGCCGAATATCAATCTTTTCCGCGATCCACGTTGGGGTCGAGGGCAAGAAACTTATGGTGAGGATCCGTTTTTGACAGCGCAAATCGGTGTTGCTTTCATCAAAGGCTTACAAGGCGACGGCAAATATTTGCGTCTAGCTGCTTGTGCCAAGCATTTCGCTGTGCATAGTGGTCCTGAGGAGGATAGGCATTACTTTGATGCGGTGGTTGCGCCCAAAGATTTGAACGAGTTCTACTTGCCGCAGTTTGAGGCGGCGATAAAAGAGGCGGATGTTGAGTCTTTCATGGGTGCTTATAATGCGGTCAATGGTCAGCCAGCTTGTGTCAATGAGGAATTGATTGCCAAAACTTTGCTTGGCAAATGGGGCTTTGAGGGGCATGTTGTCAGCGATTATATGGCGCTTGAGGATGTGCATGAAAACCACCATTATACGAAAACGGCGGCGGAAACAATGGCACTTGCGATGAAAATCGGTACAAACTTGTGTGCGGGAAAAATCTCAGACGCGCTGTTTGAGGCAGTTGGTAAGGGCTTAGTGACTGAGGCAGAAATTACTGAATCGGTTATCAAACTCTACACAACGCGAGTACGTTTAGGTATGTTCGCCGATGACAATGAGTACGACCAAATTCCCTATGAGGTCAATGCCTCAGCAGAACACGAGGCGTTGTCACTCAAAGCAGCTGAAAAATCAATCGTGTTATTGAAAAATGATGGTATTTTGCCATTAAGCAAGTCAGACCTCAAATCAGTTGCCGTTATCGGACCAACAGCGCGCAATATTGGGGCTTTAGAGGGCAATTATGCAGGGACAGCTAACCGTTATGCGACTTTTGTATCGGGTATCCAACATGCCTTGCGCGATCAAGCCAAAGTGACCTATGCTTTGGGCTGTCATCTTTATAATGATCATGCCGAAAGTACCTTATCTCGTGCGAATGAACGTGAAAGTGAGGCGATTATTGCCGCTGAACACGCTGATTTGGCAGTTATTTGTGTCGGTTTAGACCCAACAATCGAGGGCGAGCAAGGCGATTCTGGCAATGTTTATGGTTCTGGCGACAAACCTAATCTGTCTTTGCCTGGTCAACAAAAACGGTTGATTGAAAAAGTTTTGGCAACTGGTATACCAGTTATCATCGTCGTAGCAGCGGGTAGTGCCATGAGTTTGGACGGCTTAGAGGAACACGCAGGTGTCAAAGCGATTGTCCATGCTTGGTATCCGGGTTCTCATGGCGGTACGGCTTTGGCGAATCTCCTATTTGGCAAGGTCAGCCCAAGTGGTAAATTGCCGCTGACATTTTATAAAAATACGCAAGGCTTGCCAGACTTTTCAGACTATGATATGAGTGAGCGGACGTATCAAAATACGCAACTCGACGTGCTTTATCCTTTCGGTTACGGTTTGACTTATGGTAATGCGGCAATCAAATCTGTTCAACTGGACGACTTGACATTGACAATAACCGCTGAAAACACAGGCGCTTACGATATTGAAGAAGTCGTACAAGTTTATGCGAAAATTGATTCTGAATTTGCACCAAAAAATCACAAATTAGTTGCCTTTAAGCGTGTGGCATTGCCAAAAAATCAAGAAATGACGTTTGACTTGTCAGTCAGAGCTAATCATCTGAAAGTTGTTAATACTGACGGCGAATGGCTTGTTGATGGGACAAAAGCAATTTTATCTGTTGATTTCGGACAACCAACGCTTGAGAGTTTCAAAGTTGAAATTGATTTGAATTAACGTTATTCTATAAATTATAAAACACCCTGATAGCTTGCTATGAGTGGTGTTTTTCGTATTGTCATAAAAATAAATACATTATTTAAAAAAAAGTTGTTGACAAATGAGCTGAAAACGATTACAATAAGTGTTGTAAGTTAGTTCGTCAAACGAACTTGCTAAAATCAAATTTTATCTCGTTAAAACGAGTAGGAGGATTCACAAACATGGCATATTTCCCAGAGATTGAGAAAATCAAGTATGAAGGAAAAGGAACTAAAAACCCGTTCGCTTTTCGTCATTACAACCCGGAAGAAGTAGTTGAGGGCAAAACGATGAAAGAACATCTTCGTTTTGCGATTGCTTATTGGCACACAATGACACAAGATGGCTCAGATCCGTTTGGTAATCCAACCAACGAACGTCCTTGGTTTGGGGCAACACCGCTTGAAACAGCGAAAAATCGCGTTGAGGCTTTCTTTGAAATCTTGGTCAAACTTGATGCACCGTACTTCTGTTTCCACGATATTGACATCGCACCAGAGGGCGACACGCTCGAAGAATTTTATGAAAATCTTGATATTATCACTGATTTGATTAAAGCAAAAATGGACGAAACTGGCATTAAATTGCTTTGGAACACGGCAAACATGTTCTCAAATCCACGTTTTGTTAATGGTGCTGGGTCATCAAATAACGCCGATGTTTTTGCTTATGCAGCAGCACAAGTTAAAAAAGGTCTTGATATTTCCAAAAAACTTGGTGGCGAAAACTATGTTTTCTGGGGCGGACGTGAGGGTTACGAGTCACTTCTTAACACTGACATGAAACTTGAGCAAGATAATATTGCGCGTTTGTTTAAAATGGCGATTGCTTACGGTGAAAAAATTGGTCATAAACCACAATTTTTGATTGAGCCTAAGCCAAAAGAACCAACGAAACATCAATACGATTTCGATGCGGCAACAACGCTTGCTTTCATCTTGAAATACGGTTTAGAGGGCGATTTCAAACTCAATCTTGAGGGCAACCATGCGACATTGGCAGGTCACACATTTGAGCATGAGTTGACAGTTGCGCGTATCAACGATGCGCTTGGCTCAATTGATGCCAACCAAGGCGATGTTTTATTGGGTTGGGATACAGATGAGTTTCCAACGAACGTTTTCGACACAACTTTGGTTATGCTTGAAATTCTTGAAAATGGTGGTATCGCACCTGGTGGGGTCAACTTTGACTCTAAGGTTCGCCGTTCATCATTTGCCAAAGAAGATTTGTTCTTGGCGCATATCGCTGGTATGGATACATTTGCCCGCGGTCTTAAAGGTGCGGCAGCGATTCGCAAGGACAACTTCTTGTCTGATTTGAAAGCCAAACGTTACGCTAGCTTTGAATCTGGTATTGGCGCAAGCATCGTTGCTGGCAATGAAGACCTTGAGAGCTTGACTGAATATTCACTCAAAAACGGTGCTAATATCAAGAATGAGTCTAGCCATATTGAGCTTGTGAAATCTCAATTGAACGACTACCTCGTTTAAAATAACGATATAGTTTTTAGATTTTCCTAAACATATTGAGTAGTTGGGTTCTCCTTAAACGCAACTACTCGCTTATGTTTAGAAAAATCTAGTAAATAAGGAGAAAAAATGAAGATTCAAAATCCGGTTTTGCCGGGCTTTAATTCGGACCCGTCAATTATTCGTGTTAATGATACTTATTATATCGCGACGTCAACTTTTGAATGGTTTCCAGGGGTGCGGATTCATGCTTCAAAAGATATGGTGCATTGGAACTTAGTCGCACATCCGCTCAATACTGTAAAATTACTTGATATGCGTGGTAATGTTGCTTCTGGCGGTATCTGGGCACCTGATTTGTCTTATGCTGACGGTAAATTTTGGCTTGTTTACACAGATGCGAAAATTTGTGATGGACCATTTAAGGACGTTGTCAATTATTTGACGACTGCTGAGGAGATTACAGGTCCATGGTCAGATCCGATTCGTTTAAATGGTGTTGGCTTTGATGCGTCATTGTTCCATGATGATGACGGTAAAAAATATCTGATTCAACAAACTTGGGATCATCGTGAATATAAACATCCATTTGATGTTTTGACCTTGACAGAGTATGATCCGATTGCTGAGAAAATGTTGCCTGAAACGAGAAAACCGATTTATGGTGGTACAGCAGTTGGCTTAACTGAAGGTCCACACCTTTATAAAATCAATGGTTATTATTACATTTTTGCAGCGCAAGGTGGGACTGTTTACACGCATGAGGAAGTTGTCGCACGTTCTAAAACGCTTGAGGTTGGTTCATTTGAAACGCAACCTGGCGAAGTGTTCTTGACAAACTTTGACACACCGTACAATTATATCCAAAAGCAAGGTCATGGTGCTTTGGTGGAGACACCAAGTGGCGAATGGTACTATGCGTCGTTGTGTGGTCGTCCTTGGCATCATGATACGGAAGCTATCAACGATCCGCGTGGTTGGTGTACTTTGGGACGCGAAACGGCGATTCAAAAAGTTGAATGGGATGAGGCTGGTTGGCCGCATATCGTTGGTGGACACGGTGGTACGACAGAAGTTGATGCACCAAAAGATGCGATTTTGACAGAAGCACCTGAAAATCATAACCAATTCAACGAATTTGATGAAAATGAGCTTGATATTAACTTCAATACCTTACGTGTGCCATTTGATGAAAAAATGGGGAATATCAATGATGAAGTGCCAGGACATTTGCGTTTGTATGGTCAAGGTTCGCTTGAAAACTTCTTTGAATTATCGTTAGTTGCGCGTCGTTGGCAAGCCTTTAATTTTGATGCTGAAACAAAAGTGAAGTTTGAGCCAAAAACGTATCGTGCGATGGCTGGTTTGACGAATTATTACAATAACAATCATTATTCTTGGGTACATGTGACTTGGAATGAAAAAAATGGTGCAGTTATTGATGTTGCTGAACACAACCAAACAAATTATACAACGTATTTGAAAGATGATGCGATTAAGATTCCTGAGGGGACTGAATATGTTTGGTTCCGCACGAAAGTTCGGACGAAAACGTATACTTATGAGTATTCATTTGATGGCGAAAATTTTGTTGAGATTCCAGTTGTACTTGATGCGGCGATTCTTTCAGATGATTATGTCAATCTGACAATGGGTGGTTTCTTCACAGGTGGATTCGTTGGACTTGCTGCCGTGGATATGGACGGTTATCGTGAACCTGCTGATTTTGATTACTTCAAGTATGAAGAATTACCAGATACAAACGAAAAAGGTCATAGTGGACCAGGTTTGAAATAAAATTGAGAGCTAGCTCTCTTTAGTTATGCTAATAACTAAAGAACTTAAATAGCTTGAAAATAAAAAGAAAGTTAGGAGGTTCTTATGGAAACTTTGTTTTCAATGAAAGGAATTGAAAAGAGTTTTGGTAAAGTTGATGTCTTGCATGGCTGCGAACTTGAAGTCAAAAAAGGCGAAATTCACGCACTCATGGGCGAGAATGGTGCTGGTAAATCAACATTGATGAATATCCTAGGTGGTGTGTTCCCGAAAGATGCGGGGACGATTACCTTTGAGGGGAAAGAAATGGAAACGCTTACCCCTAATGTTGCAGAAGAGCTAGGTATCGGCTTTGTCCATCAAGAGTTGAATTTGGCTGAGGATGTAACGGTTGCAGAAAATGTCTTTATTGCTCGTTTGCCTTATAAAAATAAAGCGCTTGGTATTGTTGACTGGAAAAAGCTCAACGCTGATACTGAAAAATACTTGAATATTGTTGGGGCGCATTTCAAGCCAACTGATAAAGTTGTGAGCTTGTCAACTGCCAACAAACAATTGGTCGAAATTGCAAAGGCTCTGAGTTTGAATGCCAAAGTTATCATCTTTGACGAACCGACAACGTCATTATCAAATGCTGACGTTGATGTGTTGTTTATCGTGATTCGTGCTTTGCGTGATAAAGGAATTTCAAGTATTTATATCTCTCACCGTATGGCGGAGATTTTCGAGCTTTGCGAACGCATTACAATCATGCGTGATGGGACTTATATCAGTACTGATTATGTTAAAGATTTGACAAATGATGAAATCATTCAAAAGTTGGTAGGGCGTTCATTGGACAATCTTTATCCGAAAGATCCGACTGAAATTGGCGATGTGCATTTGGCAGTTAAAGACCTTCGTGATCGTGCAGGCGTTTTAAAAGGTGTTTCTTTCAATGCTCGAAAAGGTGAAGTTGTTGGTTTTGCAGGTTTGGTTGGTGCTGGTCGAACTGAAATTATGCGCTTGCTCTTTGGTGCTGACCGCATTGGCAGTGGCGAGATTTTAATTGACGGTAAAAAGATTGACATCAAATCACCACTTGATGCTGTTGCGCATAAGATTTGTCTCTTGACTGAGGACAGAAAACATCAAGGTTTGGCGCTTAGTTTGTCAATTTGTGACAATATTAACGTGACTAACTTACCGAATTTTGTTTTGAATCATAAGACAATGGCTGAGACTGCTGATAAATATATTAAAGACGTAACAATTAAAGTTGCGGATAAATTTTTGCCTGCCTCGTCACTTTCAGGTGGTAATCAACAAAAAGTCGTTATCGGTAAATGGTTGAATTCAGACAGCGATATTTATATTTTTGATGAACCAACTAAGGGGATTGACGTTGGTGCGAAGTCAGAAATTTATCAAATCATCAATGATTTAGCCAAACAAGGCAAGACGATTATTATCGTATCGTCTGAAATTCCTGAATTATTGGGGGTAACTGACCGAATTTATGTCGTTCGTGAAGGTAAAATCACAGGTGAGGTCAAAACAAGTGAGGCAACACAAGAAAGTATTATGACATTTGCAACAATGGAGGACGAAAAATAATGGATAAAACAGCAAAAAAATTTAGTTTGAAAGACTTATTTCTGAAATACTCAGTGTACGTCGTTTTAATTGTATTGCTCGCTTACTTTTCAATTGGCACGGAGGCTTTCTTGTCGGTTGGGAATATCGGTAACTTCTTTAGATCAATTCCAATGGTTGGGATTTTGACGATTGCTTATACGATGATTTTGATTACAGGTTATGTTGACTTGTCAATCGCATCTGTTGCGGCTTTTTCAGGTACTGCGGCGGTTTATCTGGCAACTAAAAATGTACCAGCACCTCTTGTTATTCTGATTGCTTTGGCGATTGGTGGCGCGTTTGGTGCTATCAACGGCTTACTTATCAAGAAATTGGACTTGCCGTCATTTATCTTGACTTTGGGTACTAACTATGTTATCCGTGGCATTATTATGTTTATAACGAATGGTATTTACGTAACTGGTGCACCAGATTGGTTTCATAAAATTTCGCAAACGCACATTATTGGTGATATTTTCTTCATGAATACGTTGATTTTCGTTCTTTTGATTATTGCTTTTGTTTTCATTATGAATAATACGCGTTTCGGGAAATATTGTTATATCATTGGTTCAAACCAAGAAGCTGCACGTCTTTCAGGGATTAACACTGACTGGCATGTTGTTAAAGTATTCATTATTGAGGGGATTTTGGCAGCAGTAGCAGGCGTTTTGATGATGTCAAATCTTAATGTTGGTGGACCAAATGAAGGGCAAGGTCTTGATGGTCTTGCCATGGCAGCTGCTATCATGGGTGGTACATCATTCTCAGGTGGTATTGGTACAATTGGTGGCGCTATCGTTGGTATTCTTACGCTTCAAGTCTTTACAAATGGTTTGACAATTATGGGCGTTAATGCTTTCATGCAAAATGCTGTTACTGGTGGCGTTATTATCTTGGCAATCATCATTGATTACCTTCGCCGTAAAGCTGAAAAAGCTTAATCAAATTTGGTATTTAGGGGCTTTTCCCTTAACATATAAAACAAAATAGGAGATGACACATGAAAAAATCTAAAGTATTGCTTGGTTTGGCAGCTGCAGCTGCAACCTTGTTATTTGCAACTGCTTGTAGCGAAAGTGGATCGAAAGATTCATCTGACGGCAAGAAAACAATTTACTTTATTCCAACAGTTGATACGGGGGCTTATTGGAGTCCGATGAAACGTGGTGCACAAGAAACGGCTGAAAAACTTGGCTACAACTTGGTTGTTAAGACGGCAACATCAACAGAGGCAGGAAAAAATGATAAACATATTGGTTTTGTGAAAGAGGCAATTTCTGCTAAAGCAGCTGGGATTGCGATTTCGCCAATGGAACCTAATATCTTCCAACCTGTTGTAGAAGATGCCATGAATGCTAAAATTCCAGTTATCACTTTTGATGCGGAAATTGCTGATCCATCAAAACGTACTGCTTATGTTGGAACTGTAAATGAAAAAGCTGGCTTTAAACTTGGTGAAGAAGCTGGTAAAGAAATGAAAGCAGCTGGTGTTACCAAAGGCTCAATCGAAACAATGTGTACCGATGTGTCACAAACAACAAATATTGACCGTTTGAAAGGACTTAAGGCTGGTTTTAAATCAGCTATGGGTGATGACTATAAAAACTTTGAATGGTTAGAACCACAAATGGACAATGACCAAGCAGCAACATCTAAAACAATCACTGAAGGTTTGATTACAGCGCACAGTGACTTAGCAGTTATCTTTACTTTCGGTTCTGAAGGACCAGACGTAGGTGTTATGGAAGCTCTTGCGTCACAAAAGAAAGCTGGTAAAATCTATCACTATGGTTTTGACTACACACCAACATGGGAAAAAGGTATTGAAGAAGGTCGTATCAATGGTATTGTTGACCAAGACGCTTATAATATCGGTGTTCAAGTTATCACAAACCTTGATAAAGCGATTAAAGGCGAAAAACTTGATTCTGTTATTCCGATTGATGTAAACTATGTACCAGCTGGTGAAATTGTCACTTATGGTGAGAAAAAAGAAAAATAAATGATATTTGAAATGAAATAAACATTTGTTTGCGTAATATCCTCCAAAATATTTTTATCAAGAAACGAGAGTCATCGGGAGATAGCTCTCGTTTTTTTGCATGAAAAACTCACCAGACTTATAAATCTGGCGAGTTTATGTTGTGGTTATTGTTGATGTTTCTTGGTTTTTTGATCAATCGTCAAAACATCCGATTCAGGAGTGTAAATAATCTTGACATAGGCAGAGACTGATGGTGCTCCCGCCTTAATTGCGACTTCTTGGCAATGCTTGACAACTGACATCAATTCTTCATAATCGCCCTCAATAGCTGTTTCAAAAGCACCGACTTGATAGGTCAGTCCAGTTGAGGCGATGTAGGCGATAACCTCGTCGACAATGCGGATAAGCTCATCTGTGTCGGTAACTTTCGGAAGAATTTGGATAGCGATACTTGCGTTCATGTGGGCTCCTTACTTGGTTGAAAATAGTTTTGGATAGGTCAAATAAACGAGAATTAAGACAATGCTTGTCAACGCGGCGGTCAAAAGACCGTTTGTCCCATTGATGATAACTGAGTAAAGCACTGCACCATAGCCCTTCCAAGCGTATTCAGACCAAAAAATCACGCCAGCGATAAAATGTAAGAAATAGCGAGCAATATTGCCAGCAAGTGCACCGAGAATAATATAGAGTATGATTTTATTTTTATTACCAGCAGCTGCCTTGATTTTATTTGCAAAAAGCCCAGTTGCCCCGCAAAGGAGGTAAGCAAAGACGTACTCAATCAAAACTTGAGGAACGCTTAGAAACCAAGCTTTTCCGACGACAAAATGGAGCAGTCCCCAGACGAGACCAGCCATTGCGCCAGAAGCAGTCCCACGGCGCAGTGCATACAAGGCGATTGGGACAGCGCCGAGAGAGATTGAGAAGAAGCCAATGCCGTGCGGGATAAATTGGAGCGCCATAGCAAGTGATGCCATAAATG
The DNA here is from genome assembly GCF_011170085.1 of Pseudolactococcus hodotermopsidis. Taxonomy (GTDB): domain Bacteria; phylum Bacillota; class Bacilli; order Lactobacillales; family Streptococcaceae; genus Pseudolactococcus; species Pseudolactococcus hodotermopsidis. Next base: position 10,255 of record NZ_BLLI01000011.1, on the reverse strand, counting down.
CACCCTCAATCCAAATGCGGATGTCAGTGACTTTGGCTGTTGTTGTAGTGTTCATGTGTGTTCTCCTTTATTTGAACTTCAAGCTAACTTTCTAGGAAAGTTTGCGATGTTTTAATGTTACAAAACAGAACCAAAAAACGCTTTCTAAAATGAGACTAGAAAGCGTTTGAAATGTAGATGAATTTACAAAATATGTTATTTTTACGCAGCGCTACATAAAAATTAGATTTCGATTCACTCATTACTTCCCTACGCGAGTCCTAACTCACAGGTTCAAAGGGATTGTGACACGCACATCTCAGCTCAAAATTGAGCACCCCTAGTAACATCTCCTATTGTATCGTAATATTTTGAAAATTGCAAGAGTTAATTCGGTAAATGAACAAATCTGAAACGTTAAAAGAAATTGCGATTTCCGTTATTGCGGGAGTTGTTGTTGCCGTCTTTGCTTATTGGTTGAATCGCAAAGACCGCTAAACTAGGCGTGCCTTAACCAATCAGACGCTTGAAAAATAGCTCTTTCTGATGTTTGAAACGTTTATAAACCCATTATAGCATTTTTGAGTTTTCTGCCTATTTTCCATTTTTGATTTTATAACTATATCTTTTTTCAAAAAAAGAGTATAATAGAATTATCGATTGTTCGATTATCAAACTTACTGATAAAACCATGATACTGAAAGCGAGGCAACGAAGTCGCGAACTTTCGTAGAAAATTAGCTTGACGTTCAAATAAAGGAGAAAAATCAATGAATAATTTCAGAATGTATGTGCCAACAGACATCCGTTTCGGTAAAGACCGTCTTAATGAATTGCCAGAGGTGCTTGGCGCTTATGGCAAGCGTGTATTGCTTGCTTATGGTGGCGGTTCTATCAAGCGTTTTGGGCTTTATGATAATGTTGTCAACTTGCTGAAATCAAACGGTTTTCATATTGTTGAGTTGACTGGTATTGAGCCCAATCCCAAAATTTCGTCAGTCCGTGAGGGTGTTAAATTAGTTCGTGAAAATGAGCTGAACGTCATCTTAGCTGTTGGTGGTGGTTCGGTTGTGGATGCAGCGAAAGTCATTGCGGGTGCGGTTTATTATGATGGCGATGCGTGGGATTTGGTCGAAGATGGCAGTAAAATGGGCAAGGCATTACCAATTATTGACATCTTGACCTTGGCTGCGACGGGTACTGAAATGAACCGTAATGCTGTGATTTCAAACCCTGAAATCAATGAAAAACTTGGGACAAGTGGTTGGGAACTCTTACCCAAGGCATCGTTTCTTGACCCAACAAATACATTCACAGTGCCTACTGGGCAGACAGCTGCGGGTGCTGCCGATATTTTGAGTCACCTTTTCGAGCAATATTTCAATCGAACAGACGGTGTGGATGTTCAGGATAATATTGCCGAGGGGTTGATGAAAGCAGTCATCAAAAATGCACCGATTGCTCTTAAAACACCTGATGATTATATCGCGCGTGCTAATATTTTGTGGGCATCAACGCTTGCGCTTAATGGTATTCCTGGTAATGGTCGTGCTGGTGGTTGGACCTGTCATCCGATTGAACATGAGTTGTCAGCTTATTACGACATTACACATGGTATTGGACTTGCGATTTTGACACCGCGTTGGATGAAGTATTGTTTGGATAATGATGAGACAACAGTTAGTAAATTTGCCAAATATGGTCGTCAAGTTTGGCATTTTGAAGGCGAAAATGACAGTGAAATTGCGCATAGAGCAGTCAAAGCGACTTACGAGTTTCTCAAATCGCTTGATATACCAATGACATTGCCAGAAGTCGGCATTGAAACTGACGAATTGGTTGATGAGATGAGTGCGCAAGCCGTCGTTCATGGTGGCTTGTCAAATGGCGCTTTCGTTGAACTTGAAAAAGAAAATGTTGCCCAAATCATCCGCGCTTGTTTTGCTGAGATGATTGAATTTTAATAAAGTAAAAAACACTTGAAATATCAAGTGTTTTTTGTCGGATTAGATTAAACAAGAATCGTAATCACGGTTATATTTTAAATTTGGAATATCAAAATACTGTTGCACATTCAAAGCAATCGCCCCTAAAATCGTTGCTTGTTCATGAAAACAGGAATTGCGGATGACCATATCTTTAGCGAAAGCACTCTTAACTTGCGCCGTAATCATCTCGCTAATTTCAGGCAATTCCTTGAACAAATCGCCATTGAGTGTGATAATTTCAGGATCGAACATCATTACGAGCGTATTGATACAGTTATTGAGCATATCAACGGTTTCGGCAATGAAAGCAATCGTTTCAGGGTCGCCACTGCGGAAATATTCACGAATGATGACCATATTGACAAAATTCATGTTTTTCAGCTCGCTAAAACGGCGATAAATCGCATTCAAGCTGGTATATTGCTCCAAACAGCCCGAATTGCCACAAATACAACGCAGACCCTGTGCCTTGATAATCGTATGACCGACCTCTCCAGCGTTACCATTTCGCCCTTTTTCAATTTTACCATTTTGGATAATGCCAGCGCGGACACCATTGCGCACGCTGAGGTTGATGAGATAGTTGCTTGGCGAGGCAAAAGCATACTCGCCAATCGCCGAAAGATTGGCCTCATTTTCGATGTGAATGGCGAAGTCGTATTTTTTCTGCAAGATGTGATAGAGGTCAATCTGATCAATGTTTGAGCGTGGTGTGAAAGTTATTTTATTATGATTGACCGAGCCATGAATAGCAATCGTAAGTCCAATCACACCAAGCTCAGTACTTGGTAAATGCGCAATCATTTGCTCAATTTTATCAGTAATCATCTCAAGTACGTTATCTTTGGTAATATTGACATCGGTCTGCTGTTTTTGAAAAATAATCTGCCGATCCAAATAGCTTGCCGTGCATGCCAGATAACCAGCATCAATATTCAAAAGCAGACAAATTCCCGCTTTTTCATTAAAATGAATCATGATAGGCTTTCTGCCGCCGCTCATACCACCCTCACCAGTCCCTTTTTCAAGGACAATCTTCCTGTCTAGCAAGTCGGAGGTAATAGAAGTAATCGAAGTTTTGTTCAAGGCAGTAATTTTGGCAAGTTGAATGCGAGAAATGCCGTTTGACTTGATAATTTCCTGTAACACAAGCGAGACATTCTGTTCCCGAACTTTAAATTTATCAGTTTTCACACAATATCCTCATTCTAAGTTTTTAGAACTATTTTTATGGTTAGCTGACTATATTATAACAGAAAAAAGTTGAAATTTAAACATTAGTTTGTATGCTGTCATTAACTAAAATTTATCCACCTGAAATATCGGAACTATTTTCTAAAAATGGTGTTTAAACAGCTGTTATTTTCAAGATAAATCAGTTCAATATTAAAATACTTGTATTTTCTTAAAAATGACTTGCAAAATCACTGGAAAACGGTTACAATATAACTATAAAGGTTAGTAAGTTTGGAGTACCAACTTACTTGGAGATGAGAAAAGAAGTGGGAATATAGGTATTAGACATGAAGAAAGCGCAATTTATCTTAATTGGTGGCGGTTGGCGAGGCGAGTTTTATATGAGATTGGCGCAAAAAATGCCCAATCGCTTTGAAATTACGGCGATTGTCACAGTTGACCCTAAGCAACAAACTTACTATGCGAGTTGGGGGTTTAATTGTGTCGAAAGTCTGGATAGGGCTTTGTTAGCTGGGCAGCCTGATTTTGTTGTGATTTGTGTGCCACATACGGTGGCAGCAAAGGTCGCAGTTGAGGTATTGAAAACGGGTTTGCCTGTTTTATCAGAAACGCCAGCAGGTAGCAGTTTGGATGACTTACTTTATTTGGCGGCAAATATGCCTCAAAATGCTAAGTATCAGGTTGCTGAGCAGTATCATCTTAGACCTGATATGGCTGCACGTCTGTCCGTCATTGCCAAAGGTAAAATCGGTCATCCGCAACTAGCCTTGGTGTCATTGACTAATAATTACCATGCGATTGCTCTAATGCGTAAATTTCTCAATGTTTCAGGACATGAGACGACGATTTTGGCACAGCGTTTTCAAGTCACGGGTCAGCCAGGTTTTGAGCGTAGTGGGCTAGCTTTGTTAGAGCGTTTTCAAGTTTATAATCAGACACTTGCGACCTTTAATTTTGGGCAAGGCAAAACAGGAATTTACAACTTTGAAGACGATCAACATCGTAGTTTTATCCGATCCCAACATATTCAAGTTAAGGGCGATCGTGGTGAGTTAAATGATAAGGACTTGCGTTATCTGAAAGATTTTAAAACACCGATTATTTCACATGTTCAGCGTATTAACAAAGGCGAATATGAGAATATGGAGGGTGTTGGTTTCAAGGGGCTTATTTTGGCGGGCGATTGGCTCTACCAAAATCCTTATCAAGAGACCGTGTTATCAGATGATGAGATTGCGCTTGCGACTTGTCTAAGGCAAATGGCTGATTATTGTCGTGGTGGTAAAGCGTTCTATTCTTTTGCTCAAGCAGCGCAAGATTTTTATTTAACACTGTTGATTGAAGAGTCGATTGAGACGCAACAAGCAGTTCATACGCAACCGCAGCCTTGGACAAGTGAATTGTTAAAAGATTACGAATGATTTGTTTGTGATAAATCACTAAATTTTCGTACATATTATAAAGGAGGCAGAATGTTTATTCATGAAAATTTTTTGTTAGCAAATGATTTGGCAAAAAACTTATTCCATAATTATGCTGAAAAATTGCCGATTATTGATTATCATTGTCATTTAGAACCGCAAGAAATCGCTGAAAATGTTCGTTTTACGTCAATTACAGCGCTTTGGTTGAGTGGTGACCATTACAAATGGCGTGCCATGCGGGCGTGTGGTATTCCTGAAAAAAATATCACGGATTCTGGTAGTGATTGGGAAAAGTTCTATGCTTGGGCGCAGACGGTTGAGCGTTCGCTCGGTAATCCCTTGTATCATTGGACACATTTGGAGCTGAAACGCTATTTTGGTGTGACTGATTTGCTCAATGCTGAAAGTGCTAAGCAAATTTATGACGCATGTAATCATTATTTGGCGGTGCATGAGGTAACGGCGCAGTCTCTGATTCTTGACTCAAATGTCAAGTATATCGGGACGACTGACGATATTTTGAGTGATTTGCGTTATCATAAACAGATTGCAGCAGCAGGTTTTCCTTGCACAGTTGCGCCGAGTTTCCGTCCTGACCCCGTTATTGCGATTGAAAAGGTTGGCTTTGTACCTTATATTGAAAAAATTTCAGAATTTTCAGGAGATATTATCTCAGGTTTTGCTGATTTGGTAAACTTTTTAGATGGTCGTTTGGCATATTTTACGGCGGTTGGGGGACGTGTGAGTGACCATGGTTTTACAGCTTTGGTTTATGCAGAAGCGACACCTGATGAACTAGACAACATTTTCCAAAAGGCGATGGCGAATCAAACATTGACCAATCATGAAATCGCGCAATGGCAAGGTCAGATAATGGTTGCGCTTGGCAAACTTTATAAACGTTATGATTGGGTAATGCAGCTACATTTTGGTGCGGTTCGTATTGCCAATACGCGTTTGTTTGAGTTGACGGGAGCTGATACAGGTGGCGACTCAATTTATGATCAAGCTGATTTGGCGATTCAGCTGAATCGCTTACTGGATGCGCTTGATAAGACTAATGAACTGCCGAGAACGATTATTTATAACACGAATCCTGCGCAGAATGATATGCTAGTCACGACTTGTGCTAATTTCCAGATGAATGACGACGGTATCAAGAGCCGTGTGCAGTTTGGGGCAGGGTGGTGGTTCAATGATACGTATCGTGGCATGACGCGTCAAATGGAGAGTTTGGCTGACAATGGGTTACTCATGAATTTTGTTGGTATGCTAACAGATTCTCGGAGCTTTTTGAGCTATTCACGGCATGATTATTTCCGTCGAATTTTGGCTAATTATATGGCTGAAAAGACGGAAAAAGGTTTTTATCCAGATGATGAGGCATTGTTGAAACAGATGATTCAAGACATTAGTTTTTATAATGCTAAGGCTTATTTTAAACTTGATCAGCTTGACTGAGAGTGGCTAGGGGTAATATGACAACTGTTCGTATTGGTATTATCGGTCTTGGGACAATTGGTCGGCAATATTTTGAAGAAATTCAGGCGGGATTGGTTGAAGATGCAATTGTAACGGCTGTTACAATCAGAGACGAAACGGTAGTGAAAGCGCAACAAGCCGTCTTTCCTGACTTGAAAATTTATTTGACAGCTGAAGCATTATGCGCTAGTTCTGAGGTTGATGCCGTTTTAATTGCGACACCACATATGACTCACGTTGCGCTTGCAAAATTAGCTTTACGACAAGGTAAGCATGTTTTTGTTGAGAAACCTTTAGGTGTTAAACTTGCCGACTTGTTGCCACTTGTTTCTGAGGTGACACAGAGCGATTTGATTTTCAGCGTGCAATATCAAGAGCGTGTACACCCGACGTTTCAGGCAATCAAAAAGTTACTTGCATATCAGGAAATTGGCGAAATTCAGCGGATTCATTGGCAAATTTTACAGTATTATCGTGATGCTGCTTACTATAATGATACAGCTTGGCGGGGGACTTGGGCGCTTGACGGCGGCGGTGTTCTGCTCAATCAGACGATTCATCAGCTTGATTTATGGCAATATCTGTTTGGCATGCCGAGTCGTATTTTCGCAAATTGTCGCTTTGGCGCTTATCGTCAGATTGAAGTTGAGGACGAAGTGACAGCGACTTTTGTCTATCCAAATGGTAGCCAAGGCACATTTATTGCGAGTGTCAATGAACCGTTTTCGCAAGATCGTTTGGAAATTATTGGTGAAAAGGGCACGATTGTGCTTGATGGTTTGGGGAAAATTTGGCTGACAACGGCGCTAGGATGTCGGGAAATACCTATTGTATTAGAAGAGAACCAATGGTCAATTGACCGCGATTTGTTGCTAGCTGATTTTGTTGCACATATTACAGGAAAAAGTCAAGAACCATTGATTTCAGATGTTTTTGGTGCAACCAAAAGTGTCGAATTAGTCAATGGGATGTGGCTGTCAACTTGGCAGAAGTCTTGGGTTGACTTGCCGTTAGATATGGCAACATTTAATAAATATTATCAAATAAACCACGATGCTTAAAAGCGATACGCCCTAGGCGCAAACTTTCCTAGAAAGTTAGCTTGAAGTTCAATACGAGGAGAAAAAAGTGAAGATTACAGATGATTATTTGAATAAGCCAGAAGTGTTCAAAGACAAAAATATTGTCGTGCCAACATATGATGTGGCGGAAATGCGGGCAGAAACGCTGAAAAATCCAGAGTGGGTGCATTTTGGTGGTGGGAATCTCTACCGTTGTTTTCATGCTCAGGTTGCGCAAGATTTGCTAAATTCTGGCGATTTAAAGACAGGCATTGTTGTTGTTGAAACATTTGGCGAGGACTTGATTGATAGTGTTTATCATGATTTTGACAATCGTTCGTTGACTGTTGAGATGAAAACGGACGGCAGTTTTGAAAAAACACTCGTTGCAGCAACAGCTGAGGCACTTTATTTTCATAAAAATAATGTTACAGACGTGGCAAGTTTGGTGACTATTTTTAAGGCGGAGAGTTTGCAACTTGTGACCTTGACGATTACTGAAAAAGGGTATGCGGTCAAAGATTCGGCGGGAGAATTGCTAGCGCAAGTCGTCTCAGACCTCAAAGTCGGACCAGAGTTTGACCAATTGGCTAATACCATGTCTAAACTGACTTATTTGCTTTTAGAGCGTTTTAATGCCAATCAAACACCGCTTGCCATGGTCTCAACTGATAATTTTTCGCACAATGGTGATCGTTTGAAAGCAGCCATTTTGGAAATTGCCCAAGGCTGGTATAAAGCAGGGCATGTGTCAGCCGATTTTGTTGCTTATTTGTCGGATGACACAAAAATCTCTTTCCCATTTTCAATGATTGACCGCATTACACCATTGCCAAATGGAGAAATCGCTGAACAGCTTGAAAATTCAGGCATTGAAAAGATGAAACCGTTTGTAACGGACAAGCAAAAAATGGTGTTGTCGGCGTTTGTCAATACAGAAGAAGTACATTATCTAGCGATTGAGGATAAGTTTCCAAATGGTCGTCCTGCGCTTGAAAAAGCAAGTGGTGTTTTACTTGGCAATCGTGAGACGATTAACAAAGCTGACCTGATGAAAGTATGTACTTGTCTCAATCCGCTTCATACAACGCTTGCGATTTTTGGCTGTCTGCTTGGTTTTGATCGCATTTACAAGGAAGTCGAAGACGAAGATTTACTGAAACTTATTGAGCAAGTTGGGTTTATTGAGGGCTTGCCAGTCGTTGAAAATCCTGAGATTATCCAACCTGAGCAATTTATCAACGAAGTTATTTATAAACGTTTTGCCAATCCAAATATTCCAGATATGCCAGAGCGGATCGCAACGGATACCTCACAAAAAATCGGTATTCGTTTTGGTGAGACCTTGAAAGCTTATGTTGCTGCACCTGATAAGGATGTTCGTGACTTGACATTTATACCGCTTACGATTGCGGCTTGGTGTCGGTATCTGCTTGCGCTTGATGATAATGGCGTTACCTTTGAAGTCAGTCCTGACCCGCTCTTACCTGAGTTACAAGCGCAGTTGTCAACGGTTAAGTTGGGTTCGGAAAATGTTGACTTGCACCAAATTTTGCAACCTATTTTGCGAAACGACTTGATATTTGGACTCGATTTAGTTGACATTGGTCTGGCTGACAAGATTGAAAACTTCTTTGCGCAACTTATCAAAGAAACAGGTAGCGTGAGGAAAGTTTTGCAAGCGACCTTAGCTACACACGCCAAAGATATTCAAAAATAGAAAGTAGGAAATGATAAAATGAAAATGACTATGCGTTGGTACGGCAAAAATGATGACCCGATTAAAATTGAAAATATCCGCCAAGTTCCTGGTATGACAGGTGTTGTTGGTGCATTATTTGATGTGCCAGTTGGCGAAGTTTGGCCTGAGGACAAGATTCAAGCGCTCAAAGCTGATGTTGTTGCGGCAGGGCTAGAACTCGAAGTAATCGAGTCGGTCAATATTCACGAGGACATCAAACTTGGTTTACCGTCACGTGATAAATATATTGAAAATTATAAGGAAACGATTCGCAGACTTGCCAAAATCGGTATTAAAGTCATTTGTTATAATTTCATGCCTGTTTTTGATTGGATGAAAACAGAAATGGCTTACCAACTTGAAGATGGTTCAAATACCATGGCTTTCTTTCTTGAAGGTGTGCAAAAATCGGCTGCTGAGGTCGCACAAGATGTGCTGTCTAAAAATGAAGGAACTATTTTACCAGGTTGGGAACCTGAACGTTTAGCTGATGTTACCAAGCTCATTGACCTTTATCAAGAGGTGACAGAGGATGATTTGCGTGCCAATCTCAAGTATTTCTTGGAACAAATCATTCCTGTTTGTGAAGAGGTTGACATCAAAATGGGGATTCATCCAGATGATCCGCCGTATTCGATTTTCGGTTTGCCACGCATTGTCAAAAATCGTGAGGACTTGGATTTTATCTGCAATGCGGTAGATTCGCCGTATAATGGTATCACTTTTTGTACAGGTTCAATCGGCGAAGATCCTGACAATGATTTGGTGGCGATTGTTGCTGAGTTTGCTAAACGTGACCGCATTCCTTTTGCCCATGTTCGCAACGTCAAATTTATTGGCGAGGGTAAAGATTGTTATGAATCAGCGCATTATTCGCCATATGGCTCGCATGATATGTTTAAAATCATGGAAGCCTTATATGACAATGGCTTTGACGGCTATATTCGTCCTGACCATGGGCGGATGATTTGGGGCGAAGTTGGTCGTCCAGGCTATGGCTTGTATGATCGTGCGCTTGGTGCGATGTATTTGACTGGTCTTTGGGAAGCCTTAGAGAAACGGCAAGTGAACTAGATTAGTTTAAAAAAATTCAATTTTTTATCATGAGAAATGTTTTATCGACGGGTAAGGCATTTTTTGGGTTCTATAATAAATCGTGTGGGAAAAATTCCCAGACGATTTTTTTTGCAAAAAAAAATCCTTCCTTCTATAATGTGAGTTATTAAGCAACACAAAAGAAAGGAAAGACATGTTTGATTATATCCTAAGTAAGTATCATTTACAAGAAAAAGACTGGTTATATTCAGATACTTCCCCTATTCAAGTTGATCGTCACTTTGAACTTAACGTTAAGCTAACTCAACCAGCGACTAAGTGCACAAG
>NZ_BLLI01000010.1 GCF_011170085.1 Pseudolactococcus hodotermopsidis | reverse complement strand
TGATTGATAAGATTATTATTCACAAGCCAACAGCTAATGGTCAAGAACGGAATAGTAAACGTGTTCAGCAAATTGACATCCATTACCGATTTGTTGGAATGGTTGGCGATGTAACAGATAAGCTATCACAAAAAAACGAGCGCAAAAGTTAGGAGTTGCGCTCGTTAAAAAATATTGAGGGACTGCTGGGTTGGGGGTGGTTATTATACCAAAAAACGCTCAAGGACGGTCGCTTTTAAAGTTATGTTAATCTTTTCATTTTTTTCAATTCACGACTGGCATGACGAATCATGAAAACTGCCAGACAAAAGACAATCAGTGAGACGACTGCTCCCGTTGTCATGTTCGATAGTCGTCTTATTTTCTCATCATCATTGCCAAAATGCGACATCATGTCAGTTTGGAGCATAAACATGGCCATGAGCGCACCTGTAAAACTGAGCAATTTGGTTGCTGAGAAAATCGGACTTTTCATCTTTCGGACGGTAATTATGCTGATAATTGCTGTAATCATGCTATAAAAAGTGGACATAGCTGACATATAAATGACCAAACCTGCATAATTGTAGCCTTTATTTTGCCAAATCATCATACCCGTCATGCCAAGATTGAGCGCAATCATCAAAAACCACATAGACGATAAGTTTGCCACTCTTTTTCCAAGTTTTGACGAACATTTTTCAGTAAAATAAAACGTATGAAACTCAAAATCGCATCATAAACTGCCACCGCGCCAAACCACGTTGAGTGGTAATGGTGGCTGGTATACGTGTAGAAAATGACGAAAATCAGATTAACGGCGAAACTTTGATAGAGCGAGAGTTTCGCACGAAGTTTGGCATCATTAAGATAACGTGCGCCAAATTTATTTTTGGAAATAATCATCTTTGCCGTTGCGATATTATCAGGAATACCAAGGAAAAGCACTGATAAAGCATAGAGAGAAATCGGATAACATAATGTACAAACAATGGTCTCATAAAGCGCCGCAATAAAGACGAAAGCAAGCAAACTTGCGCCTAAGATACCAATGGGAATTGACCAAAATTTGCTTGGACGAAATATTTTTTTGAGCCATACCACTGCTTTGACCAGCATTTTCAATCATCTTTAGTTTAAGGGCATCTCTAAAAACTCAGATTTCCCAAATTTTGTCAGCTCATAAAATCGCTAACAGGAAAAGATGTGCTAGATTTTCCAAATCCTACGTCAATCCTCCTAGCCTTGTGACTGCGATTACTCGCCACAGAAAGTGCATGTGCACCAGCACGTGTTTACCTGTGACGAGCATTGCGCAGTCACAAGCCGTCGTCAGATTTCCTTGCGGTTAAAAAATCTATCTAAAATTTGGTCAAGCAGTTTTTAGAGATGCCCTTAATTTAATTTTTTGATAACCGTCAATAAAATAACACTTCCGATAATTTTGATAACATAAATCATCATTCTACCTCCAAGCTAATCCTTTAGTCAATGGAATCAAGGACAATAACGTAACAATTCCGACAATGCCAACAATAACACCCATGACCACATTGCCCCAAACCATTGTCAAGCACATACCGACACCTAGCAAAAGCGCCCCGATAACTGCTAACAGCGTTGTCCCGATTGTTTTGGCGCTGAACCGAATCGGCGCTTTACCCGTCATTTTGCGCCAAACAACAACGGTCAAAAGCAAGATGACAAGCCCAATACTGCCCATGATAACACCGATTTTGAAGTCGCCGAAGTCTGATTCTAGGCACATAACCATGCCAAGTGCGCTAAAAATGCCACCGATCGTTCCCATAATCATGGCAACAAAATTGGATTTTTTCATTAGATTTCCTCTTTCTTTTTATACTCGTTTCACTATAAAAAACGTACGTAACTTTCGTGCTAGATTCGTCAATTCTAGGCGACATGGCGAAGGCGTACAGGTGTACGTCGAGACTTGTCAACGACGTAATGGTGGAGCTAGCCGAAAGTGTTAGCGTTTTATAGTTAAATGAGTCTATTAAATATACCAAACTTTGTCTAATTTTACGGACGTTTGGCGTTTGTTAGTTTGACGAACAATCATAATTGTGCCGACACTGATAACTGCGGTAACGAGTGTACTTGCGATAATTTTTTTCATGGGAATTTCCTTTTTATTTGAACTTCAAGCTAACTTTCTACGAAAGTTTGCGCCTACGGTCACTCGGCGCATCGCTTTTCAGTATCATGATTTTAATCTTTCCAAATCATGTTAGGATAGATTTTTTCCATCAGCGTGTCATTGAGTATTTTGTCAATGGTGGTGTTTTTGCTTGTCGGGCCAACTTGTCTGATATGCCATTTGACAACTGCTAGGCCTGAGATTAACAAATCTAGCACCAAAAACAAGATAAATAATTTTGTCAGTACTGGCTTGATTTTCTGTGATAAATGGTCTATCGTTTTTTCAAGAAATGGTAGAACAAACAGATACCAAATAATTGTCAAAATGCCCCAAAAGACTGAAAATAGTAAGCTGACACGACCGTCAATGTTGAATGGCTGACTGCTATAATCCCATGAGACTGAGCCAATTAGCATTTCTTGGACGATTGAGACAACATATTCCAAAATGGTACTAGTAATCGCACCAAAGAGAAATATCGTGCGCAATTTTCGGTGGGCGACCAAATATTTGCCTAGATAGAGCATGACCATAGCTAAGCCGTAGATGATGTTAAATGGCCCAAAAATCAAGCTGGAACGGCATTCTAGCCGACCATTGACTAGGAAACAGAACACCGTTTCTAGTACAAAGCCGAACACTGAGCCAATGATGAAAAGCCAAAATAACTTATTAAGTTTTGCCATAATTTCTACCTGATTAAAGCAGTCGCTTTTTGACAAATATCATAGATTTCATCAAATTTCTGTTCAATCAACTCGGTCATCTGCACCGTTTTTTTCGCCGAAATCCGATGAAAAAGTGGATAAGCCAGCCCCCAAGCAAGAAAACCTAGCGCACCGAAAATGATACAAAGCACAAGATGAGTTGTTGCACCTGTGATAGAAAAAACTGAAATTGCCATAAAACCACTCCCAACGATACCTGTCGTGAAAGCCGTGATTGCGGCAGTGCGCGTTTTCATCATTTCCAGCTGATCAATTTGCTTAACCGCCACCTCAAAATGCCGTTGCAAGCGTGCCAATTCTGTTTTATTTTGAATCTTGCGATCGCGCTTGAATTTCAGCGTGATTGTACCAAGCGACGACAGCGTCGTCCCACCACCGTCATACTGCCACCCAAAAGCTGTGTAGCTGTCAACATACAGATTTTCAAGCGATTGTTTGACCGTGACTTCCTTGTACTCATAGCCGACAAAAGCGGTTGCGCTTTTTGTGATTTCGTTCATAATATCTCCTCCTTGGTAAGTTTCCCTTACCTTATGATACTAGTTTATCTTGAAAATGTTTGTAAGTTGTTTAGGGAATGTTTGGAAATTATTAACGACGAAAAAACAGCCAATTTATTATTTTTGGCTGTTTTTTTAGATTATGAAAAAGAAGATTAGTTATTTTTGGGAACTTCCTCACGAAGTTTTTGGATGATTTCGATAGGTAACTGACTGTATTTTGAAATGACAGCCATGTCTACATTGTCTTTCAACATATTAATTGCCATTTCCGCCTTTCCTTTCGTCACTCCCAATTTTTCGCCCTCAAGCCTTCCCTCCAACTTAGCAGAGGACAACTCAACATCGTAAAGCACCTTATTTTTCTCAAGTTGTAACACCATTTCTTGCTCCTCCTCTTTCAAGCTATGAAAATCAGTCTTGACTTTCGCCGCCTTAATATAATCTGGTGCCGACTCATCAACCTCGCCCGTTTTCAAAAATTTTTGCCAATGGGCAACAGCTGACAGAGCCACAACATTTTCATTTACAAGACTAAAGTAACAAAGTCTCAGAATATCTTCGCCTGTTTCACTTTTTAAAACGTCATGCGTTTCTTCGTCCAAAAGTCCAAAAATTTTCACGGCTTTTTCATTTTTACCCAAAATATGAAAATTGACAATATTAATGCCATAAGTAGCACGCAAAGCAGAAAAATTGTTATTGTTGACAAAATTTTCCGTTTCAGCATTAGCAAATGAGCCACAAAAAGCCTCAACAAGATAGTATACTGAGCGTTCCTTAAAATAATGATGCAGTTGAATTTGCATCTCAATTGTCGTTTTTGCACCATTTTCAGCAACGGCAAGAATATCAACTTCCGTCCGCAAAAGCTCGGCTTCCCCCGCCGTTTTGGCATAACTATCAATATGATAAGTTTCCGTCGGCGTGAGTGTTTTGAAAGTAACTCCCAGAAGATCTCTTACAAAAGCACGCAAAATATGCCGCGTATCCTCAGAAGTTAGCATTTTCTTAAAAAGTAAATCGTTTGTCGGTAAGTATTTCGTCATGATTTCAGCTTTCTTTTCAAAAACACGACTACTCCAATTTTCATTTAATCATAAACAAGATAGAAAATCAAATTTTTGATGTCCTACCTTTATATACGAAAAAACTTGCCATTTTGCTCGCAAGTTTTTGAAAAAATTTTGGTGTTAATAATAGAAAAACATTGCTTAGCCGTTGGCTAGAACTAACGAATTTAGCTCAAAAGTTAAGTATAGAACACCTCCAAAAACACTTGACAATCTTTATCAGACTATCAAATATCTTTTAAGTCGCCACAATATTAACCAATTTATCAGGCACAGCAATAATTTTTCGGACAGTTTTACCGCCAATCAAGCCTTTGATGACCTCATTGTCAAGGGCAATTTTTTCCAACTCTGATTTGGAGAGACCTGTCGGCACCATGATTTTCGCTTTATTCTTGCCCAAAACTTGCAGAACAATCTCAATTTCATCATCAAGAAGTTTACTGTCATCAAATGTTGGCCAAGGCACATAGGAAATACCTACTTCGCCCGTCAGCATTTGCCAGAGTTCTTCCCCCAAATGTGGCGCAAATGGCGCAAGCAATTGGACAAAACCTTTGGCATAATCTCTTGGCAATTCAGATAATTTGTTAGCACTATTAACAAAAATCATCAATTGCGAAATCGCCGTGTTAAATTTAAAGGCCGCTAAGTGTTCCGTCACAAATTTGACTGTTTCATGGTAAACACGGTCAAGTTTGCCGTCATTTTCAGCAACAATCGTTTTTTCTGTAAGCAAACGATAGACACGTTCGAGGAATTTGTGCGCCCCTTCAAGCCCCTCTGGCGACCAAGCAATACTGGCATCCAAAGGTCCCATAAACATCTCATAAATGCGCAAAGTATCCGCCCCGTACTGCGCCACCACATCATCTGGATTGACCACATTTTTCAGCGACTTCGACATTTTAGCGACAACTTGCTCAAGCGCCTCGCCCGTTTCCAGATGATAAAACTTGTCATCACGCGCCTCAACCTTGTCATTAGCAACCAGTGCACCACGACCGTCCTTATAGCTCATCGCCGTAATCAACCCTTGATTATATAACTTTTGGAACGGTTCTTTTGTTGGCACAATGCCAATATCGTAGAGGAATTTATGCCAAAATCTTGCATAAAGCAAGTGCAGGACGGCATGCTCAGCACCACCGACATAAATATCAACTGGCAACCACTCTTTAAGCAAGTTTTCATCAGCCATTTTTTCCGTATTTGTTGGATCAATATAACGAATGTAATACCAGCTAGAACCAGCCCATTGTGGCATGGTATTGGTCTCACGCCGACCTTTAACACCATCCTTGCGTGTAACCGTCAACCAGTCAGTCAAATTGGCAAGTGGCGACTCGCCAGTTCCCGACGGCTTAATATCAGTTGTTTTTGGCAAAACGAGTGGCAAGTCATGTTCAGGCACAGCCGTAGACGTGCCATCCTCCCAATGAATAATCGGAATCGGTTCCCCCCAATAACGCTGGCGGCTGAAAAGCCAGTCACGCAAGCGGTAAGTGACCTTTTGACTGCCAACACCATTTTCAGTCAGCCAATCGTTGATTTTGCTAATAGCTGTCGCCTTGTCAAGACCGTCCAAGAAGTCCGAATTGATATGCAAACCGTCCTCTGTATAGGCAGATGCGGTAACATCGCCACCAGCCAGCACAGGAATAATCGGTAAGTCAAATTGCTTGGCAAATTCCCAGTCACGTGTATCGTGAGCAGGCACCGCCATAATCGCACCAGTACCGTAGCTCGCCAAAACATAATCAGCAATCCAAATCGGAATTTCTTGATTATTGACAGGATTAATCGCATAAGCACCTGTCCAAACGCCCGTTTTATCCTTGGCAAGATCAGTACGCGCAAGGTCAGATTTGAGACTAGCCGTGTGCTTGTAATCAGCCACCGCAGTAGCCTGTGCTGATGTCGTAATCACGTCAACTAGCTCATGTTCGGGCGCTAAAACGGCATAAGTTGCCCCAAAAAGCGTATCTGGTCGCGTTGTGAAAACAGTAAAGTCACGGTCTGTCTCTTTGATTTTGAATGTCACATTTGCGCCGACAGATTTACCAATCCAGTTACGCTGCATTTCCTTGATTGATTCTGGCCAATCGACTTCTGCCAAATCATCAAGTAAACGCTCAGCGTAAGCCGTGATTTTCAACATCCATTGGCGCATCGGTTTTCTGACAACTGGATAACCACCACGTTCTGATGTGCCGTCGGGTAAAACTTCTTCGTTTGAAATGGCTGTCCCAAGTTCTTCAACCCAATTGACAGCGACTTCTGCCTCATAAGCCAACCCTTTTTCGTAAAGTTTGGTAAAAATCCACTGTGTCCATTTGTAGTATTCCGGGTCAGTTGTGTTGATTTCACGTTCCCAATCATACGAAAAGCCAAGCGAATTGATTTGACGCTTGAATGTTTCAATATTTTTCGCCGTAAATTCAGCTGGATCATTGCCAGTATCCATGGCGTACTGCTCAGCAGGCAAGCCAAAGGCATCCCACCCCATTGGATGCAAAACATTATAACCTTGCGCACGGCGCGCCCGACTGAGAATATCCGTTGCCGTGTAGCCCTCCGGATGACCTACGTGAAGCCCAGCGCCACTCGGGTATGGAAACATATCTAGGGCATAAAAATTCGGTTTTGTCTTGTCAGTCCCTGTTCTAAATGTCTGATTGTCAGCCCAAAATTTCTGCCATTTTTGTTCGATTGCTTGATGATTAAATGTCATATTAGTCTTTCTTTTAATTTGGTATGTCTTATTTTACTATTTTTAGACGCGTTTTTCAATGGTTCGCAACAAATTCAAATCAAACTCTTCAACAATACCAAGTCGCTACTGGTCAAGCTAATGCCGTATTGTTTCTCGAATTTTTTAATTTTCTGGGTCAGCGTGTTGCGATGAATGTAGAGGTCTTTAGCCGTTTTCAGCTGATTGCCGTCATTTTGATAAAGAACTTTGACCAGTTCCTGACTGTCAATATCGCGCTGAAATGCCGTTTTGAGCTTATTCAAAATCAAACTTTGCGACTTTTCAAGATTTTTAGCAATCATCGCTTCACTGAAAGTTTGATGATTGGCAAAATTCAGCTTTTCTTCTGCATAAATTTGAGCTAACTCTGATTTTTCCGTAAAAAAACCAATATACAAGTCAATTTTAAAGCTCAAATCTTGCGCCAAAGCCTTGACAACATTGGTTAGTTCAGTCCAACTCAATGTTTCTTTGTCATATTTTTCAATGGCAATGCCAGATTTTTCATCAAATTTGATTACTTTTACAACTGACGGAATGATAAGTGACAAATTGTCTGCCACTTCTGCAAAATTTTTCGCCCGAATCTGCAAAATACGGTAATTGCCATTTGTAAGCTGTTCAAAATCAGCCGAAATTTCCTGTTTAAATAAGCACTCAAAAAGTAAAATCTCGCGATTACTCAAGTCATTTTTGGCAATATGAAACGCCTTGCCGTCAATTTCAAAATTGACTTCAGCCTCACGATAACCATTTTTTACAGCATAAATTTTTGCTAATTCTTCTATTTTCATGATTTTACCAAAAAACGCCGTTTGGCGTTTCGCTTGTTATATAGTCTTATATATCTTCAGATTTCACGCGCATTTTAAACAAAGGCGACAAAGGACGATTTTCATGAATCCGAACAATCGCATCCGCAATCAGCGCTGAAATCGAGATTTCAGTGATTTTTTCAGAATTGCGAATGGCCTCTGGCAACTCAATCGTGTCAGTCACAATTAACTCGGTAATCGCCGAATTTTCAATCCGCTCAAGCGCTGGACCAGACAAGACACCGTGTGTGCATGACGCATAAATTTCAGTCGCGCCAAGCTCTTTCAAAGCATTTGAGGCAAGTGTAATCGTTCCTGCTGTGTCAATCATATCATCAATCAAGACACATTTTTTACCTTTAACATCACCGATGATATTCATAATTTCAGCAACATTGGCACGCGGCCGACGCTTGTCAATAATCGCAATCGGCGTTTTGAGGAAATCTGCCAATTTACGCGCACGTGTTACCCCACCATGGTCAGGCGAGACAACAACAACATCACCATTTTCACCAGTCAATCCCTTGCGCTCGAAATAATCAGCAATCAAGGGTGCACCCATCAGGTGGTCAACTGGAATATCGAAGAAACCTTGAATTTGCGCCGCATGTAAATCAACCGTCAAAAGACGATTGACACCCGCAATTTGGAGCATATTTGCGACTAATTTTGATGTAATCGGTTCACGCGGACGAGCCTTGCGATCTTGGCGCGCATAACCATAGTAAGGAATGACAACATTAATAAAGCCAACTGAAGCGCGTTTCAGCGCATCAACCATAATCAAAAGCTCCATCAAATTTTCATTGACAGGACTTGAGGTTGATTGTAACAAAAAGACGTGACTGCCGCGAACTGATTCTTCGATATTGATTTGAATTTCGCCGTCGCTAAAGGTTTTCACGCTACATTTTCCGAGGTCAAGCCCCATATTTCTAGCGACTTTGTTGGCTAATTCTTTGTTTGAACTGAGTGCAAATAACTTCAAGTTTGCGTACGACATGTCATCCTCCGAGATTTTTTAGACACAATCAGCTATAAAATAACGATAAAATCCCGTGCTTGAATGCGTCTATTAGTGTTATTTTATAGTTGACTGTTCACACATATAATTTTACTATTTTTTTAGCATTTTGTAAATGCTGACTAAATCAAGTCTTGAAAAAGTCCCTTGACAAATAATTCTTCGTTAAAAGTTTCCAAATCGTTAATTCCCTCGCCTAGTCCGACTAATTTAACTGGAATTTGTAGAATTTGCTGAATCGTTAAGATGATACCGCCTTTGGCTGAACCGTCTAATTTTGTCAAAACAATACCTGTCAATGGTGTAACATTTGAAAATTCTTTGGCTTGAGAAATCGCATTTTGTCCTGTCGTTGCATCCAAGGCTAATAAGGTTTCATGTGGCGCATCAGGTATTTCACGTTTGATGATTTTGCCCATCTTCTCTAACTCCTTCATCAGATTTTCCTTATTTTGCAGACGACCTGCCGTATCAATCAAAAGAATATCATAACTTTCTGTCTTAGCTTTTTTAACCGCATCAAAAACAACAGAAGCTGGATCAGACTTTTCTTTTCCGACAACAATCTCAACATCACTTCGATGTGCCCATTCGACTAATTGATCCGTTGCACCGGCACGAAACGTATCTGCTGCCGCAAGTAGCACTTTTTTCCCTTCATTTCTGAAACGATTGGCGAGCTTGCCAATTGTCGTCGTTTTACCGACACCATTAACCCCGACAAACATCATAACAGTCAAATTTTCCTGCAAATTAAGACTTGTATCAAGACCCGATTCACCAAAGTTGTCAACCATTTTCTCAATGATAACACGCTTAACATCATCTTGTGACTTAGCCTTTTGGAGCTTAACTTCACGGCGCAAATCGTCTGTTAATTGCGTTGCGACATCAACACCGACATCACTCATAATCAATGTATCTTCCAAATCTTCAAAAAATTCTTCGTCAACCGAACGGAAATTCGCCAAAAATTCATTGAAACGCGCGCCAAATGACTTGCTCGTTTTTTTCAGCGATTTTTCGTATTTTTCCTCAATTTGTGTTTCAGGTTCAGATTGGATAACGCTTTGTATTTCTGGTTCAGCGACTTGTTCTACCGAAATTTCTGGTTCAACAACTGTGACAATTTCGCGCTCAGATTCGGATGTTTCTGCTAAATCTGACAAATCAAAGGAGAAAACATCTGCCTCGATGTTTTCTGCTATTGTTTCTGCCATCTTTTTCTTACCAAAAATCTTATCAAATAATCCCATTTATGCCTCCAAAATATAGTTGTGAATTGCCCAAGCAACGCCGTGCTCATCATTTGTAACAGGTGCGATAATATCAGAAAGCGACTTGACTTGTGCTGTCGCATTTCCCATCGCAACACCGATTCCAGCCCATTCTAACATGGCAATATCGTTTTCTTCGTCGCCGATTGCCATCACATTTTCTTTGGTAATGCCTAGAATTTCTGTCAATTTTTCCAGTCCAAATGACTTGATAACACCTTTGGGCATGAGTTCTAATAAAATATCACGAGATTTGAAAATCTCATATTTTTCTTTTAAAAGAGGTGAGATTTCTAAGATTTTCTCATCTAAAACTTCGGCATCTAAAGCGCTGACTGCCTTGTTTAAAATAATATCATGAGGAATCGCTGAAAATGGTCCTTCGATAAAATCAAGAAAAGGGCTGAACCCTTGATAGAGGGACTTAGGGTCAGTCTCGTAGCAAGTGCCGTCAGAAATAACGTCCATCGGGAGGTCAAGGCGTGCCAACTCAGCGTGAATCTCAGCCAACTCAGCATAAGAAAACGTTTTTTTCGAGAGAATCTCGCCATTGTTGCGCTGAACCAGACCACCGTTGAAAGTAATCGAATACTGTGTATCATCAAGCAAATCGAGCGCCGTCAAGATATGCTCAATCGCTTTCAGCGGACGACCTGTCGTAATCACAACATGAACGCCAGCCGACTGCGCAAGTTTTATCGCCGCTTTATTTTCAGCAGAAATCGTTTTCTCACTCGTCAATAAAGTCCCGTCCAAATCAAGTGCTAATAATTTTATTTTAGTCATAATTTCATTATATCAAAATTCAAGATGTTTGCCTTGTATTTTTCTTAAAAGAAAAACTTTTAGCTAACAATCAAATAAGTTAAAAACAGTACGTCATTTTATCTATCATGCACCGCTTTTTCTGCTCCTTTGCCCGCTTCAGCGACCACATAATCTTTGAGCTTGACCGATACGATTTTAGAAATCCCACCCTCTTGCATGGTCACGCCATACATGGCTTTAGCAGCTTTCATCGTCCCTTTTCGATGGGTCACAACAATAAACTGACTACTTTCGTCAAAGCGTGTCATATAATCACCGAAACGCTTAACATTAGCCTCATCCAAAGCCGCCTCAACCTCATCAAGCACGACAAAAGGCACTGTCCGCACACGGATAATAGCAAAAAGCAGGGCGAGTGCCGTTAGCGATTTTTCACCACCACTCATGAGATTAAGACTGGCAAGTTTTTTGCCTGGTGGCTGCACCGCAATCTCAATCCCAGCATCTAGCAAGTTGTCCGAAGTCAAGCGCAAATCAGCCTGACCACCACCAAACATCTGCGTAAAAGTTGTCTGAAATGATGTTCTAATCGCCTCAAAAGTTGATTTAAAGCGAATTTTAACCTCATCATCCATGTCGTTAATCGTTGATTCTAGCAAGTTTTTCGCATTGAGCAAATCTTCTTTTTGTGTATTAAGAAACTCACGCCGATTATTGACCTCGTCAAATTGCTCAATTGCAGCTAAATTGACTGGACCGAGTTTGCGAATCTGCGTTTCCAGAGCTTGCAATTGGCGCTCACTTTCTTGTAAATTAGCTAATTCTTCCGCCAAATCTTGCGCCGCTTCAAAACTCATTTGATAATCATTTATCAGTTTATTCTGACGATTTCTGAGTCTGTTTTCAGATGTCTCAATTGACAGCTCCAGTCGCGTTTTCTGTGATAAAAATTCCTGACGTTGCTTGATATTATCAGCATTGGCAATATCTAAATCTTCAATTTGCGCTGTCAAATCTTCCCGCTCAAACCTGAGACTGACTTGCTTGATATTGGCTGCTTCAAGTTTTTCTGAAACTTTCGACAGATTTTCAGTCAATTTTTCAAGTGTTTGGTCAGTCACTTCAGGATTTTCCGCCTGATTTTGACTGGTTAGCGCTTGAATTTCTGACGCTAAAGTCACTTTTTCACTCGTCAAACGCGCAATTTCTGCCTTGTCATATTTGATTTCTGAGGTAATTTCAGAAAGTTTCAGTTGCGATTTCTGCAAGGTCTGACGTAGCGTTTCACTAAGCACTTTGACTTCTGTTTGACTGCTTTTAACTTGGTCAATGTCCGTGTTAATCTGCTTTTTCTTGTCATCAATGACAGCAAGAGCAACCCTTTTCTCAGCATTTTCAGTTGTCAGTTTATTGATTCTTGTTTGCTCGTCAGTAGCACTTGAAAGTGCCAAACGACTTTCCAAATCAGTCTTAGCTTCACATAAAACTTTTTCTTTCAATTCATATTCTTGACTGTCAAGCCGCGCTTGTTCGCCTTGTTGGCGCAAATTTATCAGAGATTCAGTCAACAACGTTTTCTGATTTTGCAACTCTTGCAATTCATTTTCATAAATTTTGACACCATTTTCAGAAAGCGTCACTTTTTGCGTTAAATCATCAATTTCAACGTTGGTAAATGACGTTGATTTTTGCTTGTTAGTGCCACCTGTAAATGAACCACCTGCGTTGATTTGTGTGCCATCCAAGGTCACAATCTGAATCGAATAATTCATCGCACGCGCAATTTTCGTAGCATTGTCAGCATTATCCACAATCACAACACTACCGAGCAAATTTGAAATCGCTGGCGTAATTTTTTCATCATAGCTAAGCAGATTTTGCGCCGTATCAATAAAGCCCGTCATCGTCGAAATTTGAGCATATTTATTAAAATAACGTGGTTTAATCGTCGTAAGTGGCAAAAATGTCGCCCGACCTAAACGCTGATTTTTCAGAAAATTGATAGCTGATTTGGCTGCTAATTCATCAGAAACAACTACAAATTGCCCACGATTGCCAATCGCAATCTCCATAGCCGTCGCATATCGTTTATCAAATGTTACCAAATCAGCAACAGCACCGATAATACCTGACAATTTATCAGTGGCTTGTAACACGGCTTTGACACCTTGAAAAAAGTTGCTGTGATTGGCACGCACATTCTCCAAATGTGTCAAGCTCGCCTTAAATTTATTCAGCTCGCCCATGGCTGAAAACAGCTGCTCTTGTGTCTGAGTAACCTTACCATTCAGTGCTGTCAAGTCAGCTTCGGAGGTTCGATATTGGCTCAAGAGCGTGTCAAGTTTTGCTTTCAACGCCTTAGCGCGTTCTGCTGTCTCGGCTAATTCAATTTTTAGCGCCATATATTTTTCAGACAGGACTTGATTTTCATCTGACTTACTGGCAGCATTTAGCTGAATATTTTCTAATTCTGATGTATTTTTGGTCAAAGCATTTGATAACTGCGCTTCTTGATTGACCAAATCAACAAATTCTGCCCGCAAACGCTCAATCACATCATCAGGATTTTCAGAAAAATTAGCTAATTTGCCTTGTAAAGCTGCAATTTCAGTCTCTAATGTTGCTTTTAAAGTTTGATTTTCAGATAATTTCTCTGATAATTGCTGCAAATCTCTTGAAATTTCAGAAACTTTTTCAGAAAGCGACGAAATTCTTTCTTCTCGCTCCGCTGCAGATTTCTGGGACATCTTAGCTTGGCTATGATAAATGTCAATTTTCGACTGAAAATCAGATTTGGCAGTTGTCAATGTCAAAATTTCTGCCTGTAATTTTTCCTGTTCAGCCTCGACAGTCGCACGTTGCTGTTTCAACTTCAGCACTTCACGATCAAATTCAGCTTGATCCTCATCAATCTGAGCTAAGGTCTGCTGTACCTCGCTAAATTGCGCTTGCGCAGACTCATAGTTCACTTTTTCAGCAATAATTTGCGCAACCAAAACGGAAATCTCAAGCTGAGAACGCGTGGCATCAAGCTCACGAAAACGCAGAGCCACATCACACTGTGCCCGCAAAGGCGTGAGTTGACCATCAAGCTCATAGATGATGTCATCAAGCCGATCCATATTTTCTTGCGTGGCAGCAAGCTTTGACTCCGTTTCTTTCTTGCGATTTTTGTACTTTAAAACACCCGCCGCTTCCTCAAAAATCGCACGCCGTTCCTCAGGTTTACTGTTAAAAATCGCCTCAATTTTCCCTTGGGAGATAATCGAAAAACTGTCACGCCCAAGTCCCGTATCCATAAACAAGTCATGGACATCTTTGAGACGAACTTTCTTGCCGTTAATCAGAAACTCACTATCGCCATTGCGATAAAGCCGCCGCGTGATGATGACTGTCTTTTCACTAGGTAAATAATCATCCTCGTTATCAAAAGTTACGATAACCTCAGCATAGTTCATCGCGCGCCGTTTCTGCGTCCCCGCAAAGATAATATCAGGCATTTTAGCGCCACGTAAACTCTTAGCAGACTGCTCGCCAAGCGCCCAACGGAGACTTTCTGTCACATTTGACTTACCTGAGCCATTTGGTCCGACAATCGCTGTGACACCAGTATCAAAAGTGATTTTTGTACGGTCAGCAAAAGATTTGAAACCGACCATTTCGATTTGCTTCAGATACATGATTTGCTGTCCTTTTGCTGATTTTGAAAGGCATCACGCGCCGCATCTTGCTCAGCTATTTTTTTAGATTTCCCTTTTCCGTGACCAATGGTACGCCCCTCAAAAACCACGTCTATCTCAAAAATAGGCTCATGAACTGGACCACTTTGCCCAATCACAACGTATGCCAAAGGAATTTTATTATTGTCATCAATTGTCCCTGCCGAGTAAAAAATCTCCTGCAAAGCAGACTTATAATCCGTCACTTTATCATAGCTACCATTTTCAATCTCAGGAATCATAACCTTATAAAGGAATTTTTTGACCTCAAACATCCCTTGGTCAACCAAAAGTGCACCAAGAAAAGCCTCAAATAAATTTTCCATATTGGCATCATTTTTACGACCACCATTTTTTTCCTCGCCATTGCCGAGCTTGAGATAAGCATCAAAACCGAGCTTGCGCGAAAAATCAGCCAGTGATTCCCGCCGAACAATCGAAATCTTCTTTTCCGTCAAAACACCCTCGCGCTCATCAGGAAAAGCTTTATAGAGATACTCAACGATGACAAATCCCAACACCGCATCACCTAAAAATTCCAAACGCTCATTATGAAAAACACTCGAATCTTTATGCTCAAAATAGTAAGATTTATGTGTAAATGCCTCATCAAGCAAAGCCAAATTTTTAAAATTTATCTTGTAATCACGTAATTTTTCTTGTAAAGTTTCCATTATCTTCTATTATACCAAAAAACAAGGGCTTTCGCACCTTGTGATGTTGGTAAAAAGGAAACAAGAAAATGTACTTTACTAAAAAATCTAAGGCACTTGTAATAGAAGCCTTTGACGGTAATATTTATATCAATATCGAGGACAAGATTTATAGCTCAAGAATGTTACTAACACATGAAATTTACTCAGAAGAATTTGATCAACCCAAAGAAGGCAAAAAAGAAAAACGCAAGTATATTCCCCAACAGTCACACCCGTGGAAACTTGCATCTTTCGAAAAGTATCTCAGAAGAATCGGTAAGACGCTTCTGGAATATCAAGCTGAAAATTCAGCCTAAATCATAACTAAATAATATCAAAAATGGAATCTAAAAGCAAATTTTGCTTTAGCAAAACGTAACTCATGTTTAGACTTTTTTTGGGACATTTTCAATTTCGCTTGACACAATTCCCAAGGCAAATTTTACTTGTTATCTAATTCTTTTATCATCACTTTTTCCAAAAAAACAAGGGGCTTTCGACCCTTGTCCTCATTTTTCTTGATCAATTTCCTTGCCTAAAAAGTAGGAAATGACTGTCCGAATCACGACCAAAGCCGCGAGTTTACCAATATCTGCAAAAGTCGGTTTGATAATACTCTCGATAATATCTGCCGCAATCAAAATTTCAAGCGACAGCAAGACATAAGCGCCCAGTTCATTTTTGATGGCACGCAACTTATCAGAATGTGTCAACTCATTTTGAGCAAATTTGACCGTTGCTTTGACAACACCGCAGAGCAATACGATAACAGCGACAACACTGGTTGCCACTATCAAAACGTCACAAATTTTCGTGATGATTACCATATTTTAGCCAATCACACTGCCATTTGCCACTTCGTCCGGCACTGTCAGCAAGGTTAATTTACCGTTTGATTCTGCTGATAAAATCATGCCTTGTGACACCTGCCCCATCATTTTACGCGGTTTAAGATTGGCAATGATTTGTAATTTTAAACCGACCAATTCTTGAGGATTTGGATAAAATTTGGCAATACCAGACAAGATTTGACGATTTTCAACATCGCCTGCATCCAATCGGAACTTGATGAGCTTGTCAGAACCCTCAACTTTTTCAGCTGCGATAACTTGCGCCACTTTGATTTCAATTTTCTCAAAATCGTCAAATTTTATCGCTGATTTTTGAGACGATAAGGTAACATTTTCTGGTTGCCACACGGTCTCCTCAGCAACTTCTGGACTTGTCGCATTCATCTGTGCCTTGATATATGCCACTTCTTCAGCTGTATCTAGGCGCGGGAAAATCGGCTGACCTTTGGCAACAACTGGTGCTGTAAATGCAAAGCCAAATGCCAAGTCAGACAATTTTGGTGCATCAAAAACAAGCCCAAGTTGCGTGTAAATGACGTTAGAAGTCGCACGCATAAAGGGTTGCAACAAAACAGCTACAAGTCGCAAACTCTCCGCCAAATGATACATGACACTATCAAGTTGCCCAGACTTACTTGTCTCCTTAGCCAAAAGCCACGGCGTTGTTTCATCAATATATTTATTTGTCCGCGAAATAATCGTCCAAATCTCATTTAGCGCGACATTGAACTCCATCTTATCCATGGCCGTATGGTAGTTAGCAATCGCTGTTTCAATGACAGCTTGTAGCGTGCTATCGAATGCCGTCTGTGCTTCTGGTGTCCGAATCTCACCGCCATTATACTTGTTAATCATGGCAATGGTACGGTTGAGGAGATTACCGAGGTCGTTTGCGAGGTCGTAGTTGACGCGATTAACAAAGTCCTCAGGCGTGAAAATGCCGTCACTGCCAAAAGGTACGGCGCGCATGAGATAATAGCGTAACGCATCCAAACCATAGCGCTCAACCAGCATTTCAGGATAAACAACATTGCCCTTAGATTTGGACATCTTGCCGTCTTTCATGAGCAACCAACCATGACCAAACACCTGCTTAGGCAAGGGCAAATCAAGCGCCATGAGCATAATCGGCCAGTAAATCGTATGGAAACGCACGATTTCTTTTCCAACCATGTGAACATTGGCAGGCCAGTATTTTTCAAAATTTGTCGTGTCGTTAGCCCCGTAACCAAGCGCCGTGATATAGTTGGTTAGCGCATCCAACCAAACATAAACGACGTGCTTGGGGTTTGATTTGACAGGAATCCCCCATGTAAATGACGTCCGCGAAACCGCCAAATCTTCCAGACCTGGCTTGATAAAGTTGTTAATCATCTCATTTTTGCGAGATTCTGGTTGGATAAACTCTGGGTGCTCGTTATAATAAGCCAACAAGCGATCGGCGTATTTGCCCATGCGGAAGAAATACGACTCTTCTTTGACCCACTCAACTTCGTGACCGCTCGGTGCTTTACCACCTGTCACATTGCCAGACGCATCACGAAAAACCTCAGCAAGCTGCGATTCTGTAAAAAATTCCTCATCTGACACACTATACCAACCCGCATATTCACCAAGATAAATATCATCTTGCAAAAGCAACCGCTCGAAAATATCTTGCACCGCTTTCTCATGATAAGCATCCGTCGTGCGAATAAAATGGTCATAAGAAATATCAAGCGTTTGCCACAATTTTTGCATATCAGCCGCCATACCGTCAACGTACGCCTTAGGCGAAATGCCTAAATCTTTTGCCTTGTCCTCAATTTTTTGACCATGCTCGTCTGTCCCAGTCAAATAAAAGACATCAAAATTCATAGCACGTTTGTAGCGCGCAAGAACATCACAAGCAATCGTCGTATATGAATTTCCAATGTGGAGTTTACCCGACGGATAGTAAATCGGCGTTGTGATGTAAAAAGTTTCTTTTATCGTTTCTTGATTAGTCATTTTATCCCTTTCAATCGTGCAAATGATGCGACGTTTTTGAAAATTTCGTCTTTACAATTATACCATATTTGCGTATTTTTGGGAATGCTTCGTGTTGTAAATACTGTGGAAAATGCAATTGTTTGATAATTCTAAACATTGGAATTAACATACCCACCCAACTTCCCAAACTCCCAACACCCTAAAACGATAACATTTCATGGTATAATAAAAGAATGAAAATGAAATTTATCTCGTGGAACATTGATTCCCTAAACGCTGCGCTGACAAGCGATTCCCCGCGCGCTCAGCTGTCTCAGGCCGTGCTGACGACCCTCGCTGCGCACAACGCTGACGTTATCGCCTTGCAGGAAACCAAACTTGCCGCAAACGGTCCGACCAAAAAGCACCTCGAAATTCTGAGCAAGCGTTTTCCCGACTACGACATTGCTTGGCGCTCGTCCATTGAGCCAGCTCGTAAAGGCTATGCGGGGACAATGTTTCTCTACAAAAAGAACTTGTCTGTCGTGATTAGTTACCCAGAAATCAGCGCGCCGTCAACCATGGATAGCGAAGGACGTATCATCACGTTAGAATTTGATACTTTCTATCTGACCCAAGTCTATACGCCCAATGCTGGCGACGGACTTAAACGCCTTGCCGAACGCCAAATGTGGGACATCAACTACCGCGAATACTTGCTTGAACTTGATAGTAAAAAGCCAGTCATCGCAACAGGCGACTACAACGTTGCCCATTATGAAATCGACCTTGCAAACCCGCAAAATAACCGCAATTCCCCAGGTTTTACTGACGAAGAACGTGATGGCTTTACGCAACTTTTGGCAGCTGGCTTTACCGACACTTTCCGCCATCTCCATGGCCAAGTGCCAAACGTCTATTCATGGTGGGCGCAACGCTCGAAAACAAGTAAAGTCAATAATTCTGGCTGGCGGATTGACTACTGGCTAACCTCAAATATCATCGCCGATAAAGTCAGCAAATCTGAAATGATTGACTCCGGCGCTAGACAAGACCACACGCCGATTTTGCTTGAGATTGAGTTGTAAGATGCTTTATCAAATACTAATGCAATTCTTTAACAATTAACTCAAAAAAATACCAGTCATTTTGATAACGACTGGTATTTTTGAATAGAAAAAAGAATCAAGTTTCACAACTTGATTCTTATCTTATACTACTTACTCGTTTTGTTTCATCCGACGTTTTTCAGCCATAAGAGCAGCTGCGGCAATTAAAGCACCGCCGACAAAACCATATGAATCAATAAATTCATCAGGCATGTCGTCACCAGTGTTTGGTAAAACTCCTCTACCTCTTCTGCTGTTTTCTGAATCAAACAACGCATCCGAGTCAAATAATGAATCGGAGTCATACTCCGAATCCGAATCAAACGCTGAATCAGAATCATATTCCGAATCCGAATCAAACGCTGAATCAGAGTCATATTCTGAATCTGAATCAAACGCTGAATCAGAATCATATTCCGAATCTGAATCAAACGCTGAGTCAGAGTCAAATAGTGAATCTGAATCAAATTCCGAATCTGAGTCAAATTCTGAGTCGGAATCAAATGTTGAATCTGAATAATACTCAGATTCAGAATCTAATTCTTCCTCAACTTCCACAACAACCACAGGAGGTGGTGTGGTAAACTCAAGTTTCTCAGGCGCTACCGTATCATTTATGATAGGCGTAAGTTCATCTAAAACATCTAAACTCACTGCAACAGCCTCTTTCACATTCTCTTTTTGCTCAGTTGGTATCTCAACTTCAAATTTCATCGCCTCAGGCTCTTTAGCATATTTCGCCTCTTCCAAGACTGGCATTGGAACACCAGTTGCAGGAGGGACGTCACTAACTCTCAAGTCTGGAGGCGTAACCAAATTCATGGTATTTTTAGCAATGTCGAAACTAAATTTAATAATCGGATCTGAAGAATCTCCTATAGTAGGCGGTAATGCTGTCCATTTGTTATTAGCAAATTCCCAGTTACCATTGAGATACATTTCTCCAACTGTCGCAACTTCAAGTTCACCTGGTTGCATACTATCAAGGTAGTTTTGATATTTGTCATAAGCTACCTTATAATTATAAGCAATTATCCTATCAAAATTTCCCGGAGTTAAAGAAATTGTATCTCGGATAGCCTCAAAGCCCCATTTACTAGGGAGATTTACAGAAGGTACACCAGGAATATCATTAGCTTCTACTTCTCCATTGTATTCACGTACCGCTTTTTCTAAATTCGCCAATTCAATCGCAAATTCTTCATTGGCTTTTAGCCACTTAGGATAAAACGCTTTTTCTAACTCTGAGAGCTTTGAAGTCATATCTGACTTCCACTCTTCCAAAACATTAAGATACTGACTTCCTACTAAACCATCCTTACCTTCCAGATAAACCCATTCTTCTGGAGTCATATTGAGATAATCCATATAGACGCTAGCATCTTCATTTTCAAGAGAGACAAGTGAAATCTTTTGATTATACTCGTCTTTCTTTCTTCGGAACTCATCAACTGCATCTTTCAAGTTATAGTAGCTAACCATTTGGTCAACGATATTATCAACCATCACAACACTTTCACGATAAGGTTGTGTTCCTGGTTCTATCGCAAAAGCTGTATCAGCACTAGGCACACCACCAATTTTAACATAAGCATCAAATGCTGTTTTATAAGCAGTGAACACTGGTTCAGCTGAGTTAATGGCGGCCTTCAAATCATTCTGAAGCGTCTGAAGTGTTGGCTTAAAGACACTATTATACTGTTCTCTTGAAGTTGCTTGGTCAAAAGAATTGACAAAAGTACTAAGTTTACTACTTTTATCATCCAATTCAGCTAATGCCTTAGCTGCAGCACTCCTAGCGACTTCATAATCAGCACTAGGTTTAATCTGAGCCTGTTCTAATGCCGTTTTCTTAGCTAATAACTCTTTATGCTCAAGCTCCAAAGAGCCTAACGCTACGTCAAGCGCACTTTTCTGCTTTTGCAAGGTATCTACTTCGCTCTTCAAGGTGTTAATCGCATCAGCACTGATGTTAATTTCTTCTTTTTTACCAAGTGCAAGCTGATATTGTCCTTTAGCTGCTTCAAAATCCTTGACTAACTGCTCATACTCTTTTTTCAGAGTCTGATAATCAGTTGACAAAGCCTTAAAGGCTTTATCTGCTGCTTGATATTCTTTAGCAAGCTCCTGATAATCCGCAAGTAAAGGTTTTAACTTAACTTCAAGTTCAGTATACTTAGCCTTAGCTTCTACTATTGCATCTTGTGCTTCTTTGTAAGCACCCGCTGCCTTAGTAAAGTCTATCCCCAAGTCTTTATGGGTCTTTTCAATGACCTTAAAAGCCTCAGTATGCTTATCATACGCCGTTTTAGTAGCATTATAAGTTTTTAAAGTCTCGTCATACTTGGCTTTAGTTTTAGCAAATTCTTCATCAGCTATCGCTAAGGCTGCCTTTTTATCAGCATAACTCGCATCAGACTTTTTGACTTCATCAAACTCTGCTGCAATCTTGTCATAAGTCGCTTTTTCAAGATTATACTCTGTCAAAACATCTGCATAGATTTCTTTAATCTCTTCAAACTTAGCCTTATCCGAATTGTAGGCAGCTAACTTTTTCGCATAATCTTGCTTACTACTCAAAAAGGCTGTTTTCAAGTCATCATAAGTTTTCGTCTTAGATTTCGCAGCATCTTTCAAGTCGTCGTAGACTTTTTTTTCTGTATCAAAAGCAACTTTCGTTGTTTCATACTCAGACTTATGCTTTTCATATGCCGACTTAATCTTTAGAAATGCTGTTTTATCAACATTTTCATACTTATCAAACTTAGCTTGATAAGCCTTAGATTTAGCTGAAAAGTCTGATTTAAGTTTATCATAAGCAGCAACTATCTCAGCATAATCTGAAACAGCCTGTTTATGATTGTCAATCTCAGCTTTTTTTTCAGCAATCAAAGCAGAAAGACGGTTAGCTTCAGATTCATACTTAGCTTTAGCACTGTCATAAGCCTTTAAATCTGCCTCGTAATCCACTTTAGCAGACTCATAATCCTCTAAAACATCAGCTGACACTGTCTCGGTCGCAAAAGAAAACTTTAGACCAGTATGATCTGCGACAACATTCGATACCATGCCAACGCTCGTAAGCGTTGCAACGGTAGTCATTGTACCAAATAACCATTGTTTACCCGATTTCCACATCCTATAATGGGACTTTTCGGGTTCTTGGTTCTGGTGCAATAAATTACTAAAAGTAATTTTCTTCATCATTTACCTCGATTTCCTCTTAAAATAAAATACAGTGTTATAAGACTATTATACGCTTTTATACTAAGTGAAAAAAATAAGTTTCGATTTCGGGACTTTGTTATTTTTCTCTAATTGTCAGATAATTAAATGACAAAAAAAGCTTGCCATAAGCAAGACTTTTCTCATAAACTTAGACTAGCATAAGTCGCCCGATAGCCAATCTGCAAGACTTTTCCAGTCTCATCAAGCAATATCGGTCGCTTAATCAACATGCCATCACTTGCAAGCAAATCTGCCGCCTCAAGCAAAGACATTTTATCAATCTTATCTTTCAAACCCAAATCACGATAGCGCATACCAGACGTATTAAAAAACTTCCGTTTGTCAAAACCAGAGGTTTCAAGCCACGACAAAATCAAATCCGCCTTTGGCGGCGCCGTCTTCAAGTCAATCTTGTCAACATTAACCTGCAACGCTTCAAGCTCACTTAAGGCTTTCCGACAGGTCGAACACTTAGGATACCAGTAAAATGTTTTCGTCATTTTTGGATTACCCGCACCTTGACAATGTTCTCAGATTTGTCAAATTCATCAGCAAGCGCTTGAACCTTAGCACCATCAGTCTCATCCAAATCAAGCAAGGTATAAGCATGGTCGCCTTTTGAGCGATTGATAATATTTGAAATGTTAATCCCAGATTCAGACACACGTGTTGAAATACCTGCCACGATATTTGGCACATTTTTGTTAATCAACGTAATCCGAAACGGTGTTGTCAAAGCCTGTTTGACATTAGGGAAATTGACCGAATTAATGATTTCACCTGTTGTCATAAAACGCCGAATCGTTTGTCCAGCCATAATCGCGCAGTTCAACTCAGCCTCCTCAGTCGAGCCACCAACGTGGGGTAAGACAGTGATTTTGTCTTTGTTGAGCAAGTCTTCCGTCCCAAAATCGGTAATATAACGTTTGACAACACCTGTCTCAATCGCATCAAAAAGCGCTGCATTATCAACCAATTCACCACGCGCAAAGTTGATAATCGTCACATCTTTGCCCATCAAATCAAAGGCTTTACTATCAAAAGTCGCTTTTGTTTCGTCAGTCAATGGCACATGAATCGTAATATAATCACAATGCGTGAAAATTTCCTTAATATCATTGACACGGCGTACATGGCTCGAAATATTCCAAGCGGTTTCAATTGACACGTAAGGGTCGTAACCGTAAACTTTCATACCCAAACGATAAGCATCATTAGCGATTCGCCCGCCAATTGCGCCAAGACCGATAACACCGAAAGTTTTCCCAGTAATTTCACTCCCCGCAAATTGTTTCTTACCAGCCTCAACTTGTTTTGGCACATCATCGCCAGTCAAGGTATTGACCCATTTATTAGCAGCGATATAATCACGCGCACTCAAAAGTGTTGATGCAATTACCGCCTCTTTCACGGCATTAGCATTGGCACCAGGCGTATTGAAAACGACAATTCCTTGATCAGTTGCCTCATCAATCGGGATATTATTTGTCCCAGCACCTGCGCGCGCAATCGCTTTGAGATTTTCTGGCAATTGAGTCCCGTGAAGATTTTCCGAGCGAATAATATAGGCATCTGGATTATCCTTGTGGTCGCCGTCAACTTGAAAACGATTGCCAAGCTCACGCAAACCAATTTTATTGATATTGTTATATGTTTTAACTGTATAAACCATTATTTTTTATCCTTTATTTCTTTCTTCAAATGCTTTCATAAACGCAACCAGCTCCTGCACCCCTTCGAGTGGAAAGGCATTGTAAATACTGGCACGCATGCCACCAACAGAACGATGACCCTTGATATTTTTGAAATCATGCTCAAGTGCCTCTTTATTGAACAATTTGTCCAACTCATCAGACGGTGTGACAAATGGGATATTACAAATACTCCGATCAGCCTTGACTGAAACAGGGTTTGAATAAAATTCCGACTTGTCAATGAAATCGTAAAGTAACGTCGCCTTTTCAACATTTTTCGTCTCCATAGCATCAACGCCACCAAGACTTGCCACGTAGTCAAAGACCAAACGTGCGATATAAATGCCATAAGTTGGCGGTGTGTTATAAAGCGAGCCATTATCCGCTTGAATCCGATAATCAAGCATGCTAGACAAAACAGGTGTGTCATTTAGCAAATCATCGCGAATGATAACAATCGTCACACCAGCAGGACCAATATTTTTTTGTGCGCCTGCATAAATCATCCCAAAATCAGCGACACGATAACGAACAGCAAGAATATTTGAACTCATATCGGCAACAATCGGCACACCATTTGTATCTGGCAAGTCATAAATCGTTGTTCCCTCAATGGTGTTATTCGTCGTCAAATGCACATAAGCCGCCTCTTTGTCAATCGTTTTTGAGTCAAATGTCGGAATATGGTTGTAAACAGTGTCCTCCGAAGATGCCAAAAGCTGCGGGTCAAAGTCAATCGTTTTCGAGAGTTTAACCGCCTCCGTATAAGCTTTTTTGCCCCATGAACCGCCAACAATATAGTAGGCTTTTTTACTTTTTTTCGCCAAATTCAAAGGAATCATTGAAAATTGGAGTGACGCGCCACCTTGCAAGAAAAGGACTTTATAGTTGTCGGGAATCGCCATCAGCTCACGCAAACGCAATTCAGCTGCCTTTATGATTTCGTCAAACTCGGAGGAGCGGTGGGACAGCTCCATCACACTCATGCCACTGCCGCGGTAGTCAAGCATCTCTTTTTGCGCCATTTCAAGCACAGGTTTTGGCAAGACTGCTGGTCCTGCTGAAAAATTGTAAACTGTCATTTTGTGAAACCTCCGAGTTTTTTAGTCGGCAAACTTATCAAAAGTTACCCTAACATTTAGAATTTACTAAATATTTATCCTATTATATCATATTGAGAATCATTATACACAAAAAAATCAGCATTTTTACTGATTTTTTTGAAAATGTTCGGTTTTATTTAGCTTTTTGTGACAAATCAAAATTATCGGAAACAAATGTCTCAATTTTCCCTTCAGCTTTGAGTTTGTCGATAACTTTATCAATTTCTTTTTTTAGATTTCCCGAGTTTTTCGGCAAAGCAATCGCATAGCTGTCAGATTCTGACGATTCAAAGCCAATTGTCTCAGAAATAGCCAAATCAGAATTTGCCGCCACATAAGCCTTAGCAATCGGTTCTTCAAGAACAACACCCGAAACTGTCCCATTTTTCAGCTCGTTAATCATCTGCCCATTCTTTGTTAAGCTCACTAAATCTGCCTGCTTAACTTGTTCTTTAACAACCGTCTCCTGCACTGTACCTTTTTGCGCTGCAACCTTTTTCCCCTTGAAATCAGCTACCGTTTTGTAGCTTGCAAGTTCAGATTTTTTGACAATCATAACATTTTTGGCAATGTAGTAAGGTGTCGTGAAGTCATAGTTTTTTTGACGTTCAGCAGTTACTGAAATGCCAGAAATCGCAATATCTGCTTTTCCAGATTGAACAGCAGCCAGCACATTGTTAAAGTCCATCGCCTCAAACTTAACCTTAACACCCAAGGCTTTGCCAATCTCATTTGCCAAATCAACATCAGAACCAACAATTTTATTTTTACCCTCTTGAATCACTTGAAACTCAAACGGTGCAAATTCAGGATTCATAGCAACCGTTAAAGTTCCCTTATCCTTAATTTTATCCAAATACTTGTCAACAGTTGCCTTTTTATCCGAACCACAGGCACTTAAAGTCAAAATTGAAAAGGCAGTAACAAGCCCTAAAATTATCTTTTTCATCTTCATAACACTCCCTTTTTTAGTATATTTATTAGTTTATAGGTATAATTATACACTAATTAGGGGATAAGTCAAGCATTTTACGCATATTATTTCAATAAAAATAATTTTTATTCAAAAAAGCGGAGATTTTCCAATCTCCACTCAAGAGTCATTGTTTACAGCGAATCATTTTCCAGCTCGACAGGTTTATTATTAATCATCAGCAGAGCCAAAATAACGAATAAAATATAATTTGTTTTAGGATAGGCTATATAGCGCGGTATCCAAGCATCCGCATACTTATCCTTATAAGAACGCAAACCTTGAAATGAGTAGATTTTATTACCAAACTGATAAATCAAGTTTGCCACTCGCTCATAAGTATTACTTTGCTGATAAATGCCAACATTTGACAAAGGCGCCATCCCCAAATCAAACTCGGCAAAACCAGCCTCTCGTAAGTGAGCAAACAAGGATAAGAATAAAAAGTCCATAACACCGCTCGGTGCTTCAGATGAATAACGCATCAAATCAATCGTTACCACTTCTTGCGTATAAGAGTGCATAATCGTTGCAAACGCCACAATTTTCTCATCATTATTTTTAACCACAGCAATAGGCGCACGACTGATATAAGCCTCATCAAAATAGCCTAGTGAAAAGCCCATTTCCTTGCGACCATTCAACCATTCATCCGAAATCAGCCGCATTTCCGCTAAAACTTCTTTAGAAAATGGTGTCTCAAGCATTTCCAAACGATAACCGTCACGCTCAAAACGATTGACAATCGCCCGATGATTCTTGTGTTTCTTGCCTTCCAAGGTAAAGTCCGCCAAATGCACATGTGCCTCCTCGCCAACCTTGATAAAGTTGTAGCCATACTCGTGCAATGCTAAAGTTTCTTGCTCCATGACCTCATAAAAAACAGGAGAATAACCATACAAATCACAGGTTTTGACAAAACAAGCCAAAGCATCCTTAAAATCTATCCGCTTCCCAGACGGTTCGCCCATAACAACCACCTTGTCATGATAGGCTTCAAACTGGAGAAAAACGGTGTCCTCGCCTGCCTGATTTTGGTACATAAACATATCCTTGTCGCCCAAATAAACAAGCTGACTCTCCGTATTGCCACCATAAGTCGTGAGAACCTTGGCAATACGCGCATAATCCGCTTTTTCACCAACCGTCTCTTTAGTGCCTTTAAGGTAATGAATCAGGGCATAATCAAGCGCAATCACAGCAACAATCGCAATAAATCCAGTCAACCAGACACGAAACGAGGGAAATAACAAAAATTCATGCACCATTTTTTTATGCGGATGAAAAATCGAAATCGGACTATTATAAACGCCAATTCCCAAATAAATTGTAATCAAAACAAAATACATGAAACCGTCACGAACCAGCGATTCCAATGAGAAAACAAGCTGTTTGCGATAAAGTTGAGACTTGGTAACAACCGTCAAAAGTAAGACAAGCAGATAAAATAAGATACCATACCAAGAAAAATCATCCCAAATAATATAAATCAGCACAATGATTTCCAAAATAAGCGTTGGTAAAAAAGCACGCTCTACCTTATTTGCCAAGGCACGCCCCATTGCAATCAACAAGAATCCCAACACAACTTTAGGAAATTCTGCCACAATATGCTCCGACCACGGACTAATCTTACTCAGCCATTTAAGACTAGAGAAAAATTCAGGCACCGTTGCCGACAAAACAAGTAAAATTCCTGATAAATACAACAAATAATAAGCAATCTTATGCCCAATTTCATCAATTAAATGACGTGGGACATCATGATATTTAGCATTAAATGAGCCACCTAGATTTTTCACAGCAAATATTACACCAATAATAAATGGTACAAAATAATATGCCACACGAAAAAGCAAAATCCAAGCGCCAATTATCTCCGAATCAATCCCAAGATGAGAGAGACCTAGGAACATCATGACATCAAAACTCCCTAAAGCCCCTGGAATCATTGACACAACACCAATAATCATCGCCGCAACAAACAAAGCCGAAATTTCAAGCGACGATACTTTGACCCCAAGTAAAACACCAGTAACACAAAATGATAATAGCACACCCAACCATTCTAAAGTCGAAATAACAAGCAATAATAGCTTATTTTTTAGGTCAACACCACCTAAAAAGCCGTCTTTCTTGACACTTGTCGCAATTAAAACAATGGGAAAATAGCAAGTGCCACCCAAAAACCAAATCCAATATTGTGACACAAAATGATTCAGCTGACCATTCAGCGACAAAATCAACGAAATAAGACTAAAAATTGACAAACCAGCGCCAGAAAAGAGGAAAATCTGCGAAATCGTACTCAAGACTTTCTTATTATCTTTTCCCTTGCCATAGATACTCGAACGAAAACCAATCGTAAAAATACCACCAAAACCAATCAAATTATTTATCGTGTTAATCAGCCAACTCGTCTCGAACAAAAAACGTTTTTTCGGCTGATTATCAATCAAACGATTCAGCACCAAATCGTAACCAATCATCGGTAAAATGGCAAGTAAACCAAGCAAAATAATCACAAATGGTTGCCATAATGGCATATCAGAAAAAATCTGTCTCAGCTGCTGCCCCGACAAATGCTTAGAAATCGTAAATAACTCCGTCATAACCAGCACCACAGCCGCCATGATAAAGATATATTTGAAATATTTAATGCGTTCTTTAAACCATTTTATCATTTTATTCTCCTAATAAAAATCCCAAAATCACCTGATTATAGCGCACAGGTTGGCGCTTATAAAATAAATGCCCGACACCTTTTTCAACTAAAAATCTAGCATGCGGAATCAAAGTTGCGATTTCTTGAGAATGTTGCCGTTTTATCAAATCAAACTGCCCAACTAATACAAGGGTAGGACTTAAAATCTCAGTCAATTCAGCCTTTTCAAGCCCAATATCATGCACCAACAACTTCTTAATTGATAAATTCCGCTTAAAAAATCGTGCTAAAATAACTTCTAATCGAGAGGTAACACGGGATAGCCAAGTCATGCCGTCAACCGTCAAATTTCCCGCATTCAAAATCAATTTCCCAACACGATTGGGATAGCGTGTCGCTAAAAACATCGCAATATTGGCACCGTCACTAAAGCCTAAAATATGCGCCCTATCAATCTTTTGTGCATCCATAATCGCTATCACATCACGCGCCATCATTGCAAAATCTAAATAACGACTGCGATTATTACTGCGCCCATGATTGCGACTATCAATGACAAAACACTTGAAAAAACGTTGAAAACTAGGCACTTGTGCGTGGAAAATATCCCCTGACTGACCATTGCCATGCAATAAAATCAAGGGAAAACCACTGCCAAAAATTTCATAAAAAATTTCAGTCCCATCTACCATTTTCAAACATTTTTCCTCGTGCATTATCACTCCTTTTTGATATTATAACATTTTTAATAGAATTTATGAAAGGAAAACTGAGAAAAATAAAAATTTCACCCGAGATAACAGATGAAATTTATTTTTCCTTACTTGGCTTCTTGCGCCAACTCAAAATTTTTC
Organism: Pseudolactococcus hodotermopsidis; assembly: GCF_011170085.1. Classification (GTDB taxonomy): domain Bacteria; phylum Bacillota; class Bacilli; order Lactobacillales; family Streptococcaceae; genus Pseudolactococcus; species Pseudolactococcus hodotermopsidis. The sequence goes on along the minus strand of NZ_BLLI01000010.1, from coordinate 14,851 downwards.
TCAACTGACTTGTTAATGGCATCAGTTTCTTTTAATTTTTTGATAACCTTGTCAATTTCTTTTTTGAGGGCATCAGATTTTTTCGGCATAGCAACTGAATAACTATCTGTATCTGATGAGTCCAACTTGATGTCAGCCAAGACCAAATCAGGATTTGCCGCAATGTATGACTTAGCAATCGGCTCTTCTAAAACCACACCCTCAACCGTGCCATTTTTCAGCTCATTGATTGCTTGTCCAGTTTTGACCAAGGCAACAAGCGAAGCATCTTTGAGTTGCTCATTTGCCACTTTTTCTTGGACAGAACCTTTTTGCGCTGCGATTTTTTTATCCTTAAAATCAGTGATAGCTGTCAATTTAGCAAGATTTTCTTTCTTCACGACGATAACATTTTGCGCTGTATAATAGCTATCTGAGAAATCATAAGCATTCGCCCGATCAGGGTCAACTGAAATGCTTGAAATCGCAATGTCTGCCTTGCCACTTGTCACACTTGCAAGCACATTGTTAAAATCCATCGCCTCAATTTTTACTTTAACACCCAATTCTTTAGCGATTTCATTTGCCAAATCAACGTCAGAGCCGACAATTTCATTTTTACCATTTTCAAGCATTTGAAACTCAAATGGCGCATAATCAGGACTCAAAGCCACAACCAACGTCCCTTTTTCCTTGATTTTCTCAAGACTATCTTTCTTAGAAGATGACGACCCACAAGCCGACAAAGCAACAACTGCTGTCAATGCGACAAAACCCAAAACTACTTTTTTCAATTTCATTTGATTTTCCTTTTGTATATTTACTTCTTCACAAGTATAATTATACAATATTTACTGGTAATGTCAAGCGCTTTTATTCCGCTCGAAAATAAAGCCAATTTTCCGTTTCTTTGATGTTAATAGCGTCAAATTCAACATTTGCCAACAACTGAGCAAACAAGTCTGGGTCTTGATACTCTGTCATCAGTCTGCTTAGTCAATCGCCTTAATCTCCAAAATCATATCGCGGATTTGCGCAGCCAATTCATAATCTAAATTACCAGCAGCCTCATTCATCTGCTGTGTCAATTTCTTAACAGTGGCTTTGCGTTCCTTGCGGTTCATCATCTCATAATCAATCGTGACTTCTTCTCCATTATCCGCAAGCCGAGTCATGCCAATCTTGTCGCGAATTTCCTTGATAATCGTTGTTGGCGTAATGCCGTGTGCTGCATTATATGCCTCTTGCACCTCACGCCGCCGAGCTGTTTCGTCGATCGCTTTTTTCATCGAATCGGTCATTTTGTCGGCATACATAATCACGCGCCCATCCGCATTTCGCGCCGCCCGACCAATCGTCTGAATCAAGCCACGTTCATTACGCAGAAAACCTTCCTTATCCGCATCAAGAATGGCAACAAGCGACACTTCTGGCACGTCAATTCCCTCACGGAGCAGATTAATCCCAATCAGCACGTCAAACACACCCAGTCGCAAATCGCGCAGAATCTCCGTTCGCTCAAGCGTTTTGATGTCCGAGTGCATATATTTGACCTTGACACCCATTTCTTTAAGGTAATTGGTCAAATCTTCCGCCATTTTTTTGGTCAATGTTGTGACAAAAGTTCGTTCATTTCGCTCAGAACGCGCATTTATCTCGCCCAAGAGGTCATCAATCTGCCCCATAATCGGACGGACTTCAACAATCGGATCAAGCAAACCAGTCGGTCGAATAATCTGCTCAACAATCGTGTCTGTTTGTGTCAACTCATAATCACCAGGAGTCGCCGACACATAGACAATCTGATGAACGTGACTCTCAAACTCCTCACGGCGCAAAGGGCGATTATCTAGCGCACTAGGCAGTCGAAAACCATAATTAACCAACATTTCCTTACGCGAGCGGTCGCCGTTATACATGCCCTTAATCTGCCCCATGGTCATATGGCTCTCGTCCACCATGATTAAAAAATCGTCAGGGAAAAAGTCCATTAGCGTGTAAGGTGGCTCGCCCTCAGAGCGCCCGTCCATATGCCGAGAATAATTCTCAACACCATTGGTATAACCCATTTCACGCAACATTTCGAGGTCATAATTCGTCCGCTGTTCCAAACGCTGTGCCTCCAATAGCTTGCCTTCTTCGTTGAAAATTTTCAGCTGATTTTCAAGCTCAGCCTCAATCGTTGCAATGGAATGCGCCAAATGTTCATCATTTGTCACAAAGTGAGTCGCAGGGAAAATCGCCAAATGCTCAACTTCGCCAAGAACATGCCCCGTCAGTGCCTCAATTTCTCTAATTCGCTCAATTTCATCACCGAAAAATTCCACACGAAAGGCATTCTCATCACGAGAGGCAGGAAAAATCTCCACCACATCGCCACGCACGCGGAATTTGCCACGTTGAAAGTCAATGTCATTGCGCTCAAACTGAATATCAACCAAATTATTGAGCAACTGATCGCGTGAAATCGCCATGTTAGGTCGCAAACTCACGACACTATCGGCATATTCCTTGGGATTCCCCAAGCCGTAAATACAGCTGACGGAGGCGACGACAATCACGTCATTGCGCTCCAAAAGCGAACTCGTCGCGCTATGACGGAGCTTGTCAATTTCCTCGTTAATCGCCGAATCTTTCTCGATATAGGTATCCGTCGACGGCACGTAAGCCTCAGGCTGAAAGTAGTCATAGTAGGAAACGAAGTATTCCACCGCATTGTTCGGAAAAAACTCCTTAAACTCGCCGTAAAGCTGACCTGCAAGCGTTTTATTGTGCGCGATAACAAGCGTTGGTTTATTTTCCCGCGCAATCACTTGGCTCATCGTATACGTCTTTCCTGTCCCTGTCGCCCCTAGCAAAATCTGCGCTTTCTCGCCATTTTCAATGCCCTCACACAATTCTTCAATGGCTTGTGGCTGATCGCCAGACGGCGAATATTTAGAAATCAATTCAAATTTTTTAGTCGTGTCTTTTTCTATCATAGGTTCATTTTACCATTTTTGAGGATAATTTTGTGGTATAATAGTTGTATATTATATATGATAACAAGAGGTAATCATGACAAGACAAGAAAATTTAATCAAAGCCAGTCATTTGATTGACATGGCTGATATTATCCGCGAGGGAAACCCGACTTTGCGCGAGGTTGCCGCTGATGTGGCGCTCCCTTTGCATGACGACGATATTATTCTCGGTGAAAAAATGCTGGCATTTTTGCGACATTCGCAAGATCCTGTCATGGCGGAAAAAATGGGTCTCCGTGGTGGTGTGGGGCTAGCCGCACCACAGCTTGATGTGTCTAAAAAAATCATTGCTTGCTTGGTGCCAAAGGAATTTGAGACTGAGGATGAGGCTGAAAAAGCCAACGAGGCTTATAGCTTAGCAACCATTATGTATAATGCTAAAATCGTCAGCCATTCTGTTCAAGATGCTGCGCTTGCTGACGGTGAGGGCTGTCTGTCTGTTGACCGTGAGGTGCAAGGTTATGTTGTTCGTCATGCGCGCGTAACTGTTGACTATTTTGACAAAAATGGCGATAAACAGCGACTCAAGCTGAAAGGCTACGATGCCATGGTTGTGCAACATGAGATTGATCATACAAATGGTGTTATGTTTTATGATCGGATTGATGAGAAGAATCCTTTTGGGGTTAGGGATGGGATGTTGATTATTGAGTAGGGGGAATTTCTGAAGTATTTTAAACTTCGGAAATTTTTTTCAATTCGTAAAGTATTATTTTAGAGAAACACGCTAATCAAAAGGAACAATTTATGAATACAAAAGAAACATTACTGTCAATTTTAAGTGAGATTAAAGAACACATTGATAAATTCCAAAGTCAAATAAAGACAGATGGAATCGATTGGAAAAATGACGACGAAAATAAATTCCATAATCAACTTGAAAAATTTAACAGAAACTATCAAGATTTAATTGACGTTATTGAAAATAAAAAGCAATTTTCAAATAATATCCAAAATTTATTTACAAATATCCTTCGAAATTTTAGATTTTATCACGATTCTAACGAACCTCTTCCAGAACACTACCCAAACAGTTCACTCAATCAATTATCTTCGATAAATGATCAATTAAAACAATTGAGATATTTAGTTCCTATTGATGGTGAAAAAAATGCTGTAATTATTGGAGGAAATGGTAGCGGAAAATCTTCATTAGCTAATTTCTTTAAAAAAGGAGGTAGTAACGGAATAGCCGTCATTCCCGCACGTAAAAATCTATTTTCATCAGATGTAAATTACGATCATGCAATGGATCGTAAGAGTATTCAAAATGAACTATCTAGGAAAGATGTTAAATCCGATAACCTAGAAGAAAGGTTCTTCTTCCAAAAATTAATAACTGCCTTAGTAAACGAGTCTGATAAAGATATACAAAAAGCCTATTACGGTCAGATTAAAAAAGATGATGATACTGATAATATTTTCTTTAAGTTCAAAACTTTATATGAGAAAATAATACCAGATATAAGTTTCGATAAACCTGATACTATCCTAAAACAAATTATTCCTATCAAAAATAACCAACCATATACTATTGATCAAATGAGTGACGGTGAAAAAGTTATAATTTACTATATCATTCAAGTTTTATTAGCTGTTCCTAATGCAACAATTATTATCGATGAACCAGAAATGTATCTGAATACTTCAATATATAATCGCTTATGGAATGAACTTGAACAGCTTAGAGCAGATTGTAGATTTATCTATATCTCACACAGAATTGATTTTATTGAGAGTCGTGTAGATGTTGATTTTATTTGGTGTAAAGGTTTCATATTTCCAGACAATTGGACATTAGATTTACTTGAAAACGAGAGCACCAACTTATTTCCAAAAGAGCTACTTGTTGAATTAACAGGGGTTAAAAAAGATGTTATTTTTTGTGAAGGGGAGAAACATAGCCTTGATTATGCTATGTATTCTGTTTTATTTCCAAATTTAACGGTCATTCCTGTTGGAAATTGTCTAAACGTTCATCGGTATGTAAAAGCATATAATGATCAAAATAGTATATTTTCTAATAAAGCATATGGCATTATTGATAATGATTTAAGAACTGACGATGAACAAGAGCGATTAAGAAATGATTTTGTTTTTACTACCAAATTTCTAGAAATTGAAATGATGTTATGTGATGAAGCTATTTTTAAAGCAGTGTTAAGCAACAATTTTCCTGAACCTGAAATTAGTACTAAAATTAATGAGTTTAAAACAAAATTTCAGACACTGTTATCAGACAAACAAGACTTAATTATTCAAAGAAGAATTAAGAAAATTTTTGAGCAAACATTATCAGACAGAGGTTACGATACGAAAATTCCCTTAGACCAAAATATTGAAGAATTAAAATCTCTTTTCTCTGTTTTATCCACAGAGGAAACAAAGTTTAAAAAGAAAATTTCTGATATATTAGAAACAAATAATTACGAAAGTATGCTCCAAATTTGTACATTAGAACATAACGAAATTCTTGGTGGTATTGCTAATAGCTCAATTGATGCAAATTTTGAGAATAAAGCAAAGAATCAGCTAAAGGAAAATCTAGCATTACAAAATACAATTAAAAATAAATACTTCTCTGATTTTTTTGACCTCTCATCCGAGTAATCATTACCAAAAAAATTTTAACACCACTAATCCAAAATAACCAAATACTCATCCAACCGCTCAATGACATAACCAGCAAATAATTTTTGTATGGCAAGCAAATTATGCTTAACATGAAATTCATCAAAAGCATCATAGTAACTTAGTCTATCCGTAAACTTAATATCAATAGGTGGTAAGCCTGTTTTCATCAACTCCAAATTTACCAACAAACGACTCTTCTCAAATACACCAAACCGCATACAAAGGCACTGACTTAATCCCATTTTCAAAGCCAAAATGCTTACTAGAAATACGAATCGCATAGTTAGGGGAATATTTCTCCGTATACACATTCAAAGACTTACTGCGCGTATTAGCGCTTGCCTTGACCTCAACAGGAATAATCCCGTCTTGATTATATAACAAAAAATCAACCTCAGCACGATTGCCACTCGTCCAATAATATCTCGAAATTCCCTTAACTTTAAATTCACAAGCCACATAATTTTCAGTAATCGCACCCTTGAAAAGATAAGGTTTATCCAAAATCACATCAGGTAGTAGCAACTCCGACTGACTAACCAACAAGCCCACATCACTCAAATATAACTTAAAGGCATTGGGATCAACATAAGCTTTCAGCGGCATCTCAACTCTCGTGATTTTAGTCACATCAATCAACATCTCACTAGACAAAAGCCAAGAAATAGCCGAGTAATAATCTCGCTTACTTGCATGTTTATCTACCAAATTATACTTAAACTTCCGCGACTCCTTTTGAGCAAGTTGCGCTATCATCCGTTGATACGTCAACTCAATCTTATTCGTCTCAAACTTATTAGTCGTGTATTTATTCATATCCGCCAAATACATCTGCGTAATCAACCGCAAAATACTCACATCATACAGCAAAATATCCTGATTATTTTCAAGAAAATTCTTGACAGACTCGGGCATCCCTCCCACACATAGATACTCCCGATACCGCTCTAAAGCATGGTCGTGCAACATTTGAGGCAACTTCAAATCAAGCTCGAAAGCATTTTGAATCTCTTCTAACAGTCTTTCCTCATCACACGCTAACATAAATTCCTTAAAAGAAAGCGGGTGCATATGCTCAATCTGAACTTTCCCAACAGGAAATGATGACTCAAAGCGATTAATCTTAACGCCCAAAAGACTGCCCGCACAAACAATCTTATAATTTTCCGATGACTCATTAAAATATTTCAAAGCAGCAATAAAACGCTCTGAAACTTGAACCTCATCAAAAAAGAAAATCGTCTGCGCCACATTAATTTTCTTACGAAGTAACAGCTCCAACCGTCTAATAATCTTTTTAGGATCAATCGTCTCCTCAAAAATTGCAACAATTTCCGCATCCCGATCAAGATTAAAAAATAAATAGTCCCGATTTGTCGCACGACAAAATCGATCCAATAAATAAGTCTTACCAATCTGTCGAACACCGACAACCATCAAAGGTTTTCGTGTCTCGCTCGCATACCATTTCGCAACAACTTCATCAAAATCACGTTTCATATTATTACCACTTTCGATTTAATGATACCATTTTTTAGATTGAATTTCAATTTTTCAACACATAAAATCAAAATACTTTCAAGAAAATCATAGATAAAAGAAAAAGAGAATGAAACAAAAGCCAAAATAATAAGAAAATCACATAAAATACGTTTTTTAAACGTTGATTTTATGCGATTCTTTTATTTATAATTAACTAATCTTTCGGTTTGTAGACAAATGCCAATTTTGGCACTTAAATTTGAAACTTGTCGTTTTCTTGAAATTCCCATGAAAAACTTCATACGCCACGAAATATCAATCAACTCACTCATCAGCAGCAACTGCTGTTTCTTCAACAACCCGATTAACAATCACAATCGCATCATCAACCAATTCAGCGACCAAATCTTTATACTCAGGATTTTCAATATAGAAATCAGCAATGGCATCCTCAATGTTATCTTGAATCGTCCGTCGTAAAGGACGAGCGCCCATTTTCGGATCATAACCCAAGTCAACTAATTTTTCCTTAACTGCTTGTGTTACCTCAAGATGAATGTCATTGCGCGCAATCTGCCGATTAACATCAGCCAGCATCAAATCAACGATTGTCAGCAGATTTGCCTTACTCAACGCCTTGAATTCGATAATGCCGTCAAAACGGTTCATAAACTCAGGACTAAAGAAATCGCCCAATTGACCGAGAACAGAATTTGTCGTCCCTTCACGCGCTGCACCAAAGCCAACATTTGCCTCAGCCTTACCAGTCCCAGCATTTGAGGTCATGATAATAATCGTGTCCTTAAAGCTAATCGTGCGCCCTTGCGCATCCGTCAAGCGACCATCATCCAAAATCTGCAAGAACATGTGCATCACATCGGGATGTGCTTTTTCAATCTCATCTAGCAAAATCAGCGAGTAAGGATTGCGGCGGACTTTCTCAGTTAATTGCCCCGCCTCATCATAGCCAACATAGCCCGGAGGCGCACCAATCAACTTCGCCACACTATGTTTTTCCATATACTCGCTCATATCAAAGCGAATCATGCTGTCCTCGCTACCAAAAAGCTCCAGCGCCAATTGCTTAGCAAGCTCAGTTTTCCCGACCCCAGTTGGCCCAACAAACATAAAGCTCCCAATCGGTCGATTTGCCTTACCAAGCCCGACACGATTGCGCCGAACCGCCTTAGAAATCTTGTCAATCGCCTCATCCTGCCCAATAACGTGAGCTTTAAGATCAGCTGCCAGATTGATTAACTGCGTTTGCTCTTTTTCCTTCAAATCGCCCACAGGAATCTGCGTTTTTTCTTCAATGATTGCCTCAATATCCTTTTCAGTAATCACAGGCGTATCCTCGTCCGTCAATTCTTGTTTGGATAATTCGCGTAATTTGGCAATTTGATCGCGAAAATGTGCTGCTTTTTCAAAATCTTCAGACCGCAATGCCTCATTTTTAGCCTCCTCAGCCTTTTGAATTCGCTCAGCAATATCTTGCGGATCAACAAATTTCAAAGTCAGATTTTTCTTAGAACCAGATTCATCCAACAAATCAATCGCCTTATCAGGTAAAAAACGATCCTGAATATAACGATTTGACAAAATCGCTGCCTGTTCAAGCGCCGCATCTGTATATTTGACGTGATGAAAATCTTCGTAACGTTTTTGAATCCCCTTGAGAATGGTAATCGTCTCATCGACAGACGGCTCATCCACCTTGACAGGCTGCATCCGACGTTCGAGCGCCGCATCTTTTTCGATAATGCGGTACTCATTCAATGTCGTTGCACCGACAAGTTGCAACTCACCACGAGCAAGCGCAGGTTTCAAGATATTTCCCGCATCCATATTGCCATCGCCAGCCGAGCCAGCACCAACAATCTCATGAATTTCATCAATAAAGAGAATCACATCCTTGCGTGCTGTAATTTCCTTCATTAACTTCTGCATGCGTTCCTCAAATTGCCCACGAATGCCAGTCCCTTGCACCAAACTCACAACATCAAGGCGAATAACTTCCTTATTTTGCAATTTTTGCGGCACATCGCCGTCTACGATTTTCTGTGCCAACCCCTCAACAACAGCCGTCTTACCAACACCAGGTTCACCGATAAGAACAGGATTATTTTTCGTTCGCCGATTAAGAATTTCAATCACACGAACAATTTCCTCGTCACGTCCGATAACAGGATCAATTTCTCCCTTGCGCGCACTTTCAGTGACGTTAAAACCAAATTCATCAAGCAGACTATTTGATTGCCCACGACCACGCGGCGGACGACCTCCCCCATTGCCACGACCTGCTTGAGTCGGTGGCACATTATTTTCAGGACGACCACTCGCCCGATTCAAATCATTTTTTAACGTCCCAAACAAATCATCAAAAGGATTGTAGTTTTGATGACTTTCATTTTTTTCGCCAAAAAGTTTCTCGCGCCCACCAGATTTCATGATTTGATAGCAATTTTGACACAGATTATTCGATTGTTTATGACCATTCACACTTGTAAAAAGATGAATCGTCGCCTCATTTAATTGACAATTTTGACAGAGCATAAGCGTCACTCCTTTATTTTAAGATATTGAATCGTCTATCTTGCGTTTTAGAAAATTAAGCGAAAACGCAAGGAATTGAAAACAACTAATTTTTTAAAAAGTCAGATTAAACTTTGACCATTCCTGACCTTTGATTCTATTATATCTATATTTTAATATAAATTCAACTAATTTGCTTGTTCCAATCGTAATTTTGCCAACAAAAAAATAAAAGACACATCAGATTGATGTGACCCCTAAAATACACAAATTATATCATCTACTTAAATTCCATCATTGCTTCATAAACCGCCCCAATCAGCCCTGCATCATTACGCAAATAACATGGCTTAACCTCTGCAACTGTGATTCCCGTCAATTTGTTTAAAGTCTTATGATTTTTCTTAATCTTATCAATTCTGGCAGACAAATTACTTATAAATTCTTCATTAGCAGAAATACCACCGCCTAAAAGTAGCACTTCAGGATCAAAAGTAGCAATCAGATTGAGCAAACCTTTTGCCACATCATCATAGTATTGATTCATGACTTGAACAGCGATGTCATCCCCATTTCGCGCCAAATCTAAAATCACACGCGCATCACTTACTGCCTTACCACTAGCTTTTTCATAGCGTTTATAGAGACCAAGCACAACACCGCTCGTGAAATTCCACGACTCTTGCTCCAAATTATGCGAATAATCAAGTGGATACTGCATCGTCCACCCTGCTTCGCCAGCTGCACCATGCGCACCTTGATAGATTTTATGATTGATGATAATGCCACAGCCCACAGCCGTTCCGAGTACAATCGCGATATAGTTTTCAACACCTTGCGCATTGCCAATCCAATGTTCAGCAATCGCCGCACAGTTGGCATCGTTTCGCACAATAACTGGCAAAGCAAAGACTTGCTCACATTTTTCTTTTAGATTTATATCATAAAAAGGTTTAATCGCACCGCCTGTTACCATATAGCCGTCAGCTCGAACAATCCCAGGTACACTGATACCCACACTTTTAATCTCATATATTTCTTGAAATTTACTGATTTGCGCCGCCATATTTGACACAATCAAATCGCCATCATCTGGCGTTGTCGCAAACAAACCTTTTTCAACAATTTCACCCGATTCAGTGATAAGACCATATTTAACAGTTGTTCCACCAATATCGAAACCTATGTAATATGTCATTTTAATCTCCTTAATCTAAAACAACTTTTCCAATCAATGACAAAATGCCTTTTAAATCGCCTCAAAACTCAAACTCGGTCGCGCATTCAAGGATAAGTCCGCAAAATTGCCATGATTGAATTCGCAAACGCTAGCATAGGCAATCATGCCTGCATTATCGCCACACAAACGTAATGGTGGAATAACAACAGGAATATCTGTTATTTCCGTCGCCAAACGTTCACGTAAGCCCTGATTAGCTGCGACACCGCCTGCGACAACAAGCATTTTCACGGGAAATTCAGCAAGTGCTATTTTCGTTTTTGCTAGTAAAACGTCTAACACAGCCGCTTGAAAACTGGCTGACAAATCTTTATTATCAAGTGCATCGCCTTTTTGATCAGCATTATGGACAGTGTTAATGAAAGCAGATTTGAGTCCTGAAAAGCTAAATTCGAGCGCTGGGTCATCGTGTTTCATCATGGCACGCGGGAAATTGAACACGTCATTACCTTGATGCGCTAACGCATCAATCTCCTTACCCGCGGGGTAAGTCAAATTCATCACACGGCCAACTTTGTCATATGCCTCGCCAACTGCATCATCTCGCGTTTCACCAACAATTTTATAATCGCTTGGCGCTTTCACATAGACGAGTTCTGTATGCCCACCACTCACTAGCAATGCAAGCAAGGGAAATTCGAGTTCTCGTACATTTCGCGCCGCCCAAAGATGTCCAGCCATGTGGTTGACAGGGATAAGCGGCAAATTGTGCGCCCACGCAAAGGCCTTGGCAGCCGCCACACCGACAAGGAGCGCGCCGACAAGCCCCGGTCCCTCAGTCACAGCAACCGCCGTCAGATCCTGCGCTGAAATCTGCGCCTCGCGCAAGGCCTCAGTCACGCAGGTCGTTATCACCTCAACATGATGACGGCTCGCCACCTCAGGCACAACACCGCCAAAACGCTTGTGGCTCTCAATTTGACTGGCAATGATATTGCTGAGCAACTCATCATCATTTTTAAGCACGGCAACACTTGTTTCGTCGCAAGATGTCTCGAATGCTAGTATGTATTTATCTGTCATGGCTACTCCTTTAGCGATTGAGCGACGTAGTCGCGTCAGTTTAAGGAAGTTGCTAGGCACAACGTGCCTTTGCGATTTATCGCTTAGGCGTTGGGTTGGCTACTCCTTTTCATTAAAACTGCATTTTCTGGCGGATTTTGGTAATAATTTTTGCGGATATGATAGACTTGAAAGCCAAATTTTTTATACAATTTCTGTGCTGAAAGATTGGATTTTCGGACTTCTAAGAAGATTTTTCCGTCAAATTCTGCCAGTTGCGATAGCAACAAACTAGCAATGCCGCGACCTTGATACGCCTGTTTGACAGCGATATTGGTGATTTCCGTTTCGTCCATGATTTGCGATAATGCCAAAAAACCGACCATTTTTTCATCAGAAAAAGCTAAGAAATAAGTCGTTTCTTCTTTCAACATATCAGCAAAAGTTTGCTCAAATGTCCAAGGTGCAGTAGTGTAAACATCGGCTAAAATCACCTGAATGTCTACCGCAACATCACGAAAACAGTCTGTCAGAAAATTGGCTTGTCTAATTGTTATCATTTTAATTTTTTAACCATCCAAAGTCCGTCAAGCTTGTTATCATAGTAATCAGGTAAGATTTCAGTGGTCGAAAAACCGAGCTTACGGTACATGGCTTGCGCCGCCAAATTATCCCGTTTGACCTCCAAACTCATCGTGTCAATGCCCAAATGTCGCATAAGTTCAGCCACCGTTTTAACTAGATTTGAGCCAATACCTTGCTTTTGAAAAGCGGTCGCAACCGCTAGATTTGACAAATGCACTGAATTTTTATCAGGAATCACGCGAGCGCCAATGAAACCAACGATTCTCCCACTAGCTTCAGCTGTCAGGAAAACCGCAAGCCGATCCGTCGTAATCTCATACTCAAAATGTGAGAAAGTCCAAGGCGTGTCGCCTGCATAAACATCACGCTCAATCGCCAGAAAATTGACAATATCAGCGCTTTCAGATATTCGGTAAAGCGCGTTATTAATCACGACATCAAGATCAACCTCATCAAAAGTGCGATACCTGCGAAAATCGCTTACCTCAAATTTTTTGAATATATCGCGTATCAGTGCTTTCATCGTGAGTCTCCAACCATTTTTCTTCTGCTTCAACTTTTTTCAGATAATTTGGCACAAATGTATCCACATCTGCTATTTCGCCAACTGCGCCTATGCGCGCAATTTGAAAGGCGTTAGGCAATCGGCGCTCAGAATTTTCAATAAATTTTGCCTGTGGCAATTCCTGTGAAATTAACTCACGAAATGGCGCAACTTCTCCTGTAAATGTGATGTCAGCTTCATTTTTTAAACTGTCTAATAACTCTGAAAGTGCCGTGTGACAGTCTTTTTTAATTGCCATACCATGCTCATAAACACCCGCATAAACATTTTGACGACGCGCATCCATCAAAGGAACAATTTTTCCTGAAACATCAGCATTTCTCGCAATTGCAGCCAGACTTGATACACCAACAAGGTCAATGCCAAGCGTACTGGCTAATGTTTTTGCTGTCGTTACCGCAATCCGCAATCCTGTATAGCTACCGGGACCTTTGGCAACGGCAATTCTATCCAACTCTTGCGGTGTTAAGCCGATATTTGCCATCAGAAAATCAATAGCCGGCATTAAAGTTATGCTGTGATTTTTCTTAATCGTCACATCAATCTTCCCGAGTAAATTGCCATTTTCCGTCAAAGCAACAGAAAGCGCTTGACTTGACGTATCAAAAGCTAATATTTTCATCTTATTTCTTTTTTACCTGTATTTTCGTTTGATCAATCAAAGCCGAATCATACATGACCTTGGCATGATTTTCTAAAAGCAATTCATCGGAAATGGTGTTACCTGTTCGCTTGTCAATCGTCTTTTTATATATCTTGTTATGTCGCATCATATTACCAGCATTTTCATAAAAATAAGCCTCTTCTTCACGAATGTGGACTTTTATCGCAAGCGGCGCAGTCGCCCGAATCTCACCAACAAGATACTCATCAGTCGTCTCAACAACGAGCTGATAAGTTTTAGAAGTTGTGTTTTTAAAGCGATAATCAAGATAGTTATAGACGATTGATGTACCTGTTCCAAATGGTATTTGACGTTTAAAATCAGGAAATAAATCCAAACCATTGTGATGATGATGCTCAACAATCGCCAAATCCGTATGTAAAATAAGCCAATGTAGCAAATTGGTAAACTGACACATGCCACCACCAACATCAGCCGTAGGACGACCATTTGAAATCGTCACACCCTCCAAATAGCCTTTTCTCCGAGTAATTCGCCCAACTAAATACCAAAAGGAGAAAGTCTCGCCTGGTTTAATTAAAATATGACTAACTTTTGGTGTTGCGATTGAAAGAGATCTGGCTTTATTTTCCTGTAAATGTAAATCAACATTGCCAAGTTTTCGACGAATAAGCGATTTGTGTTTTTTGATAACAACAGGCAAAAGCACCTGACTTTTTGTCTTGGCAAATGTCAAGTTTGAAAATGTATTGACTAAATTCTTTTTAAATCTTTCCTTTTCCAGTGAGATTTTATAAGTTAGCGGATTTAATTCACAAAATAATTTTCTTCCCATTTATATTACATACTCTATCCTAAAATATTTTTATGTCCCTACGGTTACGCCACCGTATTATTGCAACTACTACCATTTTATGATAAATACAGTTTAATTTCAACTATATTTCATTATAACACACGGTCATTTCATAAATTTAATTTATCCGACAAATTCCGAAATTTCACAAGTTAAATAGCTATTTCAGACGATTATTTCCCTAACCGCTTTAATTTTCATAAAAATCTGTTAAACTTTCGTTATGGAGCTGAAAATGACAATTAAAGAAAAATTTACGGTTATTGAAGATTTACGAGACCAAAGTTATGTTGCTTATCCTCTTTGCGATGTGCTAATCATTGTTATG
>NZ_BLLI01000009.1 GCF_011170085.1 Pseudolactococcus hodotermopsidis | reverse complement strand
CCCTAAACTCTTCACGACTTCGTCGTTCAATCATTAAGGGAGTAGCTAACCCAACGCCTAAGCGGTAAACCGCTAAGGCACGTTGTGCATAGCTACTTCCCTAAACTCTTCACGACTTCGTCGTTCAATCATTAAGGGAGTAGCTAACCCAACGCCTAAGCGGTAAACCGCTAAGGCACGTTGTGCATAGCTACTTCCCTAAACTCTTCACGACTTCGTCGTTCAATCATTAAGGGAGTAGCTATGACAACAGATAAATTCGGAGCGGATCTCATTGTAGATTCGCTCATTAACCACAATGTTAAATACATTTTTGGTATTCCAGGTGCGAAAATTGATAAGGTTTTCGATACTTTAGAGGACAAAGGGCCAGAGCTAATCGTTGCTCGTCATGAGCAAAATGCTGCTTTCATGGCACAAGCAGTTGGCCGTATTACTGGCGAGCCAGGTGTCGTTATCGCGACCTCTGGTCCAGGTGCGTCAAATTTAGCCACAGGTTTAGTGACTGCGACAGCTGAGGGCGATGCAGTTTTGGCGATTGGTGGTCAAGTCAAACGTGGTGATTTGCTCAAACGCACGCACCAATCAATGAACAATGCGGCACTTTTTGAACCGATTACCAAATACTCAGCGGAAGTCCAAGATCCAAACACGCTCTCGGAGATTATGGCGAATGCCTACCGACTCTCTAAGTCGGGTAAGCCTGGCGCGAGTTTCATCTCCATTCCCCAAGATGTTGTAGATAGCAAGGTCGAAGTTGCCGCTATCAAACCGCTAAATGCACCAAAACTCGGTAATGCCTCTATCGACGACATCAACTATCTGGCACAAGCTATTAAAAATGCTGTCTTGCCCGTTTTATTGCTTGGCAGTGGTGCGTCGTCAGCACCTGTAACTCAGGCAGTTCGCGAGTTGTTGACCCATGTTAATCTGCCAGTTGTTGAGACTTTCCAAGGTGCTGGCGTGATTTCACGCGATTTGATACACAATTTTTTCGGACGTGTCGGTCTTTTTCGCAATCAACCTGGCGATATGTTGCTGAAAAAATCTGACCTTGTTATAGCGATTGGCTATGACCCGATTGAATATGAGGCACGAAACTGGAATGCTGAAATCGACAGTCGTGTGATTGTCATTGATACGGCACTGGCTGAGATTGATACTTACTATCAACCTGAACGCGAACTGATTGGCGACATGGCGCAAACTTTAGAGAATTTGATTCCTGCAGTGCGTGGTTATAAGATTCCTGAGGGAAGTATTGCGTATTTAGACGGCTTGCGAAAAATTCTTGAAAGCCAAGATTTTGACCGTCATTCTGAAAAAAATCGTTTACATCCATTGGATTTTATTGACGTTTTTCAAGCTACTGTCAAGGACGATGAGACAGTTACCGTTGATATAGGCAGTCACTATATCTGGATGGCGCGCCATTTCAAATCTTATGAACCGCGTCATTTGCTTTTTTCAAATGGTATGCAGACTCTTGGTGTCGCATTGCCTTGGGCGATTTCTGCTGCTTTATTGCGCCCTAACAAAAAAGTTTACTCTATTTCTGGAGACGGTGGTTTTCTATTTTCAGCGCAAGAACTTGAAACCGCAGTTCGTCTTAAGTTACCAATTATTCACATTATTTGGAATGATGGGCATTACAATATGGTTGAGTTCCAAGAAATTATGAAATATGGTCGTTCATCGGGTGTTGATTTCGGAGCTGTTGATTATGTCAAATACGCTGAGGCTTTTGGTGCTACGGGTATCCGTGTGACAAATAAAACCGATTTGGCAGAAGTTCTGGGCAATCTTGAGGCGACGACTGGACCAGTCATCATTGACATTCCGATTGATTACAAAGATAATATCAAACTTGGCGAAACAATATTACCAGATGAATTTTATTGATGAAAATGATAAAAATATAGGTGTAACTTGTTGCTAAAATCGTTATTTTACATAAATTAAATTATGTAAAACCGAAAAATGAAAGGAAATAGAAGTTTGTCTGAACCCATAAAACTTTTTCAATATAATACATTGTCAGCGCTCATGAGTGGGCTTTTCGAGGGCAGTCTGACGATTGGTGAATTGCTAGAGCATGGCAATTTAGGCATTGGTACACTAGATGAAATTGACGGCGAGCTGATTGTTCTTGACGGTAAAGCCTACCAAGCACGTGGCGATAAGACGATTACCGAAGTCAAAGCAGATGTCAAAGTCCCTTATGCAGCAGTTGTTTTTCATCAAGCTGAAGTTATTTTTAAGCAGCGCTATGAAGCAACTTCTGACGAACTCCAAGCACGAATTGAGGCTTATTATGATGGTGCTAATCTTTTTCGCTCCATCAAAATTCATGGCACATTTACCAAAATGCACGTGCGTATGATTCCCAAGGCAAAAGCAGGTCTGAAATTTGCAGAGGTGGCGGAAAGTCAGCCAGAATACACGATTGAAAACGTGACTGGCACGATTGTTGGCATTTGGACACCTGAGATGTTTCACGGCGTGAGTGTTGCTGGCTATCATCTGCATTTTATCACGGATGATCACACATTTGGCGGTCATGTTATTGATTACACGATTGCGGAAGGCATCGTCGAAGTGGGCGCTGTTGACCAACTTGATCAGCGTTTTCCTGTGCAAGATCGCAAGTATCTGTTTGCCAAGCTCAATCTTGACGAATTAAAGGAGGATATTGAAAAAAGTGAGTAATGCAAGTATAAAGTGGATACATTCGCGACTGAAATTCGGTATCAAACCTGGTCTGTTGCGGATTAATTACCTGTTAGAGGCGCTGGATAACCCACAAAATAAGCTGAAAACTGTCCATATCGCTGGCACCAATGGCAAAGGCTCAACAGTTAGCTTTTTGTCTAATATTTTGCAGCAATATGACCTAAAAGTCGGCACTTTCACCTCGCCTTATATCGAGATTTTTAACGAGCGAATTGCGATAAATGGTGGCTTTATTTCAGATGATGAACTTGATTCGATAGTCGCAGTTATCAAACCTCTAGTTTTGGAAATGGATAAGGATGAAAATCTTGCCAATATTACTGAATTTGAGATTTTAACAGCCATTGGTTTCCAGTATTTTTATCAAAAAAAAGTTGATATTGCACTAATAGAAGTCGGACTTGGCGGTCTTTATGATTCGACAAATGTGATTACACCACTTGTATCGGCTATTGTAACGATTGGTATGGATCATCAGGATATTTTGGGCGATACGATTGAAAAAATTGCGAGTGAAAAAGCAGGCATTATTAAACATGCTGTGCCAGTTGTTGTCGGAAATGTATCAGATGAAGTGCTTCAAGTCATTGCTGCAAAAGCTGAGACTGAAAAGGCACCGATTTTCCGTCCTCAATCGCAAGTCTTTGAGCTTAGTCTACATGGTCAGTATCAACAAGAAAACGCTGCGCTTGCTGTCAAAATTTTCGATATTTTGGCTGAAAAATTGAATTTGACACCAAATGATGGGAAAATTGTTCAAGGATTGAAACAAACTTTTTGGCCTGCTAGAATGGAGAATCTCAACGGGTTTATTCTTGATGGCGCGCACAATATCCCCGCAATTAAACGTTTGATTACTGAATTTGACGGTAGCCAAAACGTGAGGATTCTTTTTTCAGCCTTGCAACGAAAAGATTTTCATGAAATGATTCGGCTTTTACGAACGATTCCAAATGTCAAGCTGACTTTGACGACTTTTGATTATCCTAAGACGATTGTGTCTAGCGATGTGGCAGGGATTTCGGACGTTACTTGGCTTGATGATTGGCGAGAGTTTGTTGAAACGCCTAGAAATGCTGATGATATTTATTTGATTACAGGGTCTCTTTACTTTATGAGTCAAGTTCGGGCGTATTTGCTTAATTTAAAATAATGTTAGATTAACAAAAATAATGTTTACCAGTTGACATTATTTTTTTGTCATGATATACTTAACTGGTAAACTAATTTGCGAATGCCTATACTTGACCAAGTACGAAAATGCTATGCAAGATTATTTGATAACTCAATAGTTGGTTAAATTATCAAAAAACTGTATTGATTTTGCGCTTGATTGTAATAGCTTCAAAGTAGTTATCTCAATATTTTGAAAGGAGAAGTCATGGCTAAAAAGTCAAAAATTGCCAAGTACAATCGGCAAAAAGCACTGATTGTTCAGTATGCTGAAATTCGCCAAGAATTGAAAGCGAAGGGTGATATTGAGGGCTTACGTAAATTGCCTCGCGATAGCAATCCCAATCGCTTGAAAAATCGCGATATGATTGATGGTCGTCCCAATGCTTACATGCGCAAATTTGGCATGAGTCGGATTAATTTCCGCAAGCATGCACATTTGGGACAGATTCCAGGCGTGAAAAAGGCAAGTTGGTAAGTCTAAAAAGTGTTAATGAGTGTTCAGCACCGTAGGAAAATAGAAAATTTTAAGGTTCTGCGTTTGCGCAGGTTCTAAAATTTGTCTTTTTCCCTAGGTGTTGCTCATTAAAAACTGGATTATAAAAAGTGTTAATGAGCGTTCAGCACCACAAGATACCGTGTTTACATAATTAATGTAAACTATCTTTTCTGCTAAGAATTGTTAATTATCCAATTGACATTTACCAAACAAAAATAAATCATGATATTGAAAGCGGTGCGATGAAGTCGCAAACTTTCGTGAAAATTAGGAAGAGCCGTAAGTGAACGTAGTTTGTGCGGACAAATTGTCTATTTTCCTAGAAAGTTAGCTTGAAATTCAAATAAGGAGGAAAAATGGCTAAACCACAAGATTTACCAACGGCTTACCGTCGTTTGAAAAGTCCTAGTATCAAGATTCGCAAGGCTGCTTTGCGTGTGATTCGGGAACACAATCGTAACAAAAAACGCACATAAGGTAATTTACCAGTTGACAATATTTTTTTTGATGATATACTTAACTGGTAAACTAATTTGACAAGGAGATATTTTTGAAAAAGAAATTATTATTTGGTCTTTTGACTGCTGCAGCTAGTTTATCACTTTTTGCTTGTTCAAATGCAGGTGATAGCGATCAAAAGTCTGATAAATTGCAAATCGTGACGACTTTTTATCCTATGCAAGCATTTACCAAAGGTGTTGTTGGTGATGAGGGCGAAGTTTCGGTCTTGGTCAAGCCGGGTATCGAACCGCATGATTTTGAGCCGTCTGCCAAGGATGTGGCGGCGATTCAAGAGTCGGATGCTTTTGTCTATAACAATGAGAATATGGAGACTTGGGTCGCCAAAACGACGAAAGAGATGACTGATGTTGACCTTATCAAAGCGTCTGAGGGAATTTTACTCCTAGCGGGTTCGCATGATGAGGAAGATGAGGGAGTCGGTCATGAGCATGCGCTTGATCCGCATGTTTGGCTGTCGCCAGCGTTTGCTATCAAAGAGGTTGAGACGATTCGTGATAGCTTAATCAAGCAGTTTCCCGATAAAAAAACGGCTTTCACGGCAAATGCTGCAGCATATTTAGAAAAGCTCACAGCACTTGACGAGGATTATCGGACAAGTCTCAGTGAGGCGAAACAGAAGAATTTTGTCACGCAACATGCAGCATTTGCCTATTTGGCGCTATCTTACGGTTTAAATCAGGTCTCTGTATCGGGGATTGACCCTGAGACTGAGCCGTCTGCAACGCGTCTCAAAGACCTCAAAGCCTATGTCGAAAAAAATGAGATTCACTACATTTATTTTGAGGAAAATGCCTCTGATAAGGTTGCAAAAACCTTGGCTGATGAGGCAAATGTCAAGATTTTACCGCTGAATCCCTTGGAATCATTGACCCAAGAGCAGATTAAGGCGGGGGAAGATTATATTTCTGTGATGAAAGAAAATCTTGCTAATCTTGAAAAAACGACAAATGCTGTCTCTAAAGTGACTGAAATTGCACCAGAAAAAGCTGTCGAAAAGACAATTTCTCAAGGCTATTTCAAAGATTCGCAAATCAAAGATCGTGCGCTTTCTGATTGGGCGGGTGAGTGGCAATCGGTTTATCCTTTGCTTGAAACAGGCGCGCTTGACCAAGTGATGAGCTATAAAGCCTTGCGCAACAAGGATATGACAGCTGAAGAATACAAGGCTTACTATGAAAATGGTTACAAGTCTGATGTTGATAAAATTGACATCAAAGGCGATAAAGTGACTTTTTACATCAAAGGCAAGGCGCATACAGCGACTTACAAATATGTGGGCAAGAAAATTTTAGACTACGAAGAAGGCAATCGGGGCGTTCGTTTTATGTTTGAGGCGGTTGGCGAGACCAACGGTGCTTTCAAGTATTTCCAATTTAGCGACCATAGTATTGCACCAACGAAAGCTGAGCATTTCCATATTTATTATGGCAATGAGAGCCAAGAGGCGCTTTTAGATGAACTTGAAAATTGGCCGACTTATTATCCTAGCGACCTTTCTCCAGAGGAAGTCGCACAGGAAATGGTGGCGCATTGATTGAAATTTTTAAGAAAAATTTATCGTATTCACAAATGCTAAGTGGCGTGGCTTGACTTTAGCTACGTTCTTAAGAACATCGTTTATCTGTAAATGGTGTTTTTTTGTTATTTT
This sequence comes from Pseudolactococcus hodotermopsidis, assembly GCF_011170085.1. Taxonomy (GTDB): domain Bacteria; phylum Bacillota; class Bacilli; order Lactobacillales; family Streptococcaceae; genus Pseudolactococcus; species Pseudolactococcus hodotermopsidis. The sequence goes on along the minus strand of NZ_BLLI01000009.1, from coordinate 41,929 downwards.
ATTTAAAAATGTTTCAAAATCGTAACTTTTGTTGCATGAGCATATAATTTAGGTTATAATGTATATATGTAAGTATAATTTTAGAATGTTAGACGGTGGAGAGAGTCAAATGAGCTATATTGAGTTAAAGCATTGTTACAAGAAATACAAATCTGGCGATTCAGAAATAATAGCTAATAATGATTTGAATTTTTCAATTGAAAGCGGCGAATTAGCGGTTATTTTAGGAACGTCTGGTGCGGGAAAATCAACACTCTTAAATATTTTAGGTGGTATGGAAGTAGCTGATGAAGGGCAAGTTATTGTTGGTGGGGAAGATATTTCGCATTACAATGCTAAGCAGCTAACTAAATATCGACGGTTACATATTGGATTTGTCTTTCAGTTTTATAATCTCGTGACTAATTTGACTGCTAAAGAAAATGTTGAATTGTCTTCAGAAATTGTCTCAACGCCTTTGGAGCCTGTTCAAGTGTTGAGAGAGGTTGGGTTGGAATCTCGAATGGATTATTTTCCCTCTCAATTATCTGGTGGTGAGCAACAGCGTGTTGCGATTGCAAGAGCGGTCGCTAAAAATCCTCAAATTTTACTATGTGATGAACCGACTGGTGCACTTGATTATGAAACAGGAAAACAGGTGCTAAAGATTTTGCAAAATATGTGTCGGAGTATGCAAACAACGGTTATTATTGTAACACATAATAGTTATATCGCACAAATTGCGGACAAGGTAATTAAAATGCGTGATGGTAAGATAGTTGCGTGTGAAGTGAATCAAAATCCTAAAGATATTGATAATATCGAATGGTAAAAATAATGGGTGTTTTTTTATTTCTGAACTAAAAAATATCTAAATCAAAAGTCGAATTAATAGAAAGTGTTGAGTTTGAAAAAGAAAAAACTTTGGAAAGACATTCTATTGTCAATTCCGAAATCTAAGGGAAGATTTATTTCCATATTTTTACTAATGTTTTTAGGTGCACTCATGTTTACTGGTTTGAAAGTTACAGGACCAAATATGAGAAAGACAGCAAATGACTTTTATCAAAAAAATAATCTTGCTGATTTTACTTTAATTTCGACCTATGGCTTAGATGAGTCGGATATGGCGTTTCTTGATGAGATGTCTGGTATTGATAAAGTTGAGTTTGGCTATCTCCAAGATTCACTAATTAAGGGAACTAAGGATGCGATAAGAATTTTCTCAATGCCTAAAGAGTTGTCAAAATATAGTCTTGAGTCGGGGAGGTTTCCCAAGAATGACCATGAAATCGCCTTAAATTTTTCTTTGGAAGAGCGATATAAACTTGGTTCAACTATAACATTTGAGGTATTAGAAAATAATATTTTAGTTAATCATACCTACAAAGTAACTGGTTTTGTAAAATCTAGCGAAATTGTTGGTAGAAAAAATATGGGACAAACCGATATTGGTACGGGTGAATTGGCTGGTTACGCAGTTGTTATTCCTGAAACATTTGATGCAAGTTCTTATATCATTGCTAGGTTGAATTTATCGACGACAAAGGATATGGATCCTTATAAAAGAGCCTATACTGCTGAGATTATGAAGCAGCAAACTAGGATTGAGAAGGCTTTAACTAAGCGTGCGAAAGCGCGTTATTCAGATATTATAACAACGGCACAAGAAGAGCTGAATACAGGAAAAAGTGAGTTAAAGACAGCTAAGAGTGAGTTTGTTGAGGCGCAAAATAAGCTAAAAGAGGCTAAGGAGCAGATTGACGATTTAAAGCGTCAGATTGCAAGCAATCAAGAGGCGTATAATGAAACTGTTTCAAGTAAACAGGCTGAGATAAATGATGGTCGCAAAGAACTAGATAGCAAGCAAGCAACTTTAAGTGACTATGTTGCTGAAACAAATAAAAACATTAGCGAAATCAATCTCAACCAAGCTAAACTTGAAGAGAAAAAAGCTGAATATCAGGCTAATCAAGATATTATGCCTTGGCAACAAGCGCAAGCAATCGTAAATGATATAAATACAAGTCAACTTCAATTAAATCAAATGATAGATGAAGTTGCTGAAGTAAGCAAAAAGGTGGAAACATCTAAAGTTGAGGTTAGTGAGGCGCATGCGAAATTAGAGGCAGCGCAAACTGAATTAGATACTCAGACGATTGACGGACGAAAAAAGATAGATGAGGCGCAACTGCAATTATCTGAGGCTGAGGCTGAATATGCTGTTAAATTTAGTGAGTATGAATCAGAAAAAGGAAAAATTGAAGCTGATATTTCAAAAAGCGAAAAGAAACTAAGAGATTCGGAAGTAGAATTAGCTGATTTAGAAAAGCCAGTCTATACATTGGGCAGTCGAAAAACGAATCCTGGTTACAGTGGCTATATCGAAAATTCAACTCGGATTGATGTTTTAGGTAATGTTTTTCCGATAATTACTTATGTGGTTGCTGTTTTGCTTTCTTTGACAACAATGGTTCGCTTTTCCGATGAGGAACGCATTAATATCGGCACATTAAAAGCTTTGGGATATTCTGATTTTGATGTTAAAGCAAAGTTTGTTGTTTACGGTTCAGTTTCAGGTTTATTGGGCGCTGGACTTGGTATCGTTTTGGGGCATATTCAATTTTCAAAAGCAGTATTTGAGGCTTATCGACCAATTGCGACTTTTGATGTGCTTCAACTCCAATTTTATTGGAATTATACCTTGTTAGTCGTTGCTATTACTTTGTCATGTACCGTTTTAACGTCTTATCTTTCTGTTACAAATGATGTGAAAGCTAAAGTTTCAGAGTTATTGCGTGCTAAACCACCAAGAGCAGGACAAAAACTTTTCTTGGAAAAGTTACCATTTATTTGGAAACGTTTGTCATTTAAATATAAAATCATGATGCGTAATTTATTTAGATATAAACAAAGAGCATTTATGACAATCTGTGGTGTAAGTGGTTGTATCTGTTTGTTAATTGTTTGTTTGGGAATAAAAGGTTCATTGTCAGGGATTGTTGATAGACAATACCAAGAAATCATCAAGTTTGATTTTATTGTGACGAATCAAAAGAAATTATCTGAAAATGATGAAAATGAACTTGATAAATTATTGACTGGCGAGGAGGTAAAGAGTTTTTCAAGTGTTTATTTAGAACCAATTACAAAGTTGGATAGTAAAGGTTTTGATCAAGCTATTAATATGATTGTTCCAGCAGCAAGTGAAACTAATATTTCGGATTACATTCACTTTAAAGATCGAAAATCTGGCATTGACCTTAATATGCCAAGCGATGGTGTTGTTATATCTGAAAAATTGGCAAATTACTTCCATGTGGCTGTTGGTGATAAATTTAAGGTAAAAGTCGCTTCTGGGAAATATATTGCGATGCCAGTTTCTGAAATAACAGAGATGTATCTGGGACACTATCTCTTTATGTCCCAAGCAACATATGAAAAGATGTTTGAAAAAGATCTTTTGGTTAATTCTGAATTAGTACAGCTTAAAAATAATGATAGGCAAAATGAAGAAAAAGTAGCCACTCACTTTATGGAAAGTCCTGCTGTTAAATCAATGATTAGAAATAATTACAGAAAAGATTTAATCAATTCTTTACTTACTTCTCTAAATAGTATCATATTTATCCTCAGTGTCATGGCGGTAATACTTTCTATTGTTGTTATTTATAACTTGACTAATATCAATGTTTCTGAAAGAATTAAAGAATTGGCAACGGTTAAAGTTCTAGGTTATTATGATATGGAAAGTACTTTGTATATCTATCGTGAAACGATTGTGTTGACAATTATTGGCATACTTTTTGGATGTGAATTGGGCATACTTTTACATCGCTTTATTTTAAAAGTTTTACCAAATGATGATTCAATGTTTGACCCTAAATTAGAATTAGTTAATATTGCGCTAGCCTCGTTAATTGTAATGAGTGTAACGTTATTGATTATGGTTATTATGCACAGGAAGATTAAAAATATTCCAATGATAGAGGCTTTAAAATCAGTTGATTAAAGCAGTTTAATTTAGATAGTTCCAAATTGGAGCTATTTTTTGGAAATTTCTAATTTTTAGTATAATTAGATTTAGAGGAAATTAAGAATGTTACAATTAAGAAGGATTAGCAAGCGTTATATGACGAATGAATTTACGCAAATCGCACTGGATGAGGTGAGCGTAAATTTCCGTGAAAATGAATTTGTTGCTATTCTTGGTCCGTCTGGTTCAGGGAAAACGACTTTGCTCAATATCATTGGTGGTCTTGATCACTATGATACAGGCGATATGCTGATTGATCCCAAGCACATTTCCTACCCTGTTTCAAGGTATCTTGCCGGTTATGATGCGGGCGATTTGCTGATAAATGGCAAGTCCACTAGGGACTTCAAAGACAGAGATTGGGATGCTTACCGTAACAACTCGGTTGGTTTCATTTTCCAAAGTTACAACCTCATTGGTCACCTAAGTGTTCTTGAAAATGTGGAAATGGGCATGACCTTGTCGGGTGTGGCTAAAGCCACGAAGAAGTCGGAGGCAATCAAGGCGCTGGAGCGTGTGGGGTTGAAGGACCACGTGCATAAGAAACCCAATCAGCTGTCGGGTGGACAGATGCAGCGTGTTGCTATCGCGCGTGCGCTCGCTAATGACCCCGATATTATCCTCGCTGATGAGCCGACTGGTGCGCTTGACACGGTGACGAGCGAGCAAATCATGGCGCTGATTAAGGATATTGCCAAGGATAAACTGGTTATCATGGTCACGCACAATCCCGATTTGGCGACAACTTATGCGGATCGAATCATTAATTTTAAGGATGGTCATTTGCTTAGTGATAGCCATCCTTTTGATGGGGAGAAAGAAACCTCAGATTATGTTTTGAAGAAGACAGCCATGGGTTTGTTTACGGCGCTGAAATTATCAGCTCGTAATATTTGGACGAAGAAATGGCGAACAGCGCTGACAGCATTTGCCTCGTCAATCGGAATTGTTGGCATTGCACTGATTCTTAGTACTTCAAATGGTTTCCAAAAACATATTAACCAATTTCAAACAGATTCTTTGACGGAATTTCCAATTATTATTTCCCCGCAAGCAACGAGAAATAAAAATGAACTAACGCCTTCTGAACGCGAGAAGTTGGAAAAGAAAAGTTTGTCTAAGTCTAAAGAAATCGAAGTTTATGACCCAGCTAAGTTAGTTTCAGTCCATCGTAATAAACTCACACCTAAATATATTGATTATGTTGAAAAGATTAGCACAAAGGATGCGACAAGTGTTGGTTTTACTCACATTATCAGCTTAAATTTACTGCGTGATGACAAAGGAAAAATCGTTCCTGTCAAGCTCCCAACGGGAGAAGAGATGCCTGCAAATATTGCTATTTATGATACTGATGTGCATCTGACGACTTATCCAGTCCAACCTGACGGTGAAAAAGAGAGTTATTTGGAAATTAACTATGATATTCTAGCGGGGAGTTATCCCAAAAATGCGAATGAAGTTGTCATGGTCGTTGATGATCAAAATCGTGTGGATATGACAACGATGAAAAATCTTGGTTTCACTGATTTTGCTGATAAAGAAGGGCAAATCAAGTTTTCAGATATTGTTGGCATGGAAATGAAACTTATCCGCAATAATGATTATTATACAGAAGTGTCAACAGGTCATTTTGCGCCCACTCAAGATTTGGCTGCTGTTTATAAAAAAAGCAGTGGGGAAACAATCAAGATAGCGGGCATTATCCGTAAAAAAAAGACGATTCAGTTCCGCCTTTTAGGATTGGGGATTGCTTATTCTGATGAACTTTTTGAGAAAATTTTGAAAGCAGAAGGTGATTCTAAGATTGTTACCGCACAAAAAAATGCTAATACCAATGTTTTAACCAAAGAGCCTTTAACACCAGAGACGAAAATAACAGCTTTGAGCTATCTTGGTGGTAATGCGATTCCTTTGATGATTTATGTTTATCCAAAAAGTTTTGAATCTAAGGAAAATATTATCAAATATCTCGATAAATATAATAAAAATAAAAAAGAAGAAGATAAAGTCATTTATACTGATTTGGGGAAAGAGATGACCAGATTGACTGGCGATATTATGTCTGGTATTACTTTAGTTCTTGTGGCATTTGCGGCGATTTCATTGGTTGTATCGTTGATTATGGTTGGTATTATTACCTATATTTCAGTTCTTGAACGAACGAAAGAAATTGGTGCTTTGCGGGCGCTTGGTGCTAGAAAGAAAGATATTACGCGCGTTTTTAATGCTGAAACCTTAATTATCGGTAGCTTTTCTGGCATACTTGGCATTACGTTTGCTTATCTGCTGACTTTCCCAGTTAATATGATTATTAAAAAGAAAACTGATTTATCGAATGTTGCGCAGCTGAATCCGCTACATGCGATTATTTTAATCATTGTTAGTGTTACCCTTACCTTGCTTGGTGGTTCGATTCCTGCCAAATATGCAGCCAAGAAAAATCCTGTTGAGGCTTTGCGTTCGGAATAACTGATTGAAAAGACGTTTCTTGTTTATGATAGGGACGTTTTATTTAGTTTATTGATAAACTAAGTAAAATGTGCTATACTAATTTAATCTTTTGGGCTTGATTTTTTAATCCTTGTCAATTTGTTTTTGTTAGGGCATGTCATGGCAATTTATTATGAAAGCTACCAATCTTTTGGCACCGAGTAATCGTAGGAAATAGATAAAATCAATTTATTTAGGAAAATTTTGTTAAAATATAAGCATGGAAAAAGTAAAATTAGAAGATGTCATTCTTGAACTTGAATGTTGTGATGCGGAAAGTGAGAGCTATTTTAATCTCAAAACAGGTCAATTTTTACAGTGTAATGACTTTGTACTTGATAGAGAAGAACTTTTGGCACTTCAAAATGACTTGTTCTACGAAATTAGTGGTCGAGGTGCTTTTAGACACTTTAAGGACAAGGTTAATCTATTAGGAATTGAAGAAAAATGGTATGCTTTTCGTGACCAAGCTTATCGTGAAATTGCTATTCAGTGGTGCAAAGAGAATCATCTTTCTTATGAATAGAAAATGTTGATAACATTTAAAAGAGGCTGAGAAAAAGTCAGAAATTAGCATAATTTAGCTAATTATAAAATAGAAAACCACATGAATGATCTTATTGTGAAACGAGGTGAAGAATAACAATTTCGTATAATAAGCTAGATTAGATGTTATTTTTATTGTTAGCATAAATTTATGAAGTGAATTTGTTTTTTGTTCTCATATCAAATTTAAAAATTTTGAGCAAATTAGATAATATCAGTAATTTCAATAACTATCTTGCCTATAAAAAACGAGTCTTCCGATAAAAGAAGAACTCGTTTTTAATCAATCAAAAAACATAATCCTCATCCCGCATAGCCTCAACTTGCCCAAGCAAGTAGCCATTTCCGACTTGCGAGAAGAAGTCGTGATTAACCGTGCCAGTTGACAAGCCGTTCATCACAATCGGGTTGACGTCACTTGCATTATCGGGAAAAAGTGGCTCAAAACCGAGGTTCATCAGCGCTTTGTTGGCGTTGTAGCGCAGAAAAATTTTAACGTCCTCTTGCCAGCCGAGTTTGCTGTAAAGGGTATCAGTGTAGAGTTCTTCGTTGGCATATAAGTCATACAAGAGGTCGTAAGCCCAGTTTTTGAGATTTTCCTGTTCAGTTTCAGTCAACTCATCATAGCCGAGCTGGAATTTATAGCCGATATAAGTGCCATGCACCGATTCGTCACGGATAATCAGCTTGATAATTTCAGCAACATTGGCTAATTTATTATTGCCAAGATAATACAAAGGCGTGTAGAAACCGCTGTAAAATAGGAAAGTTTCGAGAAAAACGCTGGCAATTTTCTTTTCAAGTGGCGTACCCGTTTTGTAAATATGCGTGACTTTTTGCGCTTTATATTGCAGATTGTTATTAGCGTCAATCCAAGCAAAAATGTCATCAATTTCTGTTTTCGTGTTTAGCGTTGAAAAAATGGACGAGTAAGATTTAGCATGTACTGATTCCATGAACTGAATATTATTTAGTACTGCCTCCTCATGTTGTGTGCGCACATCGGCACGAAGGGAGTCCATGCCGCTGTCAGATTGGACGGTATCAAGCAAAGTCAAACCGCCAAAAACGTGGCTGACTAAATTGCGTTCATCATCAGATAAACTGCGCCAATCGTCCAAGTCGTTTGACAATGGTATGCGCGTGTCAAGCCAAAATTGTTCGGTCAATTTTTCCCATGTTGATTTGTCAATTAAATCTTCGATGTTATTCCAGTTTATCGCCTTGGTATAGTTTTGATTTGTCATAAATTCTTTCTAAATAACGTTATTTTACATAAATTTAAGTATGTAAAAAAGTTAAATCACACAAGATTCACAGTGGTTGCTACCTATCTCATCCCCATTATCAGTAAAAGTACGAACGTAATAAATAGACTTCACACCTTTATGGTGGGCATAATTGCGTAGAATATTAAGGTCGCGGGTCGTTTGCTTGGTGTCTGTTTTCCAGTCGTAAATGCCGAGCGGAATCTCGCTACGCATGAACAAAGTCAGCGACAGCCCTTGGTCAACATGCCGAGTCGCCGCTGCATAAACGTCAATGACGCGCCGCATATCCATATCGTAGGCACTCGTATAGTAAGGAATCGTATCAGTCGCAAGGTCGCGCGCGGGATAATAAATCTTGCCCGTTTTCTTCTCTTGTCTCTCCTCAATCCTTTGGGTAATGGGGTGAATGCTTGCCGAAACGTCGTTGATATAGGAAATCGAGCCGTTTGGTGCCACAGCTAACCGATTTTGATGATACAAACCGAATGACATGACATCTTTTTGGAGGGCTTTCCAGTCGTCAGCTGTCGGGATATGAATGCCGTTAAACAACGTTGCAATCTGTTCAGAAAGCTGTGCTTCTCCGATAAATGAATCGAAGTAGCTGCCATCAGCATAGGTTGATTTTTCAAAATCAGCAAACTTAATCCCAGTTGTCCGCGCAATGTTCATGGATGATTTGAGCGTGTAGAAATTCAGCAACATGAAATAAATATCGGTAAATTCAATTGATTCAGGCGATCCATAAACGATGTGATTTTGGGCAAAGTAGGAGTGGAGTCCCATTGCACCTAAGCCAATCGTGTGAGCGCGTGAATTACCATTTTTGATACTAGGCACAACATCAATTTCCGAATGATTTGTGATAAATGTTAGGGCTTTGACCATGCTGTCAATTGACTTCTCAAAATTTGGCGTTTTCATCAGATTAACGACATTTGTCGAGCCAAGATTGCATGAAATATCCGTACCTAAATGCTGGTAAGTTTGCTCATCATTAAGGATAGATGGCGTTTGAACTTGGAGAATTTCCGAGCAAAGATTGCTCATAACGATTTTACCGTGAATCGGATTAGCATGATTTGCTGTGTCAATATTGACAATATAGGGATAGCCCGATTCTTGCTGGAGTTTGGCGATTTCTTGCTCCAAATCACGCGCACGAATGTGGTATTTCTTGATATTGGCATTTGCGACCATTTTATCGTATTCAGATGTGAGGTCAACATAGCTGAAAGGCACGCCGTAAATACGCTCAACGTCGTAAGGACTGAAAAGAAACATATCAGCATTTTCACGGACAAGTTGATAGTATTTATCGGGAACAGTCACGCCGAGCGATAGTGTTTTAACGCGAATCTTCTCATCGGCATTTTCTTTTTTCGTTGACAAAAATGCCAGAATATCGGGATGAAAAACGCTGAGATAGGTCACGCCTGCGCCTTGACGTTGCCCGAGTTGGTTGGAGTAAGAAAAGCTGTCCTCGTACAGTTTCATAACAGGTACAACACCGCTCGCTGCATTTTCAATGCCTTTAATTTGTGCGCCCGCCTCGCGCAGATTTGACAGGTTGATCCCAACCCCACCGCCAATGCGGGAAAGTTGCAACGCAGAGTTGACAGAACGCCCGATGCTGTTCATATCGTCAGTGGGTTGAATCAAAAAACATGAGACGAGTTCACCGCGTCGTGCGCGACCAGCGTTTAGAAAACTCGGTGTTGCGGGCTGATAACGCTGATTGATGAGTTCATCAGCAAGAGCTTGTGCTAATGCGGTGTCGCCGTCTGCAAAATACAAAGCATTCATGAGAATTCGGTCTTCGATATTTTCCAGATAAAACTCGCCGTCATTGGTTTTCAAGGCATACTGCTGGTAAAATTTATAGGCTGCCATGAATGATTTGAATTGGAAATTTTGAGCGTAAAGCCAATCAGAGAGTTGTGTGATAAAAGCAATCTCATATTTTGAAATAAAATCTTGTTCAATGTAATTATTTTCTAATAAGTAACTTATTTTATCTGCAACTGTTGGAAAGGTTTTGAGATTTGGTTGCACATTTTCTTCAAAAAAGGCAAGAAGTGCCTCGTGGTCTTTGTGTAAGGGAATTTGTCCGTTGATAGGAATATTGATTTCATTGTTAAGCCGAAAATAAGAGACATTTTCTAAATTTTTTAGCGACATATTTTAATAACTTTCTATAATTTCTTTAACTTTCTCGACATCTTCAGATGTGCCATTAAACTCAAAATCGTATACTATCGGAATCTGATAGGCTGCGGATAACTCTTTTGCCGAGTAGATATAAAGTTCAGCAAAATTGCGGTTGCCACTTGCGATGATAGCTTGGCAATTTTGGGCATTTTCAGCCATGAAATCCCAAACATCTTGGAGAATTTCTTTCTCATAAGTTGGGATAATCAGAATGAAAGGTTCTGAAAGTGTCAATGTAGCAGTAATTTCAAGGGCAGGAAAATTTAGTTTTTTGACAAAACGTGCGACTTGGCGTGTCACGCTGTAATAAGCAATTTTCATAGTAATTTCGCCAATTCTGTCGGACGAAAACCAGAGAAAGCGAGATCGTTTTTGACAATGATTGGCGCTGCCATAAAGCCCATTGCCTTGATTTCTGCGATATATTCGGGTTGGTCGTCGATGTTGATTTCCGTGAAAGCGACGGCTTTGTCGGCTAACCATTTTTTGACCATTTTGCATTGCATGCAGTCATTTTTTGAAAATACTGTGACCATTTTTATTTTTCCACCTTTTTCTTGATTGTTCCTTTATTTTAACAATAAAAAAATATCTAGTCAATGATTTTGACTAGATATTGTGTCTCTGATATTTCAAAACACTAGATATTGTGTTTTTGGTGTGTGATATTAAGCCCAAAGTTGAAAATGTTTTCAGTTTTGTTACGAATCCTTGCGATATTGTCCCGATGCTTGCAGATGATAAAACAAGTGATAAATAATATAACAAATGTAAAAAGCCAGTCGTAATTAGTAAAAATGAAGTGAAGTGCTGGAAAAATCAAGGTTGCTAGAAAAGCGATAATACCAGATACAATACTGGACATTGACACCATACTGGTCAAATAAACCATCACCAAAAAAATAATCACAACAAAAATCATGAATTTGGGATTGTAACCTAAAATCATGCCAAGAGAAGTGGCAACACCCTTGCCACCGTGAAAATGATCAAAAATAGAAAAAGTGTGACCAAAAATCGCGCATAACCCAAAGAGAGCTGGGGAGAAAGTATGTAGGCCAAACATGATTGGAAGAGCGGTTGCGATTGTCCCTTTGAGCATATCAATGGCAAAAACGGCAATGCCAGCTTTTTTACCTAAAACACGAAAAGTGTTAGTTGACCCAGTGTTGCCAGAACCGAAATCACGTAGATTTTTATGGAAAAAATACTTGCCAATCCAAAGACCAGAGGGAATTGAGCCTAATAAATAGGCAATAATTAAGAATAATATCGTTGTCATATACTTATTATATCATAATTTTTTTGATTATATCATAATTTTTGATTTGACATCTGTTTGTAAAAGTTATATACTGGTGTTAGTTTTTAAAACTAACGATAAATGAATTGGAGTTGATATAGATGAGTCTTGCAGAGAATTTGATTTATTTTAGAGAAGTAAAAGGGTTATCACAACGTGAGATAGCTAAGAAAATCGGCGTTGCCAACACCTCTTATTTTGCGTGGGAACGTGGGACAGCAAAGCCTAAAAGAGAAAATTTGTTGAAGTTAGCAGAAGTTTTTGATGTGTCCCTTGCAACATTGACAAAGGATATTGCACAAGAGCTTCTAAGCAATTTTAATCAACTAGATAAAACAAGAAAGGAAGAGGTCATGAGTTTTACGGAAAAACAATTAGCCGAACAAAACGATGAAAAAGTTGTCAAACTCTATCCTTACAAGGTTTACGAGAAATTATCAGCTGGGACTGGTTTTTCTTATATGGACGATGGCAGTTATGACATGGTTTATTTTGATGCGGAGATGTCTTATGACTTTGCTAGTTGGGTCTATGGCGATTCCATGGAACCTGTCTATGCGGACGGCTCAGTTGCCTTAATTAAAGACACAACTTTTGATTATGATGGGGCAATTTATGCGATTGATTGGGACGGCCAGACTTATATTAAAAAAGTTTACAAGGAAGAAGGTGGGCTGCGTCTTGTGTCAATCAATAAAAAATATGCGGATAAATTTGCGCCGTTTGATGACGAACCCCGAATTGTTGGGAAAATTATTGGGAATTTCTTCCCAATTGATGTGTAAAATTTCACAAATTAGTCTATACCAATAAAAATAACTTTATCTCTTGACTTTCTATTTTGTTTAGTTTAAGATACTTATATCAAATTCCTTAAGTGGAATATTGAACTATACCAATTTTGAAAAATAGGAGAAATGATATGTGTGGCATTGTGGGAGTAGTTGGTAATAAAAATGCTTGTGACATTTTAATGCAAGGACTTGAAAAACTGGAATATCGTGGTTATGATAGTGCAGGAATTTTTGTGACGAATGACTCTAAAAACTCAAAACTCATTAAATCAGTCGGTCGCATTGCTGATTTACGAGAAAAAATCGGTATTGATGTGGCTGGAACTGCGGGAATTGGTCACACACGTTGGGCAACACACGGTAAACCGTCAGAAACGAATGCGCACCCCCATACCTCGGCTGATGGTCGTTTTGTTCTTGTCCATAATGGCGTGATTGAAAACTATCTTGAAATTAAAAGCGAGTATTTGGCGGCTGACACTTTTAAAGGTGAAACAGATACAGAAGTCGCTGTGCATTTGATTGCTGCCCTTGCTGAAAAAGAGGGACTTAACACGCTCAATGCTTTCAAAAAAGCCTTGACGATTATTGAGGGTTCTTACGCATTTGCCCTCATGGCTACTGAAGAACCTGATGTGATTTATGTAGCAAAAAACAAATCGCCACTGCTTATTGGTTTAGACGATGGCTATAATATGGTCTGTTCAGATGCTATGGCGATGATTCGCGAGACGAGCGAATTTATGGAAATTCATGATAAAGAGCTTGTGGTGCTGACAAAAGATGCCGTAGAAATTCAGGATATGGATGGTAAGATTATATCACGTGACAGTTATATTGCTGAACTTGATCTTTCAGATATTGGTAAAGGGACCTATCCATTTTACATGCTCAAAGAAATTGACGAACAGCCAGCTGTCATGCGTAAACTTAGCCAAGTTTATGCAGATGAAAATGGTGCTGTTAAAGTTGATGAGAAAATCGTTGCTTCTCTTGCCGAATCTGATCGTATTTATATCATTGCAGCAGGAACATCTTACAATGCGGGTTATGCCAGTAAATTTTTACTAGAAGAATTAACCGAAAAACCGGTTGAACTTGGTATCGCCTCAGAATGGGGTTATAATATGCCACGTTTGTCTGACAAGCCATTTTTCATCTTCTTATCGCAGTCGGGGGAAACGGCTGACAGTCGGCAAGTTTTGGTCAAGGCAAATGAGCTAGGTGTGCCAAGCTTGACCGTGACAAATGTCCCAGGGTCAACCTTATCACGTGAGGCGAGTTTTACCATGCTTTTACATGCAGGACCAGAAATCGCTGTTGCCTCAACGAAAGCCTACACTGCCCAGATTGCCGCCTTGGCATTTCTAGCAAAAGCAGTAGGAATAGCGATTAACAACAAAAAAGCAATTGAGTTTGATGTTGTTCACGAGTTGTCTATCGTTGCCCAGTCTATCGAAGCGACCTTGTCTGAAAAAGAATTGATTGAAAGCAAAGTAACAGGATTGCTTGAAACAACGCGCAATGCCTTTTATATTGGGCGCGGACAGGATTACTATGTGTCAATGGAGGCAAGTCTCAAACTCAAAGAAATCTCTTACATTCAGTGCGAGGGATTTGCGGCGGGTGAACTGAAGCATGGTACGATTGCCTTGATTGAAGATAACACGCCCGTTTTGGCACTGATTTCCAACAACCCAAAAGTTTCTGCTCACACGCGAGGCAATGTCTCAGAAGTGGCAGCACGCGGTGCCAATGTTGTGGCGATAGTTGAACAAGCCGCAGCGATTGCGGGGGACGATATTATTGTCAATAACGTACATCCTTATCTATCAAGCATTTCAATGGTTGTACCAACACAATTAATTGCCTATTACGCCAGTTTACACCGTGGACTTGATGTGGATAAACCACGGAATTTGGCTAAATCTGTGACGGTTGAGTGAAAATAAAAAAGTTGAGAAGTCATCATTTCTCAACTTTTCTTTTGCTATCTCTAATTTTCTGCCCTTTTTCCTCGTCAGCTAAAATTGTTTTAAAATCTGGTATTGCAAGGTTAGGATATTTATTGTGAAAGGCACTACTCACAATGCGATAAGCTAATCGGGCATTGCGTGAAAGAATCGGACCATGGAAATAGGAGCCAAAAACGTTCTTATAATTCATGCCTTCAGTGCCGTCCTCGTTGTTGTTGCCTTGACCAGTGATGACACGACCAAGCGGTTTTTGTGTATCAGCGAGAAAGGTGCGACCTTGATGATTCTCAAAACCGTAATAAGTTTCGTCAAATTCGTCATTGTGAATCTCAATATCGCCAATAAAACGGTTGTCTTTTTGATTTAAGGTATAGTGATTCATGGCAGAAATGCCGTTAATCTTGCGACCATTTGCCTCGATATAGAACTTACCAAGCAACTGGAAACCACCACAAATGGCAAGCATAGCACCGTTATTTTCAATGAATTTTGTTAGCTCACGAGCTTTTGTTGGCAAATCTTCGCTGACGATAAATTGCTCATAATCTTGCCCACCACCAAAGAAAATAAGGTCATAGTCATCAGCTTTAAAGTCGTCGCCAAGGGAAACAATGTCGACTATCATCTCTGTGCCAAGTTTTTCGCCGACATATTTCATCATGAGAATATTGCCATTATCACCATAAGTGTTCATAATATCGCCGTAAAGGTGCGCCACACGTAGCTTGTAGGGGAAATCGCCGTTGGATTTGATAGAAGTATAGGTCATTTCATTTCTCCATTCACGTAGTGGCGACTCGCCAAAATCTCGCGCATGTCAAGCATAGCGGTGTAAGTTGCAAGGATGTAGACGTGCTTGCTCGTTTGTTTTTCAATCAAATCAAGCACATCGTTTAGCTTTTCGCTTTCGGTAATCTTGTGCTTATCAAAGCCTGAGACACGGATTCTGCGCGCCATCTCACTATGCCGAACGCCACCAGTAATGACGGAAGTGACCTTGAGCTGATTGACCAGCTCAAAGTTCGCATCCCATATCCAACTCGTGTCAATGCCGTCAGCATAATTAGCATTGAGCAGCGCGACAAGCGCAAAGTCATAGGGGGCAAGTTTCATCATATCCAAGACTTGATTAGCGCCGACAGGATTTTTGATGAGGACAAGCGTACAGCTTTTTTCGCCAATCTTAAAAGTCTCTTGCCGACCGAAAACAGCGTGAGAATTATCGAAACCTTTTTTGATAACAGACGATTCCAACCCAAAAAACTCAGCAACTGAAACAGCAGCAAGGGCATTATAGATATTGTAAAGACCGCCAACATTGATTTTATAATTAGTGTCGTCAATGACAAATTCTGATGATGTATTGGTAATTTTGGTTAATTTTGATAGGCGATAATCAAGTTTTGGGCGATGAAAACCGCAGTTCTGACAGATATAATTGCCAAGATTAGCATAGGTGTTCATGGTAAAGTCGAGAATATGATGACAAGCAGGACATAAAATACCCTCTGTGTTATAATGTGCTCGACGAGGTTCGTGCGTTTCGTGGTCAAAACCATAATATTTGACAGGGTTGACAAGTACTTTCGAGTTAAAAAGTGGGCTGTCACCATTTAGCAAAACAGTCGCATTGGGCGCTTTAGCGGCCCCTTTAATGATAAAATCGTAGGTCGTGTAAATTTCGCCATAGCGATCCATTTGGTCGCGGAAAATGTTGGTAAAAACAAAGAGACTAGGCGTGAGAAAGTCAGTCACAGCAGGCAAACTTGCCTCATCAATCTCAAGGACGGCAATTTTCTTACCCGTTTTGTTCTTAGGTGCAGACAAAAAAGTGGCGACAATGCCAGTCAGCATGTTTGCGCCAGTCGTGTTGGTTACAATAGAACCAAAAGCATTTTCGAGAATGCCAACGCTCAGCGCTGTTGTCAGTGTTTTGCCATTTGTCCCTGTCACGACAACAATCTCATAATCACGAGCGAGCGTATCAAGAATTTTAGAATCGATTTTGAGTGCCAGTTGTCCAGGTAAGGTTGAGCCACGTTTGAAGAAGTTTTTTAATATAAATTTGCTCGATTTTCCAACGAAAATCGCTAAACTTGATTTTAAGGTCATATCCATATTTTACCATATTTTGTGGTAAAATTTAAGTGGAGGACTTGTCATGACTAAAATTAAAAAAATCGGTTTTATCGGTCTCGGCGTTATGGGACAGGCGATTGCGGCGAATTTACAGGTGGACGGCTACGACCTCACTGTTTTCAACCGCACAGCCTCAAAAGCAGACGATTTGGTTGAAAATGGTGCTAACTACGCGCCAACGCCACGTCAAGTAGCTGAAGTTAGCGACCTTGTCATTACCATGGTCGGCTATCCAACAGATGTAGAAGAAGTCTATTTTGATGCAGAAAATGGCATATTTTCAGGCATTTCAGCAGGGAAAATTGTTGTCGATATGACAACCTCAACACCGACATTAGCCAAGAAAATCGCTGAAAAATCAGCTGAACTTGGCGTTTTAACACTTGATGCACCAGTCAGCGGTGGCGATATTGGCGCTAAAAATCGCACTTTGACTGTCATGGCGGGTGGCGACAAGCTAGCATTTGAACAAGTTTCAGAAATTTTCAGCAAAATTGCCAAAAAAGCCCAATATTTCGGCGCAGCTGGCAGCGGACAACATGTTAAAATGGCGAATCAAATCGGGATTGCGGGAACAATGACAGCACTCTCAGAACTTTTGGTCTATGCCAAAGCAGCTGGACTAGAACTTGATGCCGTGATTGACACTTTATCAGCTGGTGGGGCAAATACGTGGTCACTGGTTAATTATGGGCCACGTATTCTCAAAGCAGATTACTCACCTGGCTTTTTTGTCAAGCATTTTATCAAGGATTTGAAAATTGCCTTGGATGAATCTGCCAAGATGTCCTTAGAATTGCCAGCAACTCAATTAGCACTTGACTTGTATGAAAAAGTGGCAAATCAAGGCTATCATGATGCGGGCACGCAAGCTTTGATTAGGCTTTGGTGGACGGAATAATTATTTTTAGAGCTCCATAAGTAATTTACTTGTAATGTTATTCTATTGAATGATTATTTCAGTGAGTTAGAGTTTACCTATGTTTTTCAAAATTTTATCCACAAAAAATGAAAAATAGCACATATCCAAAGTTTAATAAGCCTTAATACAAAAGGAGTTACAAAAAAATGGTACTAATCCAATGGTTTCCTGGACACATGTCCAAAGCACGCAGGCAGGTGCAAGAAAATCTCAAACATGTTGATATTATCATGGAATTAGTTGATGCGAGATTGCCTTTATCAAGTCGCAATCCTATGCTAGATAAGATAATCGGCACTAAACCACGTCTTATCATCATCAATAAGAAAGACTTGGGCGATGAGTTAGAGAGTCAAAAATGGGTGCATTATTTTCAATCACAAGGCATTTTAGCGATTAAAATCAATGCTAAGGAGCAGCAAACGGTTAAAAAATTGACCAAGGCTGCCAAGGCAGTTTTAGCTGAGCAGTTGCAACGTGCTAGTGAGCGTGGTATTCAAAATAAAGCGATTCGGACGATGATTATCGGCATTCCAAATGTTGGTAAATCAACCTTGATGAATCGTTTAGCTGGTAAAAAAATTGCGATTACAGGCAATAAACCTGGTGTCACAAAAGGGCAGCAGTGGCTTAAAACCAATGAAGAATTGGAAATTCTCGACACCCCTGGCATTCTTTGGCCAAAATTTGAAGATCAGACGGTGGCGCTTAAATTGGCGCTAACAGGGGCTATCAAAGATGATTTGATTCCCAAGGATGAAATTACGATTTTTGGTTTGACTTTTTTCAAGAAAAATTATCCGTCAGAATTGCAAGCACGTTACAAACTTTCTGAGGCACAACTGGCGCTTTCGGCGGTTGATTTGATTGTCTTTTTGACGAAAAAAATGGGCTTTAGAGATGATTACGATCGCTTTTACGATCTTTTTGTCAAGGATGTCCGTGATGGCAAGCTAGGCACGTACACCTTAGACCGTCTGGCAGATTTAGAGGATGATGAAAATGGCGACAATTAAAGAAATAGCGACTATTTTGCAGTCAGCTGAGAGTTTGGCAAGCCCTATATTTGAAGAGTGGTCGCAAGATTCACGTCAAGGGGTGCAAAAATTAATCCTCAAGCGCAAAAAAGAGATTCAAGCTGAACTCAAAGAAAATGCTCGACTAGAGCATTTATTAACTTACGAACGACAACTTTACATAAATAAAATTATGTTAATTGCTGGAATTGACGAAGTTGGTCGTGGCCCATTAGCAGGTCCGGTCGTTACAGCAGCCGTCATCTTACCAGAAAACTGTAAAATAACAGGCTTAAATGACAGCAAACAGATTCCTAAAGCACAGCATGAAACAATTTACAATCAAGTTATGTCAAAAGCACTTGCAGTTGGCATTGGTATCGTTGACAATCACGTCATTGATCAAGTTAATATTTACGAGGCAACAAAAATCGCCATGTTACAGGCGATTGAGAAATTGGCGATTCGACCAGAGCATTTGTTGATTGATGCCATGAAACTTGAGAGTGATATACCGCAGACTTCGCTGATTAAAGGCGATGCCAAGTCAATGTCAATTGCAGCGGCGTCTATTGTTGCCAAGGTCACGCGAGATCGTATGATGGCTGATTTTGATAAAGAATATCCAGGCTATGATTTGGCACATAACGCAGGATACGGGACGAAAAAACATTTAGAAGGACTTGAAAAATTAGGCTATACACCTATTCATCGCAAGTCCTTTGAGCCGATTAAATCAATGGTTAAATTTACATAATTTTAAATATGTAAATTTAACCATTTTTTTCATAATATTGACTTAAAATAGTTGCTTTTTGACTAGAAATGTCAGAATAATTCCCTGTTAGTTTTGTTCGCAAGTAAACTTTATCTTGGTCGGTAATTACCCCTATAAAGTCAGCGTTCGGATAACTTTCGTTTACTTTTAATAGCCGATTTTTGAGTTCAGAGACATTTGCCACATAAGTAATCGGTACATCAAGAAAAAGGCTCGTTTGGGTTCGAGAGAGGTTGGCGAGTGCTGTAATATGGCGGTTGGGAATGAAAATCAGTGCGCCGTTAGAACCGGTCAAAGTCATGGAACGGATGCCAATCGTCTTGACTGTTCCCGAAATATCGAGGTTTTTAAAGCTGACAATATCGCCAACATTGACTTGATGCTCGACAATGATGAAAAAGCCGTTGATCACATCACTCATCAAATCGCGACCAGCGAAACCGAGCGCCACACCAATAATTCCTGCTCCCGCAAGGAGACTGCCAACAGGCAGACCAAAAATACCAAGTACGGTGTAAATATAGAGGAAAATGGTCAAGTACTGAAAAGTCGACTGAATCAAGCGCGAAAGCGTTAGCACCCGCGCACTATCAGCAATGTTGGTCTGGCTATACTTGTCAAAAAGCCGTTTGATAATCAACTTGAGCAAGCGATAGAAAATATAAAATAACACTGTCGCAAGCAAAAGCTGGACAAATTTTTCTAAAGTTGTCTCAAAAAAGGTTTCAAGATGTAAAAATTTCAAGGTAATTTCTTCTCCAAATCAAATAATTTTCAGAAAATTTGTAATTCTTCTTGCAAAAACACCCAAAATGGGCTAAAATAAGTATATCAAATTTTTAGAAAAGATGGGTGATTTTGCCTGTCAGATAACGAGGAATTTTCAATGACTGTAAACATCGACTGGGATAATCTTGGCTTTAACTACATGAGGTTGCCATATCGCTATATCGCGCATTTCAAGGATGGGAAATGGGAGGCAGGAACACTGACTGAGGATGCTACTTTACATATCTCAGAGTCATCTCCAGCTTTGCATTATGGGCAACAGGCTTTTGAGGGTTTGAAAGCTTATAAAACTAAGTCTGGTGACATTCAACTTTTTCGTCCTGATAAGAATGCCGAACGCTTGCAAAAGACGGCTGATCGGCTGCTTATGCCACAAGTCCCGACAGATATGTTTATCAATGCGGTAAAAGCTGTGGTTAAGGCGAATCATGCGTATGTGCCACCTTACGAAAGCGGTGGTAGCTTGTATTTGCGCCCGCTCTTGATTGGTGTTGGCGATATTATCGGTGTACAGCCAGCGCAAGAGTATATTTTCACGATTTTTTCCATGCCTGTTGGGAATTATTTTAAAGGCGGTTTAGCACCGACGAATTTCATCGTTTCACGTGATTTCGATCGCGCAGCACCACATGGGACAGGTGCTGCCAAGGTTGGTGGTAACTATGCAGCAAGTCTTTTGCCAGGTTTTAATGCTCACGAATCTGGCTATTCTGATGTCATTTACCTAGATCCCGCAACACATACTAAAATTGAAGAAGTGGGTTCAGCCAATTTCTTTGGCATTACCAAAGATAATGAATTTGTCACACCGCTTAGTCCGTCTATTTTACCGTCAATTACCAAATATTCCTTGCTTTATCTAGCTGAGAATCGTTTGGGACTCAAAGCGACAGAAGGGGAGGTTTTCATAGATGACCTTGACCGTTTTGCTGAGGCTGGTGCTTGTGGTACAGCGGCAGTTATTTCACCAATCGGTGGGATTCAAAATGGCGATGATTTTCATATCTTTTATAGTGAAAATGAAGTTGGTCCAATCACGCGACAACTTTATGATGAACTTGTTGGCATTCAAAAAGGGGATATTGTCGCACCTGAGGGGTGGATTTATAAGGTTGAGATTGCTTAATAAAAACAGTTTACATAATTAAAATTATGTAAACTGTTTTTGAATTATGGAAATAAAGTTTATTTTTCTTCATTATAACATGATATTTTGCATTTATTATGTTAATTGGAAAGAAAAGTGCTACATAATAAATACATTTATTATAACACAACACAATTTCAAAATCTCACAGTAAAAGTAGTTCCTTTCCCCATCACACTTTGAACCTCAATCGTCCCACCAAGTTCAGCAAGATTTTTCTTGACAATGGTAAGTCCAAGACCAGTTCCATCGGAATTTCGGGAGGTGTCAGAGCGGTAAAAACGTTCAAAAATACGTGTTTTTTCGATTTCTGAAAGCCCAGGACCATTATCTGAGACGGTAAATGTTATTTTATCTGTTGTTTTGGCAATCGAAATGATAATATGACCAGTGTTTGGTGTGTAATTTATTGCATTTTCTATTAAATTTTTTAAAATAGCATAGAGATGTTTTTCATTAGACTTGATAGTCACGTTTTCTAAGTGTGTGCTGATTTGAAGGGATTTTTTAGAGATGGCTAATTCATAATTTTTAAGTATATCCTGCGTCATTTGTGTTAGATTGACTTTTGTTTTCTTGATATTTGTTGTTTGGCGGGTTATTTCTAGCGTATCTGCGACTAGATTGGTCAAGCGTTTACTTTCTTTGGCAATATGTTGGGCAAAGCCTTGTCTTTTTTTGGGTGTTAGTTGACCATTGTCATGCGCTAAAATATCAGCAAAGCCACTAATAGCAGTAAGCGGTGTTTTGAAATCATGGGAGATATTGGCGATAAAGTCATTGTGGGCACGTAGGGTTGCCTTATAGGCGGTCACGTCAATCATCGTAACCATAAGCAAACTATTGAGAGTTGAGAGCGGTAACACGTCAACAACGTAGTAAGCATTGAGTTTCTCGAAGTGAAAAGTACGTTCTTGACGCGTTGGTTGCAACATTTTATTGACGAGAAATTGGAGAACATCGCTGTAAGGACTAAAAATATCAAGAGTTTTTGTATCCGAAAACTCGTTTTTAAAGCTAGCATTAGTACTACGAATCGTGCCTTTTAGGTCATAAATAAAAATCGGAAATTCAAAATAGTCGATAAATTCATAAAGATTTTGTTTAGTAGGTGTCTGACTTTGTGCTTGATTTTGGATAAAGTCACCTAGAAGATTCAACTCTGTTGTTATTTTATTATCATTTTCTGAGATAAGATAGCTTTGAGTTAAGGGACTACGACGGATATTTTTAATTTTGGCAATGGTATCAGTTTCAAAGTGTCTTTGATTTTGGGTGCGTATGATGAATTGGACAGCCCAAATCAGATAAATACCGATCGTAAAAATGATAATCAGAATTGTTTCAAAGAGAGTAGATGAGCGTTTGGCAGTGACTTGAATATAATTTTGTAAAATTGCCTTTTTATAATTTGGAATGGTAACTTTTAGCGTATTTTGACTTAAAGTTCGCGAAAAAGTAGCGCCATTTTCAATATTTTTAATGGCTTTATTCTGATGGGTTAGGGGTAAAATTTTGATTGTTTCATCAAAATGAGTGTTAGGTGTTTTCTCTAAAACGTCGGAAATAGTATAGGCATGCGCCACTAGATTGTCAGTATCGACAGTCATTTGATGTGTATTGAGCAGAACCACAACAATAGTTGTTGCCAAAAAATAAAAGCCTGTAAAAAGTAGTGCTTTAGCGAGTTTAGTGCGCTTCTTTTTCTTTTTAATTTGTTTTGGTATAATTTTCATTGAACTGATACCCGAATCCTCGTTTTGTTGTAATAAATTGATTGTGAAGTTTCTTACGCAGATTACTCACTGTAACGTCAACCACACGTGTTTCATAGTCCTGTGTTTGACCCCAAAACTCAGTCAAAATTGCCTCACGACTGACGATTTTGTCCCGATTTTTGACCAGAAAAATCAGCAGATTGAACTCACGTTTTGAGAGCGAAAGTTGCTCGTCAGCTAAACTGACCATTTTTTGATTTAGATCAATTTTAAGGCTACCAAAATCGGCGCACTCAGATTTCTGATAAGTCTGATTTCGGCGAATTAGCGCATTGGCACGCGCCACAATCTCCCGCTGAGGCGTCGTCTTATCCAAATAATCATCAACGCCAGAGTTAATTCCTGTGATTTTCAGTTCATCATCATCACGCGCCGTTAGGATGATAATGGGCGTGAAATTGCCAGTTTCACGTAATTTTTTAGTGACAGCAAGCCCTGACAGCTCAGGCATCATCATATCTAGCAAAATCAAATCAAAGCCTTGCTTTGTTGCTAACTCTAAAGCCTGTTTACCATTTTCAACAAGCGACACGCTAAAATCGGCAGATTCAAAAGTATAGGCGAGCAGCGCCAAAATCGCAACATCGTCATCAGCAATTAAAATTGTTTTCATAACTCAATTATAACAAAATATGGTAAAATAGAGGTAGATATAAGAATAAAAACGAATTTGGAGACATGAAAAATGGCTAAAGATAATACTGAACAAAAACAAGCATATCGTAACAAGGGACTGATTTCAGCAGCTTTTATTTTGCTGATTGTCTTGCTGTTGGTAAATTTGAGCGTGCTCAATCAAGTTAAAAAAGTTGTCAAATCGGACACAGCAAATGCTAAAATCCTTAAAAAATTGTGGGACGAGGAACAAAATGGTCGTGGTGAAAATGGCTTACAAAGTTATACTTTTGAGGTTTATTATGCGCCGTCAACCAAAGAGGCACCAACGATGAAAGAAAATTGGCAAACAAATCCTGATACTAAATTGACTTTTGTTGAGGCGACCAGTCGTGTGGCAGCTCGTGAGGCAACGATGAATAAAGAAAAAATTGACGATAGTCAGATTCTTGCTGTGGTCAATCCCGATGGTACAACGACTGATGGTTGGATGGCACCTGTTGTGCCAATTGTGAAATAAATCACATACGCATTCGTTTAACCATAAAAAGTTTACGTTATCTTTTTATGATTAAACGAATATAACGTCTTTGACTTTCTAAGACGTTTTTTTGATAATGAGGAAATAAAAATGGCGACAAAAACAATCGTTACCTATGCTAGTTATTATGGTGCAAGTGAGCGTTATGCCAAAAAAATGGCGGAAATTCTTGCTTGTGATAGTTTTGAGATAAAAGATAATGAAACGGTCAATTTGCAACCTTTTGACACAATTGTCCATTTTGGTGGTCTTTATACTGAAGGAATTTTAGGTGTAGCGACTGTGCTTGCAACGCCTCATTTTATTGCGAAAAAAATTATCATTGTAACTGTTGGTCAGACGGATCCAGCAACGACAAATTATGACGGTTATGTGCGGACAGCGACACAAGATAATTTTCCGCAGGTCAAATTTTTCCATTTGCGTGGTGCATTTGATCCTGCTAAGCTGACTTTGCGCCATAAGACAGAAGTAACGATTATGCTTGCGGCATATAAGGCGATTAAAAAAACACCAGAGCGCCAACTTTTCTTGGACACTTATGGTCAAAAAAGAGACTATGTCGATTTTGATACGCTTGAACCGATTAGAATTGCGGTTCAAGGGAATCGCGCGCAAAAAGTGGCGATTATTGGCGCTAGTCATGCGGGAATTTCCTGTGCCTTTCGCTTAAAAGCACACAATCCCGAGATGTTGCTAACTTTATTTGAGCTAAAACCTGAGATTACTTTTCGCTCTCAAGCTATTTCTTTTCAGCTTTTAGGCGCTAAAATTGCTAATAATGTTAATTATGCGACAGTTGATGAATTACTTGCTAAAAAGATTGAAGTCAAGATGCAAGCCTTGGTTGAAAGTGTTGATTTTGAGACACAGACTTTGAGTTATCGAAATTTAGCTGATGATGAGACTGCTAATTTTGCTTATGATAAATTAGTCATTGCAACAGGTGCTTATCCAGTTTTACCACCGATTGATAGTGATGAAAAGAGTGTTTCGGGTGTTTTCAGTTTTCAGACTTTTGAAGATATTGAAAAGCTGGACCATTTTTCTAACACGCATGATTCGCTGATAATTGTTGGCGGTGGTGTTGTTGGGTGTGAATTGGCGAATCTGATGCACAATCGTGGTCTGGAAGTAACGATTGTGCATGATCAAAAACAGCTGATTCCTAGCTGTTTAGATACGGCTGCGGCTGAAAAATTAGCTGATATTTTCCAAAAACGTGGGATTCAAATTCAGTTTAATCGCTTGGTCACTAGCTATGAAAGCGTAACTTCTGGTATTTTGCGCGAAAAAAACATTAAGGCAACACTTGATGACGAGACTGTCCTCAAGGCTTGCGGTATTATCATCGCAACTGGTTTGCGACCGTCTACTTTTTTCGTCAATGACCAGCTGACTTTGGGCAAGCACGGTGCCATTTTGACAAATGCTCAGATGATGACAAGCCTAAACAATGTTTATGCGGTGGGAGATTGTGCTGAGTATGTGCCTGAAAATGCGCAAGATTCTGTGTATTCGGCGCATGCGGCTGACGCGATTCGTGAGGGTGAGCTTGCGGCTATGGCGATTTTGGGCGAAAATGCGCATTTAAACACACATCAAGGCACTTATAAGCTGAATTTTACCGATTTGACTGTTGCTGTGACTGGTTTGACAAATGCACAAGCTGAGCAAAATGGCTTGAAAAGTCAGCAAGTCAGCTACACTAATCCGACACTTGATGGCAAAAATTTCACAAGTATGTGGTTGAACTACGCAAAAGAAACTGGGAAAGTCCTAGGTCTTCAAGTCATTTCCACCCTTGATGTTGCAGCTTTTGTTGATGTCATGTCAGTTGCAATTGAGCAAGATTTGACGATTTTTGATTTGGAATTTTCGGATCAATATTTTGAGCATGGTTATAAAAATCCAAGTGGTTGGTTTAGTATTTTCGCTGAATTAGTCCGTGCTGCTGGAGGTAGCGGTAATGGGCGCTAATGACCTCAAATCAGCAGAAAAAGATAAATTAAATCAGATGTTGTCACAGCTCCAAAGATTAGAACAGCTCAGACACGCCAGACAAAATCTTATCTCAGATGTCAAAAAGAAATCAGAGATGAAAACAAGGCAAATTGCACTCATTATCGCTGTGATGTTAGCCTTGTTTGTTGCAATTAGTGTCGCCTTTGCGATGAATCTATTAGCTGCCTCATCAAGTGGTATTCAGAATATTCTGAAATTTACAATCGTAATTTTTGTCATTGGAACAGGCGTTTTTTATCTTTTCGTCAAATTTCTCATGACGCGTGGCTTTCTTAAAACCATTTTCAAAACGATGGCAGATAAAGCTGAGGTAGCTAGCCAAACGCAGAAAAATGATTTGCTTGGCGAAAGTCAACAAATTATCCAAAATCCGATTTTCACGCAAAGTGATGTGCCGAGCAAGTATTTTAATATCCAAAATATCCGCATGATTCTCCGCTATTTTGATAGCGGACAGGCGTATAGTATCAAAATGGCAGTCTCTCTTTTTGAAAATGACCTAGCAACACAGGCTGACCATTATCAAAATAAATTTCAAAATGAGCCGACAATCTATGAATTAGAAGTCCAAGCTTGCGCCCACAAAGGAGGTCAGACTATTGATTGATCACTTACTAAGCCTTAACTGGTGGATGATCATTGTCCTATTTATTTTCGTTTTTTACCCGATTGTTGGCGGGATTTTTTGGATTGTCGCAGGTGCTTTTTACCATTTTCTATCAAAAGGACGTTTTCCAGATTTTCCAGAGGACATAACGCCCAAAAAACAGCCTTTTGTGACGATTATGCTCCCGTGTCACAACGAAGAAGTGGTTTTGCAAAATACCTTGTATTATTTGACCCAGCAGATTGATTATGATAATTATGAGATTTTAGCCATTTCTGACGGGTCAACTGATACAACCAATGAGATTCTTCGTGCTGAGTTGCAACATTCCCAAAAACTGCGGGTCATCAATGTTGAAAAAAATGCGGGCAAGGCACATGCCTTAACGCAAGCTGCCTTGCATGCCAAGGGGGAATTTCTCCTTTGTATTGATGCGGATAGTTTTGTGACAGGCGAATCTGTCAAGAAAATGTTGGCTTGGTTCTTGGTCGATTCCTTATTTTCAAATGCTGCAGAAGTGGGAGCAGTTACTGGCAATCCAACACCGCGCAATCGGTCGAGCTTACTTGGCAAACTCCAATTTGTTGAATACAACTCAATTATCGGTCTAACCAAACGTGCGCAGTCCATGATTGGTAGACTTTTCACGGTTTCTGGCGTTTGTGTCATGTATCGCAAATCGGCGCTGATTGATGTTGGCTTTTATGATCAGCGCAAAATTACCGAAGATATTGCGGTCTCGTGGCGTTTGCAGTTAGGTGGCTGGCGGATTCAGTATGCGCCAAATGCTCGGTGTTATATGCAAGTGCCAGAGGACATCAAAACACTTTACAAACAACGTCGGCGTTGGGCGCAAGGCGGTTTTGAAGTCTTTCTTGATAATGCCATTCGCGTGATTTTCAATCCCTTGCGAACTTTTCCGCAACTCGTTTTACTCATGGATAGTTTTGTCAGTATCATGTGGGCGATTTTCTGGGCGATTTCCTCGCTTTTTACAGTCGGTTTGATTGTCTGGGAGGCAGTACATCAGCAGTACAATGCGCTTTTTATCTTTATCATGATTAATCTGATTTTTATCGCTTTTGAGTTCGTTGTCGGCATTATTCAGCTGACGACTTCCCTCGTTTTCAATGACAGCGACCGCTCAACCTATCGTTATATTTTCTTTGCGGGGTGGTATACTTGGCTTTACTGGCTGATTTCCCCGATTACACTGATAGCTGCCATTCCGCGCGCCTTTAAAAGCATGTTTTCTGACGGCGGTGGCACATGGGTCTCGCCAGTTCGTGATGCGGATCATGAGCCAGCTGAAAATGGTAACCAGACCACAAACAAAGTGATGACAACTGCTAAAGAGGTCAAAGAACCCATTCTCAGCGACGCTGAAATGAATAAAAAAGTCATATTTGACCTCTTTTTTGATAAAAAAGGCAAACTAACGCCCGGAATTATCATGTTTCGTGTCAAGCAAATCGCAGGCACGCTAATCGTCTGGATCGTGACTCTCGCACCAATTGTCATTATCGCAAGAGAAATGATTTTTTATCTGACAGGCAAACACAAACCCAGTTTATATTACAAGGAAGTCCCCAAACTTTTTGAAAACTTTCTGACGTCCACAGTGATAACCGTCGGTATTGTCGGCATTGTCACGATTGCTTTTAACTTTTATCGAGAATATTTGCTAACGTCCAAAACCCATACCAGCAATTTTGATGAAACGCATCAAGATATTGCAGACAAAAAAGACTTGCTAGAATTTCATTTCCAAGGTGTTCTTGGTTTACCAGATGAACGAACGGAAAAACGCTGGATTGATATTATTCCTGAGAATAATATCGGGAAAGATGAGATTGATGTTTTGTATGAGAAGTTGGGGGAGGATAGTGAGAAAATGTGACACCATAAAAACTAATAAAACGGCATTTTATATGAAAAACTTTCCTTTACAACATTTACATGATAGCGCCTATTTTTTGGTATAATAGAAACTATGGAAATCGAAAAAACGAATCGAATGAATGCCCTGTTTGAATTTTACGCCACATTGTTGACGGAAAAGCAGATGAATTATATCGAGCTTTATTATGCGGACGATTACTCGTTGGCGGAGATTGCTGAGGCGTATCATGTGTCGCGTCAAGCTGTTTATGACAATATCAAGCGGACGGAAAAAGTGCTTGAAAGCTATGAAACCAAGCTCCATATGTACTCGGACTACATCGTGCGCGAGCAAATTTTTGGCGATATTTTGACGAAATATGCGACTGATTCTTATCTGGTTGAGCAGATTTTGATTTTGCAGAGTTTGGAGAATGAGTAAGCCCTATGAAACTAAATTTATTTTGGCCTGTTTATAAAAATCTTGAAAAGGAAGTTTTGAATCTTACTTATGCGATTCATTTTTCTGACAAACAACTTAATACTTATTCAAATAAAATCGCTGAATTGATTTTACGTTGTGGTACATATATTGAAAGTGTTTCAAAGGAATTGTATAAAGAGGAGTTCAAAAAAGACAATAACGATTTTCTGCAGTGTATTGATAAATTTATCAAGGAATGGAAATTAGAGGAAAAAGTTGTTCAAATTGCGGCACAAAATATGTACTTTTCGGAGAATCAACAGATTTTCCCGTTTAAAAAAGATGAAAAAAAACATCGTTTTAAAAATGGAAATAAAATTTTTGAGAAAAAAGGCAAACCCCGCGATGTTTGGCTGGAAGATGATAAAAAAGAGATTCATTCTTGGAACAATGCTTACAATGGCTTAAAACATGATTATTCACGTCATCTGAAATATTTTGGAAATGTGAAAAATTTGTTACAGAGTATGGCGGCATTATATTTGTTGAATGTTTATTATAAGAATAAAAAAGTTGCAGATAGTATAAATAAAGGGGATTTCCCCGATTCTCTAGGTTCTGATTTATTTATAGTGAATGTTTTGGCTAAATATTCAGAAAGACAAAAAGATCTGATCGAAGTACTTAAGTCCTTAGAATGGGTGGAAGTAATTGGTTAACATAAAAATGATAAGGAGAATCTGAATTTATAAAATTCAGATAAAATAAAAAAAATGGCATTTGAAAACCTAACAGAACGCCTACAAGGCGTATTCAAAAACTTGCGTGGCAAGAAGAAAATCACTGAAAATGATGTGCTTGAAATCACAAAGGAAATTCGCGTTGCGCTTTTGGAGGCTGACGTGGCTTTGCCTGTGGTCAAGAAATTTATCCGAAATATTCGCACGCGGGCAATTGGTGTGGAGGTTTCTGAGGCGTTGCAACCTGCGCAACAAGTGATTA
The DNA here is from genome assembly GCF_011170085.1 of Pseudolactococcus hodotermopsidis. Taxonomy (GTDB): domain Bacteria; phylum Bacillota; class Bacilli; order Lactobacillales; family Streptococcaceae; genus Pseudolactococcus; species Pseudolactococcus hodotermopsidis. Next base: position 11,656 of record NZ_BLLI01000009.1, on the reverse strand, counting down.
AAATCGTTGATGAGGAGTTGACGGCAATTCTTGGTGGTGGCGAGTCTGAGCTTGATAAATCTCCGAAAATTCCGACAATTATCATGATGGCGGGTCTCCAAGGGGCTGGTAAGACGACTTTTGCGGGGAAACTGGCAAAACGGTTGAAAGAGACTGAAAATGCTCGTCCTCTCATGATTGCTGCTGATGTCTACCGTCCTGCTGCCATTGAACAGCTGAAAACGGTGGGAAGTCAAGTGGATGTGCCTGTTTTTGAGGAGGGGACGACTGTTGCGCCTGTTGAGATTGTGCGCCATGGGCTTGCGCTTGCGGCTGAAAAGCGCAACGATTATGTGCTGATTGATACGGCGGGGCGGCTTGAGATTGATGAAAAACTCATGGATGAGCTGGTTCAAATCAAGGCGCTTGCGCAACCGACGGAGATTTTGCTCGTTGTTGATGCGATGACGGGGCAAGTTGCGGCTGATGTTGCCAAGAAGTTTAATGAAACATTAGATGTTACTGGTGTTATCATTACAAAACTTGACGGCGATACACGTGGTGGGGCGGCTTTGTCAATTCGTGAAATCACTGGTAAGCCGATTAAATTTGTTGGGACGGGTGAAAAATTGACCGATTTGGAAGTTTTCTATCCTGATCGTATGAGTTCGCGGATTCTTGGCATGGGGGATATGCTCACGCTGATTGAAAAGGCGCAGAGTCAGTATGATGAGGCTGAATCGCTCAAACTCGCTGAGAAAATGCGGGAAAATACCTTTGATTTCAACGATTTCATTGAGCAACTCGACCAAGTACAATCTATGGGACCATTGGACGAAATCATGAAAATGATTCCTGGTATGTCGGAAATGCCAGGTATGGCAAATGTTAAGGTGGACGAGAAAGATATTGCCAGAAAACGCGCAATGGTGCTGTCAATGACACCCGAGGAGCGTGCTAATCCCGATATTATCAACCCTAGTCGTCGTCGTCGCATTGCTGCTGGTTCGGGGAATACTTTCATTGAAGTTAATAAATTAATTAAACAATTTAACGAATCTAAGAAGATGATGAATGGTCTGATGAACGGCGATATGGCGTCTATGCTAGGTGGCATGGGGGGAAAAATGCCAAATATGCTGGGTGGTATGCCTGATATGAGTGCGCTAGGCGATATGGCTGGGGGCATGCCCGATATGAGCGCTATGTTTGGTGGCGGTGTCAAGGGGAAAGTTGGCAAACTTGCCATGAATGCTGCTATGAAACGCGCGCAGAAGAAGATGAAAAAGGGTAAGAAGAAGAAAAAATAAAGTTTCTTTCGGGGTAATTTTGCGATTTTAGACACTGTTTTTTCTGAAATAAATGAAACGAGAATCATGACAACTTTTCTAATAGGCTTTATGGGTTCGGGAAAATCAACGATTGCAAGCTTGCTTTCAGCTGATTTTGTGGATATGGATACGGTGATTGTTGACAAAATTGGCATGCCGATTGCTGATTTTTTTGCGCAGTTTGGTGAGAGGCGTTTTCGAGAAATTGAATCGCAAGTTTTGCAAGAATTGACGACTTCTGGGCGTGTGATTGCGACTGGTGGCGGTGTCGTGGTTGCTGCTGAAAATCGGCGGATTTTGCATGAATCAACTGCTGAAGTGATTTATCTCAAGGCTGATTTTTCTGAACTTTATCGGCGAATTTCGGCGGATAGACAAAATGTTCGACCGATTTTTGAAAATAATTCACGCGCTGATTTACAGCTAATATTTGACAAAAGAGTTGCATTTTACGAAGAAATCGCTAGTAAAATCATCACGGTAACAGGCAAATCGCCATGCGAAATAGTAAAGGAAATTCAAACATGAAAATTGGTTTTTTGGGACCGAAAGCGTCCTTTACTTATGCGGTCGCACAAGCGGCATTTCCGAACGTTTCCGATGAATTGGTCGCTTTTGATACGATTACTGAGGTAATCAGAAATTATGAACAAGGTTTGGTTGATTTCGCCATTGTTCCTGTCGAAAATTCGATAGAGGGGAGCGTACACCAGACGGTTGATTATCTCTTTTTGCAGGCGGAAAATATTTGTGCGCAGGCGGAAATCGTACAACCTATCAAGCAGCAGTTAATGGCGACTTCTGCTGACAAGCCGATTGACAAGATTTTTTCACATCCGCAAGCAATTGCGCAGTCACTCAAATATTTGCAGCAACATTTTCCGAATGCGACAATCGAAAGTACGGATAGCACAGCATATGCGGCGCAGTTTATCGCGCAAAACTCAGCTCAAAATTTTGCAGCGATTGCTCCTAGTGCAAGTGCAACTGAATACGGCTTGACAATTATTGCGCGTGATATTCAAGAGATTGATGAGAATTTTACGCGTTTCTGGCTTTTGGGCGATGTCAAACCTCAGATTCCATTGCCGATTGAAACGGAAAAAATGACTTTGGCGCTAACTTTACCTGATAATCTCCCAGGTGCGCTGTATAAGGCTTTGAAGATTTTTGCAGATTTTGGGGTTGATTTGACCAAAATCGAGTCGCGACCTTTGAAAACTTTCTTGGGGGAGTATTTTTTCTTGATTGATGCCAAGTATTCGGGCGATTATCAGTATTTGGTCAATGCGCTTGAAAGATTGGGCGTGACGGTTAAGAATTTAGGGCAGTATCGAGTTTATAAGATGTGACTGGAGAAAAATGCAAAAAAGCTATGAATTTACCGACGAGTTGAAAATTATCGGCGCTAATCCTTATCTGACAGTTCCTGTTGCCATTTTGCGAGCGATTTTTGCTGATGCTAAAAAATCGACTGGTCCGATTCAAGTCAAGGGCGAGATAAACGGCAAGGCTTACAAGCAAACTTTGGTCAAATACTCGGGTGCTTGGCGTTTTTATGTGAATATGACCATGCTGAAAAAATCCCCAGAACGAATTGGCGAGAGTTGTACGGTCACGATTGCTTTTGATCCTGTTTCACGCAAATTTGCGATGCCTGAAAAATTACGTTTGGCATTAGCTGAAACACCGCAAGCTCAGCAAGTTTTTGACAGGTTATCGCCGTCAAGGCAGCATGAAATTGTTCGTTATATTGCGAGATTGAAGTCGGAAGAAACGGTTGACAGAAATATTGTGCGAGCCATTGATTTTCTGCTTGGTAAGGGGCGTTTTGTTGGGCGAGATAAGCCTTGAGTTATTTTTGTGTTCTATTTTATGGTTAATAACTTAGAGAATGAGAAAGACATTATGGTTATGAAAATGAGAATGATTGATACCATGTATTCAACCAATTTTAATAAACAACAAGAAAAGAATGCACTACAAGAGATTGCTCAAAAAATAATAGATAATAATTTTGATGAACGTTTAAAAAATGGTGATATAGAAGTCATATCAGATATTATTAACGAATTAAACTACAAGCCATGTTCATTCTTACATTTCTGTAAGAAAACAACCCAGACCTGTAAGAATCGCAGGTCTTTTTTGTGCGATAATAAAAGTATCAAATAAAAGGAATTGCAAACACATGCAAAACCTAAGAAATGGAGAAATTATACTCAATTCGTTAAAAATAAAGAACATCTTCAATAGCCTCACTATCGGCATAAGCCAAAATTCTCTTTTAGATTGTTTTATCATAGGTCATACTTACAGTATATCATACGTTGCGCTTTTTTATCGAATCGAGTATAATTAGCATAATAGTCGTGGTGCTAGTCATTATTGGTGCGCTTATGCGATGCATCAAAAAAGTTACGGCGGTGAGACTTATTATGTGAAAATCGTCGTGGACGGTACTCAAAGTAAGGCTGATAGTGGGAGAGTTTACACGAACTATCGTTATAAAAAATGTCAGCCGTAAATCAAAAAAGTAAGCGGAAAACACTTACTTTTACAGCTAATTATAACTTTAGAAAAGGGGCTTATCTGGCATTAACTGTCAATAAAACCAAAGGTGTGATGAGTTATAAAAAAGTTAAAAAGTCAGAAATAAACGCAGAAATTATAAAGGAGCTCAACTAATGTTTTTACAAGTCAATCATTTAGAAAAAACTTTCCAAACGCGCTTTTCAAAGGAAAAAACGCAAGCCTTGCGCGATGTGAATTTTACAGCAGAAAAGGGCGAGTTTATCGCAATCATGGGCGAAAGTGGGAGTGGTAAGACAACTTTGCTTAATATCTTGGCAACGCTAGAAAAATCAAGTTCTGGCGATGTGATATTAGAGGGCAAGAAAATCAGCACGATTAAAGAACAACAGCTCGCTGAATTTCGCCGTGACCATCTGGGCTTTGTCTTTCAAGATTTTAATTTGCTTGATACGCTCAGTGTTCGTGACAATATCTTCTTGCCACTTGTCCTTGGTCGCCATAAATATGCCGAAATGGCGGAACGATTGGCGCTTTTAGCGCCAAAACTGCATATCGCAGATTTACTTGATAAACAACCGTTTGAGCTGTCTGGTGGGCAAAAACAGCGTGTTGCGATTGCGCGTGCCTTGATTACCAATCCCAAATTAATTTTGGCAGATGAGCCGACTGCGGCGCTTGACTCCAAAAATTCAGACAATTTATTGGTTTTATTTGAAAAAATCAATGCTGAAGGGCAAACGATTCTCATGGTAACGCATTCAAGTCTTGCTGCCAGCCATGCCAACCGTGTGCTTTTCATCAAAGACGGTAAAATTTTTCATCAACTTTACCGTGCGGGCAAGACGACAAGCGACTTTAACCGTGACATCACAACTGCCATGACAAGTCTGTTAGGAGGGCAATGATGTTTTATCTCAAACTTGCTTATCAAAATATTCGGAAATCTCTAGCGACTTTCGCTCCCTTTTTACTTGCCGCCACCGTCATGTTTGCGATGACTTTGATTTTGTCCACAATTGCTTTTTCATCAAGTGTTGACGAACTTAAAGGCGCAGAATACGTCAGATTTTTGTTGCTCTTAGGTCTAGCCATCATTGTCTTTTTTGCCATTATCATTGTCAGTTATAGTTATCGTTTTTTGCTCAAACAACGGACGAAAGAATTTGGTCTTTACAATATTTTAGGACTAAATAAACGCAATATTGCGACGATTTCATTCTGGGAATTAGTGCTGTCATTCCTTGCAACATTGTTAGTCGGCACGATTTTAGGTGTGATTTTCTCACAGTTTTTATATCTGATTTTTGTCAATCTCATCGGTAGTGATTATTTTGCACTCAAACTTTCGCTCAAAGCAATTTTATTGACAATTGTGGTTTTTGCCCTCATTTTCGGTCTACTCATGCTTTTCGCTTTTCTGACCATTCGACGCAATTCAGCGATTAGTCTTTTGCAAGATAATGGTCGTGGCGAACGTGAACCGCGTGGTCGATTGGTTATTTCGATTCTCAGCCTTGCTATGATTGGCATTGCCTATTATCTGGCGCTGAGTGTCAAAAGTCCGATAGAGGCACTGATGAAATTTGCAATCGCTGTTGTCCTTGTCATTATTGGGACTTACCTGCTTTATCTTGGTGTGACGATTTTCATCTTGAAACGCCAAAAAGCCAATAAAGCCTATTACTACAAGCCAGAGCATTTCATCACGACCAGCAGCATGCTTTATCGCATGAAGACAAATGCCGTTGGTCTTGCCAATATCACAATTCTTGTGACCATGACTTTTGTCATGCTTGCTACATCTGTTACCCTTTATGTTGGCACCGAAAAAGTTATCAAAGATCAATTTCCACAAAATAGCAATATTACTGTGTTCGGTTCAAATATTGCCGAAAATGAGCAAATACTAATTGATTTTGTTGAAAAAAATGATATAAAAACATCAAAAATTAAATCTTATTCAACTTTTATGGCTTTAGAGGTTTTCAATGTTAATCAAACTAAAGAGGCAAAATTTCCAAGTAAAACTAAAGGTGGCAGTGATTTTGCAGAAATTAGTTTTGTGACACGTGATGATATGGTTAAAATTGGGAACGATTTACCCGAAATTCAAGCGAATCAAGTACTGATTTGTAATCAAACGGGCAAGCGCGACGTCAAAACGATTGACTGGTACGGCGAAAAATTAGAGGTCACAAAAACAGTCATGCTTAATAATTTTCCGCTCTTTTTAGCCACTTATGACACATTTGTCCTAGTTGTAAAAGACGAGGAGGTTCTTCTTAAACTCAATAGTCTTTATTCAAATCTTTATACAACCTTTGAAACAAGGACTTTTATGACGCTGTCTGATGACGAACAAGCAACACTTATGGCGGTTAATACGACTAATGGTAATCTCCATGTTTCAACTGAGAAAGATAGCATGACTGCCACACTTTCCTTTACAGGCGGTTTCCTGTTCATCGGCTTTATCCTAGGCATGACCTTTATTCTCGGTGCTGCTCTGATTATTTATTACAAACAAATTTCAGAGGGCGCAGAGGACAAGCGGAGTTATCGTATCTTGCAAGAAGTTGGCTTGACCAAAAAAGAAGTCAAAAAGTCGATTAATTCTCAAATTTTGATTGTCTTTTTCATGCCAATCGTGGTCAGTGTGATTCATTTTTCGGCTGCTTTCGTGATGATTTCTAAACTCATCAAACTCTTTTCAATCACAGATATGACAATGATTGCGAGCGTGAGTATCATCACAATTTTGATTATCTCAGCTATTTATTATCTGATTTATCGCAAAACATCAAGGGTTTATTATCAAATTGTTGAGCGGTGAGGGGGGGGGAGATAAATCCAGCAGAGCGAATTGAGTTATCGACAATCTAATTGCGCCTAACGGTGCTTTTTTTGGTAAAATAGAAGTATGAAGAATAAAGTTTTTATTGTTGAAGATGACGAAACGATTGTTAAGTTATTACGTGATAAATTAACGGAGGAATTTCAAGTCACTGTTATTAGTAATTTTCGTGCTGTCGCAAGTGAAATCACAGACACGCAACCCGATTTGGTGTTAATGGATATTACCTTGCCCTATTTTAATGGTTTTTATTGGACAACCGAAATTCGTAAAAATAGTGATTTACCGATTATTTTCATTTCCAGTGCAACTGATGAGATGACTGCAGTTATGGCGATGAATATGGGTGCTGATGATTTTATCAGTAAGCCGTTTTCAATCGAGATTTTAATTGCCAAAATCAATGCGCTTTTAAGGCGCACACAAATACAGGCAAAAAAGTTAAGTTTTGACAATTTCACGCTAGATACACAAGGCAATTTTTCAAATGGTCTTGTGAGCATTAGCTTGACTAAAACGGAGAGCGTTATCATGACTTTGTTGCTTGAACAGTCTGGCAGTATCGTTGACAAGCACGATATGCTCAAAAAATTGTGGGAAAGCGATGATTTTATTGATGACAATACTTTAAATGTCAATATGAGTCGCTTGCGTAAGAAACTGCTCCAAGTTGATTTTGATAAGATTCATACAGTCAGAGGTGTGGGGTATGTGGTCAAATGACGGCTTATTTTCGACTTTTTAAGTCCTTTTGCCAAGAGAAAATCGGCGATATTCTGGCATTTTTTGTGTCAGAAGGCTTGATTGCGTTGATTTTAGTCTTGCAAAAACTCGATTTGCAACTATTTGTGACGGCTTTTCTAATGCCTTTGCTTATTTTTGATCTATTTTTTGCCCTTTCCTTTGCCAAATTTGTTCGACAACACCATTTTCTCCAACAGATTAGCGTTGAAAATCTGCCAAATTTTCTATCTGGCGGGCTAATTGAGCAAGATTATCAAGAAATTATTGCCCAACTTGATTGTCTTAGTCAGCAAAAATATCGAGAAGTCGTACAATTTGATAAGGATTTGCTTGATTTGACTAAACTTTGGACACATCAGATGAAAGTGCCACTAGCAGCACTTGATTTGATGGCACAAACTGATCATTTGACTAAAATCGACGTTCAAAATCAGTTGCTAGAGTTGGATAACTATCTCAATATTTTGCTGAGTTATTTGCGCTTGCAAAATACAGCGACTGATTTTCGTTTTGAAACATTTGATGTTGCTGACATTGCGCGTGACCTTGTCAAAAAATATGCCAGTCTTTCTATTTTGAAAAATCTGTCGGTTACGATTGTCGGCGGTTGGGAAGTCACCAGTGATAAAAAATGGCTAACCATGGCGCTTGAACAAATCATCAACAATGCCGTCAAATATACAAAAACAGGTGGTTTAATAATTAGTTTCGACAAAAATATCACAAGTTCTGATATGGGCATTGGTATTTTGCCAGAAGATATTCCGCGCCTTTTTGAGCATGGTTTCACTGGCTATAATGGTCGTAAAAATCAGAAATCAACGGGTCTCGGTCTTTATCTTGTCAAAGATATTTTGGATAAACTTGATTTTGAGATAAAGATTACAAGTCAAGTTGAAGTTGGTACTAAGGTAATAATTTGGAAAAAGGATGACTGATAAATGGCTTTTTTTGAGGTCAGTCTCCTTGTTTTACATAGTTTAAATTATGTAAAACAAGTAAAGATAAACTGTAAACAAACGTCAATTTTAACATTAAAATTCCGGAATTATTAATTGCCATAAACGCAGTAGAACAGAATAATTTAAATTATGTAAAACAATCATTTTTTGATGTTTACCTCCCAAATATGCTATAATAAAGTCTAACATAAAAATAAGGAAATCAATCATGTCAAATCATATCAATGTCATTGGTGCAGGAATTGCGGGGTCAGAGGCAGCTTATCAAATCGCCAAGCGTGGCATTCCTGTTAAACTCTACGAAATGCGAGGTGTCAAGGCAACACCGCAACATAAAACAACAGATTTCGCAGAATTAGTCTGCTCAAATTCCCTACGTGGCGATTCATTGACCAATGCTGTTGGCTTACTCAAAGAAGAAATGCGCCGACTTGATAGTGTGATTATTCGTTCGGCTGATGAAACTCGTGTGCCTGCTGGTGGTGCTTTGGCAGTCGATCGTGCCGGCTTTTCTGCGCTTGTCACTTCTAAAATAAGCAATCAGCCATTGATAGAAGTCATTCGCAAAGAAATCACGGCAATTCCAAGTGATGAGATTACCGTGATTGCCTCTGGTCCCTTGACTTCTGATACATTAGCCCAAAAAATTCATACGCTTAACGGCGGTAACGGCTTTTACTTTTACGATGCGGCAGCGCCGATAGTTGATGTTGCAAGCATTGACATGAGTAAGGTCTATCTCAAATCGCGCTATGACAAGGGCGAGGCGGCTTATCTCAATGCACCCATGACCAAGGAAGAGTTTCAAAATTTTCAGCAAGCGCTTGTCAAGGCAGAAGTCGCCGAGATTAAGGCTTTTGAAAAGGAGAAATATTTCGAGGGCTGTATGCCGATAGAAGTCATTGCGGCGCGCGGTTTCAAGACCATGCTCTTTGGTCCGATGAAACCTGTCGGGCTTGAAAATCCAAATGAAACCTATACCGTTACCAAGCGAGATGGCACGACCTATGAGACAAATGTGCCTTACGCCGTGATTCAGCTCCGTCAAGACGATGCGGCGGCTAGTCTCTATAATATCGTCGGTTTTCAGACACATCTCAAATGGGGCGAGCAAAAGCGCATTTTCCGTATGATTCCAGGGCTTGAAAATGCGGAATTTGTTCGCTATGGTGTGATGCACCGCAATTCTTATATGGATTCGCCACAACTTTTGAGCCAAACTTTTCAGTCGAAAAAGCAGGATAAGATCTTTTTTGCCGGTCAGATGACTGGTGTTGAGGGCTATGTCGAGTCAGCTGCCTCTGGTCTGGTTGCGGGCATTAACGCTGCTAGGTTGTACCATGGAAAAGCACCACTTATCTTCCCTCAAACCACAGCAATCGGTGCGCTGCCTTACTATATCACGCATGCAAGTAGTAAAAATTTTCAGCCGATGAACGTGAATTTTGGCATTATCAAAGCACTTGACGGCGAACGCATTCGTGATAAGAAAGCACGTTATACAGCAATTGCTGAACGTGCTTTAAAAGACTTGCAAGATTATTTAAACGCATGAATTTTACATATTTCTAATTATGTAAAATTCATGATACTGAAAAATAAGCACCACTAGGCATCAAGTAATCACAGACGCAAGCTTTCGCCTAAAATTAGGATGAGCCGTAAGCGAACATCGTTCGTGCGGACAAAACATCTATTTTCCTAGAAAGTTAGCTTGAAGTTCAAATAACATGATACTGAAAGCGATGCGACGGAGTCGCAAACTTTCGTAGAAAATTAGTGATTCGCCGTAAACAAGCGCAGCTTGTGCGGACAAATCGTCTATTTTTCTAGAAAGTTAGCTTGAAGTTCAAATAGTAAGGAGAATCATCAGATGAAAATCCCTTTTGTCACAGCAGAACAACTTGAAAAAATCACAGCAGAATTTCCGACACCTTTTCATCTTTACGACGAAAAAGGCATTCGTGAAAAAGCACGCGCCCTCAACCAAGCTTTCAGTTGGAATCCTGGTTTCAAGGAATATTTTGCTGTCAAAGCAACACCGACACCCACCATTTTGAAGATTTTACAAGAAGAAAATTGCGGTGTCGATTGTGCCTCAGAAATTGAACTCCTCATGTCTCACAAACTTGGCTTTAAAGGCGAGGACATCATGTTTTCATCAAATGACACCCCCGCTAAAGAATTTCAATACGCTCGAAAACTTGGGGCAACACTCAATCTTGATGCCTACGAACATGTTGAATTTTTGAAAAATGTGACAACAATTCCTGAAATTATCTCATGCCGATATAATCCTGGTGGTATTTTTACGCTAGGAACAGACATCATGAACAATCCTGAAGAATCGAAATTTGGCATGACCAAATCGCAGCTGATTCAAGCCTTTAAAGACTTGAAAGCGCTCGGTGTCAAAAAATTTGGCATTCATTCATTTTTAGCCTCAAATACAGTAACTAATGACTATTATCCGACACTTGCCAAAGCATTATTTGAATTGGCAGTAGAAGTTGTTGCTGAAACTGATGTTGCGTTAGATTTTATCAATCTTTCAGGTGGTATTGGTGTCAATTACAAACCAGAACAGACAGAAAACGACATCTTTAAAATTGGCGATGGTGTGAGAAAAGCCTATGAAAAAGTACTGACACCAAATAATTTAGGGCATATTAAAATTTTTACGGAACTTGGGCGTTTTATGCTAGCACCACATGGTCATCTTATTACCAAAGTTTTGCATAAAAAGCAGACTTATCGTGACTATATCGGCGTTGATGCCTGCGCTGTCAACTTGATGCGACCTGCGATTTACGATGCTTATCATCATATTAGCGTCTCTGGTAAAGAAATTCTGCCAGAAACTGAGAGTTACGACGTTGTTGGTTCTTTGTGTGAAAATAATGATAAATTTGCCAAGCAAAGAAAGTTGCCACCGATTGAAGTCGGAGACACCTTAATCATCCACGATACAGGTGCACACGGCTTTTCCATGGGCTATCAATACAATGCTAAATTGCGTTCAGCTGAGATTTTATGGCAAGAAAATGGCACCCCACGCATGATTCGTCGAGCTGAAAATGCGGCTGATTATTTTGCAACTTTGTATGGATTTGATTTTTGAAAATGTCAAGCGAAATTGAAAATGTCCCAAAAAAAGTCTAAACATGAGTTACATTTTGCTAAAGCAAAATTTGCTTTTAGATTCCATTTTTGATATTATTGAGTTATGATTTAGGCTGAATTTTCAGCTT